>DATJII010000137.1:0-5031 GCA_035493435.1 Candidatus Limnocylindria bacterium | reverse complement strand
CGAACAGATCTGGATCGAACTGGGTATCGCCATTTCCAACGAGGCCAGGAGCACCGTTGAAGCCGGTGAGCAATTTACGATATGTGGCGAGCGCGAGAAGCGGCCAGCTATTTCTATACATATCGTATTTGAGGTAGAACACCTTGGGAAAGCCAGTGCCCGTGATTTCATCCTCGGTCCAGGACCCATCTTCATTCTGGGTGCGAACGAGGTAGTCGATTCCACGCTTCAGCCAGGGATCATTGGGATCGCCCAAGGCACAAAGCCCCATGACCGCCCAAGCCGATTGGGAAGCGGTGCTGGGACCGGTGCCCTTGAAAATCGGGTCGTCGTAGGTATTGCAACGTTCGCCCCAGCCGCCGTCCGGCAACTGGACGCTTCGCAGCCAATCGCGTGCCCGTAGAATCCACGATTCTCCCATGTCGATACCGATGGCCTTGACGCCGCGGAGCACCTGCCAGGTGCCGTAGATATAGTTTACGCCCCACCGCCCATACCAAGAACCGTCCGCCTCTTGATTTGCGCGCAGGTAGTCCATCGCGCGTTTGATCTGTGGGTGATCGACCGGATAGCCTTCGTAGCCCAGAAGTTCCAGGATACGTGCAGTGATATCGGCGCACTCCGGATCCAGCATGGCGTTGTGGTCGGCGAAAGGCACTTTCTCGAGGACGCTTTTCGTGCAGTCCTTGTCAAAGGCAGCCCAACCGCCGTCGCGGCATTGGAACGTCATCATCCAGTCGAGCCCTCGGCGAAAGCTCTCGTCCCGCAGTTTCACGTTGTTCGTCGGGATCTGCCGCAACGCCAGCAATACCATGGCGGTATCGTCGACGTCAGGGTTCCACTTATTGTCGTACTCGAACACCCAGCCGCTGGGGGCGACGTCGGCCGGATTCTTGTGAATCCAATCGCCGCGAAAACGGATCTCTTTCGCCATGATCCACTCGGCGGCCCGGGTGAGGCGCGGATGATCTGCAGGGACCCCGGATTCCCGGAGGCAAATCGCGACAATGGCCGAGTCCCAGACCGGCGAGAAGCACGGCTCGATCCGGATTTGGGTATCAGTATGGTGCTGGAGCTTGAGCAGTTCCTCGTGGGCGCGAATGACCTCTGGGTGATCGTCGGGATAGCCCAGGGCGATTAACGCGATGAGCGCATTCAGCATCGCTGGGAAGATGGCCGCCAGGCCACCGCTGCCCTCAAAGCGCTCCAGCATCCAGTTCTCGGCCCGCTTCAGCGCGCTGGCGCGGAACGGATGGAGGCCTTGGCGACTGACCCATTCCGCGAGTTTATGCAGGCGGTCCAGCCAGAGGAACATATTGCGCAGGCTGAAATCGAAGTACCGGGGGCGGAGAGGCTCATCAAGTTCCCATTTGCCATTGGGATAGAGCTCATCCAGGTCGACAGTCACCCGGCGAGTCGGGCGAAAATGGTTGATGATGGCGAGTGGGATGATCATGGCTCGCGACCAATTGCTCATTTCCCAGAAATTGACGTGGAACCATTTGCCGATGAGCAGGACCTCACAGGGAATGGTGGGAACGTGATGCCATTCCACCAAACCGATCAGCGCGAGATACAGTTTGGAAAAGGTGTTCATCCGCGGGACACCGCCCAGGCTGCGCGCCATTTCGCGCGCCTTTAGCATGCGCGGGTCGGTAGCCGGAATGCCCGCTAACTTGAGCGCCAGATAAGCTTTGATGGTCGCGTTGACCTCGGCAGGACCATGCGGATAGATATTCCAGCCGCCATCGCCTAACTGCATGGAAAACAGCGTATTAACCGCCTTTTGTTGCCATGCCAGGTCAACCTTTCCCCACCAGTGATAGAAGATCACCATGTCCGACACCAAGGTGGAATCGACCAGCAATTCACCCACCCAATAGCCCTCCGGCTTCTGCTCAGAGAGCAGAAAGCTCTGCGAACGAGTAATGGCTTCATCCAGAGCGGGAAAACTCTTCAGAGGCCCTCCTGTGTCGAGACTTTTGGCCGGCCGTTCAGACGGCCGATGCGTTACTGACATGAGACCAGAAGAGCGCAAGTGAGGGATGCCTGTAAAGGGCTTATTCAGGGCCTGCCAGTGGTGGAACCCGCCTGTTCTGACAGCCCTCCTTCGGCCGGATGGCAGGGAAGAACATTTCTTTCGCGATGCAGACTTGGCTAAAGCCAGAAGGCCGCTACTTTGGAAACAGAATGCATTCGGTCACCACCGTCACGCTTAGCCGTGATTGCAACGCGATCCAGATCCCGGCTGGCAATACTGTCACGCTTCCTGCGGGTTCAGAAGTGGACATCACCCAAACTCTGGGCGGCTCTTACACTGTTCATGCCTTGGGTGGCCTTTTTCGTATCGCGGCCTCCGACGCGGATGCCATAGGCCTGAAAGCTGAAACGGGTGCCGCAACGCCGGAGAAAGTGGCGGGGCAGGTGGATGAAAAGATGGTTTGGGAAACGCTCCGTTCCTGCTACGACCCGGAAATCCCGGTAAACATCGTGGACTTGGGACTGGTGTATGACATGGGTATCGAGCCACTGCCCTCCGGGAACAACAAGGTTTTCGTCAAGATGACGCTCACCGCTCCTGGGTGCGGCATGGGAGCGACGATCGCCGGGGACGCTCAACAGAAGATATTGATGCTGCCTGCCGTGGAAGACGCCAGCGTGGAGATAGTTTGGGATCCGCCGTGGCATCAAAGCATGATCACTCCCGAAGGCCGCCGCCTGCTCGGGATTGAGTAGTTTGGCGCCTGGAAAAGCGCCCGCGGGATAAGACGTGAGCTATGGGCCATGCCTCTCCCGGTGGCTTGGACCGGCCACGTTACTGGTGGAGGCAAGTTGACACTTGCCGAGTTCGGCAACGAGCGACGGGCTAGGCTCCGTCATGTTGTTCGAGCCCATCCGGCGCGTCCGCCAAGAATGGGAGGGAGAAACTCCGTTGAGCCCAACCTGACGGTGAGAGGCTTCGGTAAGGTTGCCACACTTACCAATGGAGTATCTGGTGCTAGAATCGGGTGTCCTCAGCTTCGATTTGTCTGCTCTCTTCCCCAAACGAAGCTTCTCGCCGATAGCAGGGATCTCGGTTTTATGATGGCCCAGCGGTTTGCCTGGGCCGACGATCACTGTGGTTTCAGCGGCAGGGCCCAGTTGCCCTATCCCCGCGGAATCGCAAAAACAATAGTTGCGCCTGCGCTGTTTTCGTATAACGTTCGGCCTGTCACAGGTCTGACTGCTTGTCTTGGTTCTTCTTATTTTGAGCGTAAACAAGCGGCTTCCCCGAGTTCTAAAGTTCTTGCGGCACATTGTGTTTCGCCGCCTTTGGGTTCAGACCGAGCGGACGTTATTAAATCATGAACGAATCGAATCCTCAGGGTAGCCCTGCGGCGAATGGAAATCCGCAGCAAGCTGGCCCTGCCGAAGCAGCTCCCGCAACCGGCTCCCGCGATGCCGGACCGCCGCAGAATCCGAACCAGATCGGTTATACCGGTCAGGGACAAACCAATCCCCAGAGCTTTCGGGGCAATACCCGCCCCAGTAATGGTCCCCGTCATGGCGGACACCATCGTCATCACCGTAATGACCGAGGCGGCAGCCAGAATCGTGGCGGCGGTGGGGGTGGTGGTTATGGCGGTGGCGGCGGAGGCCAGCAACGTGATCAGCGCGACCAGCGGGATCCACGCGACCAACGTGGACCAGCCGCTCCGGCGATCCAAAATAGCCAGCCCGTCATCCAAGCTGAGCCCGTCGTCCACGATGGTTGGTTGGAAGTGTCGGAAAAAGGCTTCGGATTCCTTCGCTCCGCCAAGGGCAATTTCTCGCCCAAGCCGACCGACGTCTTCCTGACGCCCGACTCGATCAAGCGGCTCGCCTTGCGCGAAGGTTGTTTGATCAAGTGCACCGTCAATCCGCCGCACCGGGGCAACAGTCCTCAATTGCGCGAGGTGTTGGAGGTCAATAGCCGGAGTTACCAGGACTACCTGCATTCCATCCGATTTGAGAATCTCACCACGATCGACCCGATCGAAAAATTCCAATTGGAAACGGCGCCGGACCTGGTGGAAACCCGGATCATCGATCTAGTCACCCCCATCGGCAAAGGCACGCGTGGCTTGATTGTTGCCCCTCCGCGCACGGGCAAGACCACCATTCTCAAGCAGATCTGCAATGCCATCACCACGAACCATCCGGAAGTTCACGCGATGGTCTTGTTGATCGACGAGCGGCCCGAAGAAGTCACGGATTTCCAACGCTCGGTCAAGGCTGAGGTCGTCGCCTCCAGCAACGATCAGGACTTGGAAACCCACGTTCGTCTGAGCCGGTTCATGATCGAACGCTGCCGCCGAATGGTGGAAGCCGGCAAGGACGTATTCGTCCTTCTCGATTCGATCACCCGTGTGGCGCGGGCCTATAACAGTGTTCACGGTGGATCGGGTCGTACGATGACCGGTGGCGTGGACGCCCGCGCCCTGGAAATTCCCCGCAAGATGTTCGCGGCCGCCCGCAAAGTTGAAGAAGGGGGCTCGTTGACCATCCTGGCAACCGCGTTGATCGATACAGGTTCGCGCATGGATGAGCTGATTTTCCAGGAATTCAAAGGCACGGGTAACATGGAACTCGTCCTGGACCGCAAGTTGTCCGAGCGCCGCTTGTTTCCGGCCATCGATATTCCCAAGTCTGGCACCCGCAAAGAAGAGAAACTCTTCCCGGTCAAAAACATGGAGGCCGTCCGCAAACTGCGCCGCATGATGACCGATCTGCAGCCCGTGGAAGCGATGGAGACGCTGCTGTCGGCCATCAAGAAGTATAAGACCAACGACGAACTGCTCGCGAAGCTGTCGTAAGAGGCTCCTTCCCGCTTATCTAATCATGGCCCGGCATCCCAATGCCGGGCTTTTTTTTTTTTAAATCACGGTCCGGCGACCCGGGAGGAATTCGGCGCGAAAGATTCACGATTTTGCCATCAGCATGCGCCGGACACCTTCCTCAAACGGAGTGGGGGAAAACCCGAAGGCTTCCATGGCCGGTTGGGGATTCCCG
>DATJII010000136.1:0-38036 GCA_035493435.1 Candidatus Limnocylindria bacterium | reverse complement strand
CCCGCCACGCCAGCCTCGCCGCCCGGAGGGTATAGTTTGATTGGGGGGAAAATAAGGGCATGAGAAATACAAGGCGTGCAACAACGCGCGACAGCGTCGTGGAGTGCGGTGGCAAGCGAAGCGCGACACCGCTTTGGAAAGCCATTTGATCTTAGCGGACGTAAGGCTTGGCCAGACTCTCACCACGCACCAAAGCGCCGTCGCTGCCGGTGCACTCCATGACGGCAAGCGCTTGCGTTAAACGCCTCGATCTACCGGGCCTTGGGAATCTCAACCCAACAACACCACCCGCCATACCAATGTCTATCTAGATATAATTATTGACTATGTTTGCTCGTGGAAGACCACGAGACATTGGTAGCTGCCGACGTAGGGAGGCGGACTGGCGATACCGACGCCTCACCACGCACCACCACCTCGTTACCTCGGTGGCTACGTTCGCGCCGCAAGGTAGCAGCGGCGGCTCGCCGCTGCATGCAGAGCCAGGACAGCTCTGCTACCATGACCTACTCCAAAGCCTGGTAAACCGCGGTGTGGAAACGGGTAAATAGACGGTGCTGGTCGAATGGCAGGTGCTGGCAGAAGACCAATGCCACCAGGCCTTCGGACGGATCCGCAAAGAAGTGGGTGGTGGCCGCTCCGCTCCAGTAGAACATGCCCACCGAACTGGGTTCGTTGCTCTCCGCGACGTCGAATCGCACGGCGCTAAAGAGTCCCCATCCGTCGCCTGCCGAAACGGGTGGCGAGGTCTTGGGCAGTGAATTGATTCGGGCCAGTTCCACGGTCTTGCGCCCAAGAATCCGCACCCCGTCCAGTTGACCACCGTTGACCAGCATCTGCACGAAACGCGCATAATCACCGATGGTGGAAAACAGCCCCGCGCCACCGGCTGGAATGCCCCGGCCCGCCTCGGCATAGGCGCCGATGATCGCCGGGGTGGTGTGCAGCTTTCCGTCAGGTCCCTGCTCGTGTAGCTTGGCCACCCGGTTCATTTTCTCCGGTGGCACGTCGAACGCCGTGTCTTTCATTCGCAATGGGCCCGTGATATGATTGGATACATAATTCTCGAAGGACTCCCCGCTCACCCGTTGGATAAGCAGGCCGAGCACGTCATCGCTGATCCCATAATTGAAGCTGACTCCCGGTTGGGCCACCAACGGCAGCTTCGCGACCCGGCCGATGAATTCGTCGAGCGAGGAGGCGTTCCACAGATCCTGTTTCTTATAGAGATCGTGGACGGGCGACCCGCTGAAAAAATCATAGGTAAACCCCGCCGTATGATTCAGAAGCATCTTCACGGTGATGGGTTTCTTCATTGGCTCAAGGAGCGGAGCCTCGGCAGTCCCACCCGCAAATACCTTGAGATCGGCCAATTCCGGGATCCACGCGCTCACGGGTGAATCCAGGTTGAACTTGTTTTGCTCAAACAACTGGAGCACCGCCACGGCGGTCACCACCTTGGACATGGAGTAGATCCGGAAAATCGTGTCCTTCTCGATGGGCGCGCCGCTATCCAGATCCCGCGAACCCCACGCCTGCCAATCCACAATCCTGCCGTGCCGCGCGATTAATACCATCCCGCCGGAATGCTCGCCCGCCTTGACTGTTCCCTGGACCAGTTGGTGTACCCGCTCCAGGCGCACTGAATCGAAACCTTCCGCCTTGGGAGTCGACATCGGGAGCGGATCGGCAGCCTGGAGAGAGCGAGCCAGCGCTGCCACGCACAATAACAAGATCAATAGATGCTTCATGATTTGGAAAATCCAACACTCCATTCGTCCACGCCAAACCGCAGGGGACCACCTTGGTGGCCAGCGGGCCCCGTGCCGCCGAGTTGCCCCTGGTCATCCTCCTCCAATAATATCTTTTCACTCCCCTGCACCGCCAAATCGCCATCCAGCGTAAGCCGCGAAAGCACGTGGTGAACGAAGGGCTTGTCCGTTAGAAACCTGGTGGCCATTCGGGGCCCTCCGCCCGGATCGAGCCAGACGCCACCAGAATCGCCAAACCGAGACCCCATCCCATCCACCATCGATGTGGTCAGCCCCGGAGACATAGCCTAATTCGCCGTCGGCCCATCCCCCAAATGCTTGTCGAGGCAACCCTTGAGATCCTCCAGGCGAATCGGCTTGGATAGATAGTCGTCCATGCCCGCCGCTATGCATTTTTCACGGTCACCCTGCATCGCATTGGCAGTCATGGCTACAATCCGGACCGGCCGGCCGGGGCGTTCTGTCGCCCGAATGCGATGGGTCGCCTCATAGCCGTCCATATTGGGCATCTGGCAATCCATGAGAATCAAATCGTAGGACTTCACCTCGCAGGCCTTCACCGCTTCCGCTCCATCCGGCGCGTGATCCACTGTATAACCCAGTTTCTCGAGCAGCAACGCCGCCAGCTTCCAGTTCACCCGGTTATCCTCCGCTATAAGAATCTTCGCGGTTTGCGCCGGTCTCGGCGATTCGACGAGAACCGGCAACGGCGTCGGAGCAGGCAGGGACGGCCGCACGAAACGTTCGGTACCCAGGGCGTGCTCGATGCATTTCAGCAACGCCAGGGGTTTGACCGGCTTGAATATCCAACCGTCTGCCCACTGCTCCAATTGACCGATCTCGTTTCTCTGGGTAACTGCGGCACAGGCGACGATTCGCGATCCGCCGAAGTCCGCGTTCCCGCGAATCGCTTGGACCGCCGACATGCCATCCATCGGCGGAAGCTGGTGGTCGACCACCACCAGGTCGCAACGCTCACCGTCGCCAAACCGTTGGGCCGCCACCTTGGCGGCCTCTTCCGGGCTGGAGACCCCGGGCCAAACTGCCATATCCATCTCTTGCAGCATCTTCTCGATCATCGCCCGGATCTTCCTGTTCCCGTGCACGACCAGGGCCCGCAGCCCGATCAGGGACTGGGCCGGGAGGGTTTCCACAGGCTGCACGGCCCCGATCTGGTGGGGTAATATAAGTACAAACCAGAAATTGGATCCCTGGCCCACCGTGCTTTCGATGCCAATGACACCCCCCATCAATTCCACCAGCCGCCGGGATATGGCCAACCCCAGACCCGTGCCGCCAAAGCGCCGGGCGGTCGAGTTATCCGCCTGGGTAAAGGGCGAAAAGAGCTTCGTCTGCCGATCCGCCGGAATGCCTATACCCGTGTCCCGGACGGAAAACAGCAGCCGGGCTCCCGACTCCGTTTCACCCCTGGCAATCACCTCCAGGATCACCTCCCCGCGCTCGGTGAATTTGACGGCATTCCCGAGGAGGTTTAACAACACCTGCCGCAACCGCCCCGGATCGCCCCGCAACAGCGTGGGAACGTTCGGCCCCATCACGTACGCCAGTTCCAATCCCTTGCCTTGGGCCGATCCCGCCACGACCTCCAGCGCTCCCTCCACACAATCCCGGAGATTGAAGTCCACCGTCTCGACATCCAGCTTGCCCGCCTCGATTTTCGAGAAGTCGAGGATATCGTTAATTATAATCAATAAGGACTCGGCGCTGCGCCGGGTCGTCTCCGCGAAATCCCGCTGCTGTTCATTGAGGGGTGTGCCCAGAAGCAGGTTCGTCATGCCGATGACCCCATTCATCGGCGTCCGAATCTCATGACTCATGTTCGCCAGGAACTCACTCTTGGCCTGGTCGGCAGCCTCGGCCGCCGCCCGGGCTCGATCCAGTTCCAAAGCGATTTCCTCGCGTTGCCGGATTTCCCCCTCCAACGCCGCCGTGCGCTCTTGGACCAGTAATTCCAAGTGATCCCGATGTTGCCGGAGTTCCACGGCATTCGCGCGGATGGCGGTCGCCATGCCATTAAAGGAATCGGTAAGGAACCCGATCTCATCGGGATGATGGATTTCCAGGGGCGGCAATGCCTCATCAGTCTTTAGCGAACGAATGCCGTTGATCAGGCGTTCGATCGGTTTCAGCAAGGTGCTTCGAATAACCCAGGGAAAGAGGGCCAGGATTACGATCTCACCCAGCACCGTCACCAGCGCCATGCGTGCCGAGAGCGGGTGGATCGAACGCCGGAATTCCCGGTCGATGTCCTCCACCACGCCATGGGGTCCCGTCACTTGGCGCCCCTTGAGCTGGCCGGTCGCGAAATTGACGTATTCCGGGGTCTCGTGGCCTCCCGGCAAAAGGCCGACCAAAGATAGATCCGGCACCCCCGCCAACATCGGCAAAGCGGGCAAAACCAGATCGCCGTAATTGAACTCTATAACTCCGTTGTCCCGCAGGATTACCTGGAAAGTGAGATGGGCCTGGGCTTGGTCCCGCACCTGGCCACGGTTCCACGTAATCGCCAAAAACGCGGGTTCACGCGAAAGATACACTCCATCAATGTCCGGGTTGGGATAGACCAGGGCCGCCAAGGCCGGTACGACCACCGGCTTCGATGAATAGTGCCAACGGAAATTGGAACTGGCGGGCACTTCCTCGCCGAAGGCGAGATAACCATCCAGGTCGGCAGAAAAGTTTGTCACCGTACGACCGAAATAACGGAAGGGAAAGCCGATCGGCATTCCAGCGGCCAGCCTGCCGGGAGATTTCTGCCGGAGGGGCGGACCGGAAATCGGCTCGAAATGGAACGGTATTGGCTCCAGGTCATAGCCTCCCTGGGCATTCGGGGTGAAACGCAAGCTCTGCCGGGAAACGATCGCCATTTGCCCGTCCGCCCCTAGAGAACCCGGCTCACGCGCTCGCACTTCCGCGTTCAAGGCCGCAATCATCCAATTGGCCGTGCTTTGAATCGCCAGGATCGTGACCAGGGCCAATCCCACCAGCTTGAGTTGAAAACTGACCGCTCCCGCAAAGCGATTAATATACAGGATGCTGAACAGGTAGATGACCACCAGCATGCCAACGCTCTGGATGGTGTCCTTAACGGTGGGGGTGAGGTCGAACGGGTAATTCGGCGTCAAGCTCGCCAACCCCGCCGCCAGCAGGCAGACCCCCGTCATGCCCAGGGTCGTCAAGGAACGTACATTGGCTGGCTTCAACAACCGGGCCAGCCACGACCGCCGATCGCTTCTCTCGGCCAGTGACACCGTCTTCCGGACCAGGATCCAGGCAATCCACAAAAACTCGGCCGCCAACGGATACTCCGCCCAGGAAGGACGCCAGATTACCAGATTCTCGCTTAAGAGCGCGTGGTACCGGCTGGTCAGAATCACGACTTCGACGGCGAGCCAACCCATCACCAGCGGTGTGACCACCCGCGCCTCACGTTGAAAATGGTCACTGTCGTCCGGGAAAGCGTAGGCGAAACGCAGGAGGAAATACGCCGCAACGTTGACCAGGAAATTGACCGAGAACAGGAAGAAGAGGTTATACGGTTGCGTCAGGCTCTCCCCCACGCAATACGCTCCGGCAAACACGGTCAGCCACAACAGGCATTGGAAAAGCGTCTGCGTCGCCCGCGTCGCTTCCTTCCGCGCCACCGCTCGTGCGAGGAAACTGGAGACGAAAAGCAGCAGCAAGACGTCGGCAAGATAGCCGACCCCCACCGGCGTTAGGAGAAGCTGTGGCATTTCAGACCCGGACTCCAAAAGTATCAGGCTCGACCGAACCGATTTTCAAAGCCTTTTCTAAACGGGGGGAACGTTCCCGTTCATTCTCTCCCTCCTTCAGGACGACTGCCAACTTATTCGAGGCGGCGTTGACGCCTCCGGTTGGGCTCCCTAGGTTTCCCTCACCGTATGGATGCTTCGTTTGATTCGATGTTGGAGTTGATCCGCCGCACTTCCGCCGAAATCCCGGCCGACGTGCAACAGGCCATTATGCGCGCCCTCGCCGACGAGAAAAAAGGCACCATCGCCGAAAGCGCACTGAAGATCATCGACCGAAACATCGAATTGGCTAAGCAGAAATCGCAGCCTATTTGCCAGGATACCGGCTCCATCCTGTTCTACGCCGACGTGCCGGTTGGCTTCGACCAGATCACCTTCGCCGAGACCTGCCGGGAAGCGGTTCGCGCGGCAACCAAAAAGGGGTATTTGCGCCAGAATTCCGTGGATTCCCTGACCGGTGTGAACGACGGCACCAACGTGGGGCCTGGCGCCCCGGCGATGCACTTTCACCAGCATCGTTCCCCTGAGGTCAAAATACGGCTGGTCCTTAAGGGGGGAGGCTGTGAGAACGTGGGCGCCCAATACTCGCTGCCCATCGAAAAACTCCACGCCAACCGCGATTTGGACGGCTGTCGCAAAGTCATCCTCGACGCCGTTCTCCAAGCCCAAGGCAAGGGCTGCGGACCGGGTATCCTCGGCGTCTGCATCGGCGGAGACCGAGCCACCGGCTACGAATTGAGCAAGACCCAATTCCTCCGCACCCTGGAAGATCGCAATCCCAATCCGGCCTTGGACGAACTGGAGCAGGACATTCTCAAAACCGCCAACGAACTGGGAATCGGACCCATGGGCTTCGGCGGCAAAACCACTTTGCTGGGCGTCAAGATCTGTGCCGCCAACCGCGTGCCCGCCTCGTTTTTCGTGAGCATCAGCTACATGTGCTGGGCCTACCGCCGCCAAGGGGTGGCGCTGGACGCCAACCACGGCATCAGCAGTTGGTTGTATTGAGTTTTTCGGGAGAATGAGAGGGTTTTCGAATAGTTGACTTTGAGTTTACTATTGGTTTACTATTCAACTGTGGGAACGATCGATCAATGGTCCGGTATGGCTCGGGTTGCGATTGCGGGGAAAAGCGCCGTCGCGCAGGTCAACGAGGTGTCGGTCAAGAAGTGGGCGCAAGGGGTCAAGGACTGCCGGATGCTGATTTGGGAAGCGGCAGGAACCACGCCTGGGGTCGCCATTGAGAAAATGGCCTCCATGGTCAACCAAGCCGAGGATACGCCGTTTGTAGTGATTGCCACCGACGAGCCGTTACCCGGGAAAAAGCGACTGGAATTCTTCAATCGATTCAAACATCCCGAACTCGTGGAGTTTGTGTCATTACCTGCGGACGCGGAAGTCGCCTTCTGGAAGGGCGCGCGTGTGACGTTGGCGCGCCGAAATGAAAAGCAAACCGACCGAACCAGGGCCGACTCGGTAGGGCGAATTTCTTTCGAAGTAGGTATCTCCGAGTCGCTCCCAAACGCTTACCGAAGCGCCGCACTGGCCGGAATGGCCCAAGCCATGGTCTCAGTGGACCTTTCGCTGCCCAGCGACAGCGATGCACCTCGGACTCCCTCTTTACCTGATGCACCATCCAATCTCCGGCTCATTGACGTAACCTTGGGCGACTGGCAGGCAGCCCTGAAGCGCCTCTTCGCGGACGGTGCCGAGTCCGAACCCTTGCGATTCCCACCACGTACCAGTGCTTTGGACGAGGTGGAGGAGGTGCTGGCCGCGACGCGCGACCTGCGGGTCGCCAACGGCAAACTCTCCGCCGAGCGCATTGCCGAGGTCTATGGCGTCACGGTTAGCAAACTGGCCCGCTGGCTGGGTAAAACCAAACAAGCGGTGGGCAAGACCCCCGACGCGAGTTCGCTGCAATCGTCACTGGAATTCTTCGAGCGAATCGCCCGCCTGCGCACGAAGACCGAAAATGACGAGGAATTCCGCAAATGGCTTCACACTCCCAATCCCACCCTGGGAAAGCGCAAGCCGCTGGATCTCATCGAGTCGCGGAACTGGCAGGCGCTGGCCGACAAGGTGGATGATATGCTCACGGGCGCCCCGACCTGATGCGGGATTTTTCCGCCAGTTTGAAACGGGTACCGGTTCGGGATCTTCGCGGCCGGTTGGCCCGGGCGGTTCCGATCACTTCGCTCGTTCCGCAGGGCCAGCCCGCCCATCCGAACTATTTATTCACCTCGGGCCGGCAGAACCGCTATAATCTGGCTGGCACCCATTGCCTCTATATGTCGGCGGAGGAGTCCACGGCACTGGACGAATTCAGGCGGCAATTCAGCGGGTTGAAGGCCGCTTTCCAGCCGGTGAGCCTCTATCACGCCGAGGTCGACCTGGCCCGGGTCCTCGACTTGACCGACGAGGCCACACGAAAAATCCTGGGAGTGTCCCTGAAGGAACTGGAAGCCGATTGGGGCGGCGGCCTGCCATCTTCCCTTTCCCAGCAACTTGGGGAAGCGGCACGTACCTGCGGCTTCATGGCGATTCGCTACCAATCTGTGGGGGCCACTCTTGCCGGACGTGACGGTTCGAACCTGGTCATTTATAAATCGACCGTGGTGGCGCCCTCCTCGGTGTGTATTATTAGCGACCGCGACGCCACGTCGCAACGTTGGCCGTAAGGATCGCGTCGGACCCCTTGTGATCAAGGATGCCCAGGCCCCTTTCGCTAAACCTGATATAGCGCCGGATCTATCGTCACTTTGCTGCCGGAGGTAATAGCCTCGTTACCCTTCACGGCCATGACGACTGAACGGAAGGCGGCCTCGGCGTTCGCGTCGGGCTTGGTCTGGTCGTTGATGTGCTCGACGAATTTTTCCAGGGCGTAACGCACGGGTGAATCCGTCTCGGAAGCGGCTTCGGCCGGTTTTTTTCCCTGAGCCAGAATCTTGGTCGCGTTGGCCACGAGCGCAATTCCGGAATCGGTCAGGAACTCGTCCTTGCGGGCATAAACTTCCCAACCGAGCAACGGCGCGTCCTGCTCCTTGAACATCCAGGCCCGGTTATCGCGGATCAGGATCGAGGCATCGGAACCGAAGAAGACGTCGTGCTCCCCTTCGAACGAGGCCGCCAGCGTGGCCCCGTAGGTGTGCCGTACGCCATTGGGAAACTCGACCACCGCCTGGATCGTGTCCGCGACTTCACGGTCATCCTGCCACTGTATGATACCGCCAAAGCCGGTGATACTCAGGGGCATGGCCCCAATATACCAACTGGCCAGATCCACGCTATGGATCCCCAACTCGCCAAACATGCCCAGCGAACTCTCCTTGTAGAGCCGCCAATTGAGCGCCTTTTCTCGTTCGGAATTGGGGGAAGCGCGCCGCCAACTGGTTTTCTTGTTCCACTGCCCCCGGGTGGCAATCGGTTTACCCGCAGCAGCCGTCCTGATGAACTTGAAAACGTGGTGGTTCTGCGGGTTTTCGCGATATTGGAGACCCGCTTGAAATACCCGCCCCGCGGGCAGCCCTTGGGCGGCTTTCGCAATCGTCCGTGCGTCGTCAATGGTATGCGCTATCGGCGCCTCCAGATACACGTGCTTGCCCGCCTGCATCGCGTCCAAGGCGATCGTCTTGTGTAGATGGGTCGGGGTAGCGATCACCACCGCCTGGACCTCTTTGTCATCCAGCAGTTGCTTGTAATCCTCATAGGCCTTGGCATTGGGCGCCGCGTCGGCCGCCCGCTTGACCGAGGACTTGTAGGTATCGCAAATCGCCCCCACGGGCGCATTCGGAAGCTTGGCCAGATGGGTGATGATCTCGCGGCCATGACTCCCCAACCCGATAATGCCGAATTTGACCGGCGGTCCGACGGGCTTTTCCTTGAAATTAGGATCTACCTTGGGGGGAGGGAACGTGTTGTCGCCTGCCGCCTTGGCAGCTTCCTCGGCGGTCAACGGGATAGCCCCGAGCATCGCCATCAGTCCACTAAAGGAGGCTCCTTTGACAAAACTGCGACGGTCCAAGTCGGATTCGTGGTGCATGGAATGGAGTCAGTGTTACCCGTCCAGCAGACGCTGCCAAGCTGCGTTTGATTCGCCGCAAGACTGGGAACCCAATCCGTTCGTTATCAGCCGGTTCGAGGCGGAAGTGAATCTCCCGTTGGACTGGTGCCCGACCTCACTTCCAGATCGAGCGCGCGGAGGGACAGGTTGATATCCCGGAGAAAGTACACCAGGGACACAATCAAGGACAGCAGGCAGGCGACAAAGAGCCCCACTAGCAACCCCGCCGCCTCCCAGCGCATGAGCGCCACAACGAACAAGGCGATCACCATGACTGCCGCCAACAGCAGACTAGAGGCAGCAAACCAGATGGCGGAACGGACCAGCCGACAGCGGACGCCAAGAATATCCATCTGCATCGAGATTCGTCCCTGTTCTGAAGGGGTCGAGCGACGACGCAATTCCGCCTGGGCTCGCAACCGATCCACGACCCGTCCGAACCGATTGGTCATCGACAACAGCAGCAAGCCTACTCCCGAAATGAGAATCACTGGGCTGACCGCCAGTTGCAGCACCGGTAAAATTTGTTCGAGTCGCATGGTTTATCGCCTATCCGCGCCAGAGTTTGCCCAAGGGCATGACCAAGGTCGAGAAAGCAGGCGACTTAACGGCCCAACCTCAGCCTGATCCCTTCGCCTGCTACACGCGGAGAAGGCGACCGCGGTCGGACGAGTGGCACGACCAACCTGGTGACCTCGTCGAATGTCCATTTCTGGACAAACTCCGCTATTCAAGGTGACATTCTCCGATCACATGCCGACCTCTATGATGAATCGTGCAGTCCTTTGGCGTTGGGCCATCGCGGCTACCGTTACCGCCTGCCTCCAATCTACGTTTGCCGCCGACACCGTCGTCCCCGCGTCGATGTTCGCCACCCAGGATCCCGATCTGGAGGTCAAACTTTGGGCCGCGTCGCCGGACATCAAGAACCCCACCAATTTCGATACCGATCAGTACGGTCGCATCTGGGTGGCCGAAGGCGTGGACTATCGCCGCCATTATAACCGGCAACCGGAAGGTGACCGGATCCAGGTCCTGCAGGATACCGACGGCGATGGCAAAGCGGACAAGACCTGGACCTTTGTCCAGGAACCGGCCCTGCGCGCGCCCATGGGTATCGCGGTGATCGACAATAAGGTTATCGTCTCGATGGCTCCCGACGTCATTGTCTATACCGACGTCGACCGCGACGGAAAGTTCGACCCGGCCATCGACAAACGCGAAGTCCTGCTCACCGGCTTCAATGGACGCGTGCACGACCATACGATCCACAGCCTCACCGTCGGCCCGGACGGCCAGCTCTATTTTAATGCCGGCAACTGTGGCGCGATGTTCACCGACAAGTCGGGCAAAACCTTCCGCATCGGCAGTTCCTACGATCCGTACTATGGCGGCAAACCCTCGGGCGACCTGGGCTGGGATCCCCGGAAAATCGCGGGCCAGAAAAGCGACGATGGACGCGTTTGGGTCGGCGGATTTGCCGCCCGCATGAATTTCGACGGTTCGGGCGTGCACATCATCGGGCATAATTTCCGCAACAGCTACGAACAGACGCTGAACGCCTACGGCGACGTCTTCCAAAACGACAACGACGATCCTCCCGCGTGCCGCACGGCCTTCCTGATTGAGGGTGGCAATGCGGGATTCTGCTCGTTCGACGGGAAGCGCGGTTGGAGTTCCGACCGCCGTCCCGGCCAGACCGTGCCCATTGCCGAATGGCGCCAGGAAGACCCGGGAACCATGCCAGCCGGTGATGTCTATGGCGGCGGATCCCCTACGGGCATTGCCTTCGTGGAAGACAGCGCCTTGGGCAAAAAGTATCGCGGCCTGCTGCTCAGCGGCGAACCCGGCCGCAACACGGTGTTCGGCTATTTCCCCAAGCCCGACGGCGCCGGATATAAATTGGAGCGCTTCGATTTTCTCACCAGCAACCGCGAGGGCAAATTTGCCGGGGGCGATTTCAAGGGTGGCGACTCGAGCGTCAGCAAGGAGCTCAAGACCTATTTCCGGCCCAGCGATGTCATGGTGGGTGCCGACGGCGCGATTTATGTCGCGGATTTCTTCGATCCCCGCGTGGGCGGACATAATGACATGGATGAAACGCTGTCCGGGGCCATCTACCGCATCGCGCCGAAGGGATCCAAGGTGCGGGTGCCGAAGGTGGACCTGACCACCCTCGATGGCGCCGTGGCGGCGTTGAAAAGCACGGCGGTTAATGTGCGCGGAGCTGGCTTCCAAGCGGTGCTGGCGCACGGAACAACAGCCATCAAACCGGTCGCCAGAATGCTGCGCGATAGCGCCCCGCACGTGCGCGCCCGGGCCATTTGGCTGCTCCCTCAGTTGGGGACGGAAGGCGTCGCCAAAGTCCAAACCATGCTCAAGGATTCGGATCCACAAATGCGTGTGGTGGCCCTGCGGTCGTTGCGCCGTCACTATGAAACCGTGGGCGACAGTGGATCGATGATCACTCTCGCCAAACTTATGGCGGGTGACGCCTCGGCGGCCGTTTGGCGTGAAGTGGCATTGGCGTTGCGGGATCAGCCATACGATCAGGCCCAGCCCATTCTGGTCGCTCTGGCACAACGTTACGACGGCCAGGACCGTTGGATTCTGGAATCGATCGGATTGGCGGCGGCCGGGCACGAAACGGAATTCTATAACGCGCTTTCCGCTCTCTATAACGGGATCGATCCGGTCAAATGGTCCCCAGCCCTGGCCCATCTGGCGTGGCGGCTGCACCCCGCCCAAACCGTGCCGTCATTCCATGCCCGGGCCATGTCCGATGCGGTTTCACTGGCCGACCGTCGCGCGGCCCTCACGGCGCTGGCTTATACGGGGACCAAGGACGCCGTCGACGGCATTCTCGAAGCCGCGGTCAAAGCTCCCGACACCGTCAAAGGCGACGCTTTCTGGTGGCTTTTGAACCGCAAAGACAGTGCCTGGAAAGACTATGGCCTCGACGCGGAATTGAAGCGCCGGAAGATCTACGACCCGGAAGACATCGAACTCAACGCCTCCACCATGCCCGAGGCCGCCACCACCAACGCCATCACCGTCGCCGAAGTGGCCGCGCTCAAAGGCGATGTGAAACGCGGACATGACCAGATTGCCAAATGCTATATGTGCCATCGCGTGGCGGGTGAAGGGAACGATGTGGGTCCCGACCTGACCGGCTTCGGCCGTGCGCAGACGTCGCAGGTGGTCATCCAATCCATCGTCGATCCTTCGGCGGACATCTCCCACGGCTACGGCGCGAACTTGGTCACCACGACCAATGGCCTCCGCATCGAAGGCCTCATCCTGAGCGACGGCAACCCGGTCGTCATTCGCAGTGCCGGGGGCGTCACCCAACTGGTTCCTGCCGGACGCATCTCCTCCAAAAAACCCCTGGGCCGTTCCCTTATGTGGACCCCGCAGGTGTTGGACTTGAAACCCCAGGACGTCGCCGACATCACCGCCTACCTGAAATCGCTGAAATAGGACGTCCCACGGCACCCCCTGAGTGCTACATAGGGGAATGAACGTTCATAACATTCATATCATCATATCGTGATGGGACGATAGGCAAGGCTTGGAATTTTTCGGAGTTCCAAGCGCGCTATTCACCCACCTTCATGGCTTGGAGGAGTCAGATCCTCCCGCCTTCTTTCGTCCCTCTTCCAAGCCTTCACCGACAGCCTGGGCGACGGCTTTGACTGCGTCCTTGGTTTCGGCTGCCATGTAGTTGGCGGCATCCTTCGCCACTGGCGCGGATTCGCCGACTAAGTAGCGGAGTGCGGCGCCGACGAAGCCAAATTGCAGCATTGCGACCCCCGCGAAGACCAGGGGCATTCCAACAAGAGCGCACCAGAACAGTGTGGGTGGGCCCCCTCCGCCAAAGGCCGAAAAGAAACTGGCAAGCCCGATTGCGAACAAGACAGCCCCGGTAGCGAAGGCCACCAATCCGCCGACGCGGAGGGCCTTTTTGATCATGCCATGCCGTGGAGATTCCAAGCGATTCATGTGTCCTTTCAGGTGGGTGTTATGCCCTCCTCCCTGTGAAAACCGGAAATATCGGGCAAGGTAACACCCTTCACGTCATCAGGGAAACGCTGAACTGGTCCAGTCCATGTTTTTTGGCGTAGGAAGGTTGAAAGCGGGTAGTGGATGGGCGTTCGACGACCACTAAGCGCACCTTCGGATGCGCCTTTTTGGTTGGAAGGGACTCTCACTCTCCGCACGCAAGGGCTTGAAAATCAACTCATTGCAAATTTCAAACATAAATTAACCCGTGGAATTTCGCTGGCATATCCCGTGCTATGGATCACCGATCCCAACGGCACAGTGCTTATCACAGGCGTTCGCGCTAAAAACTCGCATCCACCCATGCACCTTCGCATCTCATTCTTGTCAACCGCTTGGAGGCTGTTCCGGGGACCACTGGCCTCGCTATGTCTCCTTTCCATCCTAAACGCCGCCTCGCCTCCCGGTTCACTTGATACCAGATTCGATATTGGTTTTCCGGACATAAATGTCTCGCTTCGCAACAGTCTAGCCTACACCGCGGCTACCGTACTGCCCGATGGGTCGGTCATGCTGGCTGGCCCCTCTCTCAGCGCCGACACCACGCGATCCACCCTCACTCACGTGTTCGCAGACGGTCGATACGACTACTATTGCAGGTTGCGCAATTTGGATGCCCTTATGCCCATCGATCGCCTCGCCTGGCAACCCGGCTACGGATTGCTCGTCGCCGGCTCGCTGCATCAGGTCAACCCGTCGCGCCACGGGCGAATATTTCGAGTCGATCTCCAAGGAAATATCGATCCCACGTTTACATTTGATACTTTCTTGGGTTATCCGATCACAGGACTACTGGTCCTGCCGGACAAAAGCATCCTCGTCGCCAATCGCGGTGTGCCTATCAGCGTCACCGAAGTGGGCCATCCGCCACTGGTGCTCAAGTTACTTCCGAATGGCACGATCGATCCCTCGTTTAACGTTCCCCTTTCCGCCATCGGCGAACTCGTGGGAGCGGAAGCCATCCATCTGTTGGAAGACGGTCGCATCTTGGTCGCCGGACAATTCGCCATCAACGGAAGCCCGATGGGAAAACTCCGCCGATTAATCCGCCTCCTTCCCACCGGCGAAATCGATTCCACCTACGAAGAGCCGTCCAATGTTACCAACGCCTACTCGGTCAACGGAGTATTCCCGATTCAAGATGGACTCATCGTTGCCAAACGATCCGGTCCAGGAGGCCTAGAATCAGCGGTGCGGATTCATTCCGATGGAACGGAGGATTCGAGGTATCCCAACAATATCCTGGCGAAACTCCAATGGTGGATCGCGGGCATTTTGCCCATGCCGGATGGCAACCTGCTCGTAGCCTCCACGGATCCCGGCCTCACTCGAATTGGCCCGGATGGGGTGGTGGATGCCAAATTCCCGGCACGCGGCACTGGCGGCATTCGCCAGTTGTTGCCGCTGCCGGACGGCGGGTACTTCGCCTGTGGCAACCTTCAAAAAGCTGGGGACATCCCGCGACCCGGCTTCGTGCGTATCCGCCCCGATGGAACACCGGATGAGAATTTTGGGAGAATGGGACCCACCAGCAACTTTGGAGCTGAGTCCTCTCCCATTACCAATCTCATCGCCCTTCATGACGGAATCCTCATTGGTGGCAATTTCCTTACCGTCGATGGCGTGCGTCGCAACCCCTTCGCCAAGCTCCACTTAGACGGCTCGTTGGATCCACGCTTCGGCACCAGCACCATAAATACTAATTGGGTCACCCGTTCGCCGGCGACTTTTGCCAAAGGCTCAGGTCTTGAACTGGATGACCATCGGATCGTCCTCGCTGGGAGTTCGGGCTTTTACTCTGGCAGCAACAATCTGGGACCGATAATCCGGTTGATGCCGGACGGAACGATTGATTGGGCCTTTCGCCCGGCCTTGCGAATCGGGAGCCCCATCGTCACCCTGGCCAAAGAGCGGGACGAGTCCATCCTCATATTAGGTGTCGGGCTGGCGGAGCAGCATCCGGGAGGGGCTTCTATTCTTCGGATAAGGCGCGACGGAGTGATTGATCCGGACTTTCAGTCAATTTTACCTAAGGAATCGCCATTCAACGCGCTGTTTGTTCTCCGCGACGGTAGAATCCTCGCCGCGACCGTTTCCGGCAAAGTTTACCGATTTGATTCACAAGGGGTGCTTGACCCCACGTTCAGCCTGCCGCCTTCCGCGATTGTCCGGCAACCGACCTTTGCGGAGTTGGCAAGCGGCGATCTTTATATCTCCGGTTACAGCCAACGGGTTGGGAGATCGGTGCGAAACCTGGCACATTGGAATCCAGACGGCAGCTTCGATAACCAGTTTCGATTTATTTATCCTGGAGTGGTGGACCAAGTGGTGGCCGTGGAACCTAACCGCATTTTGGTACGGGGTAGTATGTCCACTGGATTGGGACTCCCAGCCAAGCTTTTCCGTTGCTTTGCTGATGGAAGCCTAGATCCGAGTTTCACCATCAATCGTGACGCCCAGAGTTTGACCGCCATGGCCACCCTCGGCGACAGGATCTATGTGGCGGGCCGACAGAGTATTCCAGGACTTCCACCAGTACCCCAATTGGATCACGTGGCCAGTTATTTCAACGCCGTCTTCGATTTCACGCCCCCCGTGGTGAACGAGTCGCCGACCACCCGCGTGAATTTCAATTTCTTTGCCCCGCCAGGAGGGCACTACCAGTTCGAGAGTTCGCCCGATCTTTCGAATTGGGCGCCCTTTGGATCAGCCACAGTGCCCACCAACGGCGTACTTCCCCTGACCGATGAACCACCCACCAATAGCCAAAATCGGTTTTATCGAGCCCGTTCAATTGACTGAGGCTTAGCTAGTTGTGATTCCACGGATGGGGAGACTCAATGCCCGGCGAAAAGAAGTCCATTGAGGTCTCCCCGTGAGTCTTCTGGCTCGGTCTTGACAAACCTCAACTGTATGGGTCTTATCATACTCGCCTACACTAAAACTCGCACCCACCCATGCACACTGGAATTCCTCGCTGGTCCGCCGCTCGACGGTTGGTCCAGGCATGCCTCGCCTCACTTGTCTGGGTATCGGCCCTCCATGCCGATACTCCGCCCGGTTCGCTCGATACCGGATTCGACGCCGGTAGCTCCATCCTCAAACCCAACCCGGCCTACACGGCGACAGCAACTCTCCCCGACGGATCAATGATATTGGCCGGACCCTCCCTTTTCGGAACGGTTGCGCGAGCCTCCCTGACCCACGTATTCGCCGATGGTCGCTTCGACTACTACTATGGCTCAACGAACCTGACTAGCGACGGTCAGATCGATAGCTTGGCCTGGCAACCTGGGCTCGGACTGCTCGTGAGCGGCAATCTTCGTAGCATAAACCCGCTTCGCGTAGGCGACTTATTCCGGCTGGACGTTCATGGAAATCCAGATTTCACGTTCACGCCACCTGCGCCGGTCCCCAATCACCCCGTCAATCGACTGTTAATCCTGCCTGACAAAAGCATCCTCGTTGCCCGGCGGGGCGTTCCGTTTACTGGTCCGCTCTCCAATCGGCCACCCGTATTGCTGAAGCTGATGCCGAACGGAGCTGTTGACCCGTCCTTCCACGCTCCTCTTTCGGCGGCCACCCAAGGGCTCGGTGTGGAGGCGGTCCAGATATTAGAGGACGGCAGCATCCTGGCAGGCGGCCGCTTCAATACCTTGGAAGTCCCGGCGGGAAGGCTCCGGCGATTGGTTCACCTGTTTTCCAATGGGGCCATTGATTCCTCGTACATTGAGCCCTCCAACATCACCAATTCCTACGTGGTCAAAGGGCTTTTCCCGGTGGAGGACGGGCTCCTTGTCGCCAAGCGAACGGCGGTCGCCGGCAATGACACGGTGGTGAGGATCCATTCCGACGGAACTGAAGATCGCTTCCTATCCAATTATTCGCTCCATACTCCCTTATATCAGGTGAGCGGCATACTGGAACAGCCGGACGGTTATCTTCTCGTCGCCGGCTCGACCTCGGCGGCAAATTATCCCGGCTTGGTGCGAGTCCGCCCGGATGGAACTGAAGACACCCTATTCCCTTCCCGGATTACGGCCGGCCAGGGAGGCATCAGTTCACTCATTGCCCTGCCCGACGGCGGCTATTTTGCCGCTGGCAATTTGCGAAGAGTGGGCACCACTCCGCGCCCCGGATTTGTCCGGATCCATCCGGACGGCACGCCCGACGGGAACTTCGGCCGGATGGGAGCCACGACAACCGACGGCGCGACGTCCGGGTCCGTCACGAGTCTTATTCCCCTTCACGACGGGATCCTGATCGGCGGCAAATTCAACAACGTTGACGGCCTGCCCCGCAACCTCCTTGCCAAGCTCTTTCGCGACGGCTCACTGGACATCCATTTCGGCACCAATGCCGCGAGAACTAATCTAATCACCCGTTGGCCGGAAATTTTCTCAAAAACTCCAGGCTTCGAGGTCGACGGCAACCGTATCATCCTCTGTGGAACTTCCTCGTTTTTCTATGGCAATACCAATCTGGGGCCGATTGTGCGACTCCTGCCGGACGGGACGTTGGATTGGACCTATCGTCCGCCCATCAGCGCCACCGCCTCCATTGCTGCCTCGGCGATGGAGCCGGATGGTTCCCAGTTGGCCGCAGGCCGTGGCATAACGGATCGAACAACGGGAAGAGCCTCCGTCGTGCGCATTCATCGAGACGGAACCTTGGATCCTGATTTGCGGCTTGTGCTGCCCCAAGAATACCAAATCGCGGCCCTTTTAGCGCTGCACGATGGCCGCATTTTGGTCGCCTCCAGTTCGGGAAAGGTTTTTCGCTACGATTCCCACGGCACATTGGACACCGCTTTCGGCATACCCTTCGCCGGCACCGTAGTGCTGCCAACACTGGCGGAATTGGCCAGCGGCGATATCTATGCCTCGGGCTATAAAACACCTGTTGCGGGTCATTCCGGCGCGCTCGCCCATTGGAACCCAGACGGTACGTTTGACGACCAGTTCCGGTTTACCTATCCGGGAACTGTGGACCAAGTCCTCGCCGTCGAACCCGACCGGATACTCGTGCGCGGCAACGTCACGGTTGGATCCGGCAGCGCCGCCAGATTGTTCCGGTGTTTTGCGGACGGAAGTGTCGACGCCAGTTTCCCTACCAACAGGACGGCGGCAGGATTGATATTCATGGCCGCAGACGGGGATCGGCTCTACCTCACTGGCCGGCAAACTATACCAGGCACCATCCAGCCTACCCAGTACGATCGTGTCGCCCGTTATTTCAACCAAACCTATGCCTTCAGCCCACCCGTCGTGAACGAAACCACGGCCACCACGGTGAACTTCGACTTCTTTGCCCCGCCGGGAGGTCATTATCAGTTCGAGGCTTCGCCCGATCTCTCCCAGTGGTCGTCCCTCGGTGCGGCTACCGTGTCCACCAACGGTGTGGTACCGCTGACTGATCATCCGCCAGTTAATAGCCAGGCCAGATTCTATCGGGCGCGGCTCGATAACTGAGGTGGACGCCTTTCGCCTCTCCTCCAATTCTTGGGGGAGGGGCGAGTCCTTAGGTCGACCGCACTTTTGAAGTATGAACGCCCACGGACGCTACTGCGGCACCGGCGTGACCGTCAGCTCATCCTTGGTAAACTCGTAGGCCAGAGTTTTCCTGGGGCTGACCTTGATTGAAACCGAGAGGACGATGGAATTACTTTTATCGAGGAAATTGAAGGCGGTGAATTGGGTGGACCGGGCCTTGACCCAATCGCGGGCCTTGGGATTGGTGACACACTTGTCCAGCAAGTCCTGTTTGGAATCGAAGCGGTAGTGTGGATGATCCACACAATATCGCCGCACACCTCCCACGAGAATTTCGGCAACACTGGGCGCTTCGAATTCGGCGGCCTGTCCCCGCGCCCGATTATAGGCATTGAAGATGGCGGGCAGCATCAGGGACATAAGGATGCCTATGATGCCCATGACGCATAAAAGTTCGATCAGGCTGAAGCCACGGGGACGATTGGATGAGAGCGGGCGAACCGGTGCTGTCGTCAGGCAAGATTGGGCGCAGTCTTCCATAGGGACTGCTGATTGGACCGGCTCGAAATCGGATCGTCACGGACGATTTTTCGCCTACCAGTCCCTGGTGCCAACCCTCAGCACTATACCCGCGGTTCAAGGGCGGCGCGATAGAGAGACTCGAAATCGGCGGCGCCCATGGGACGGGGATTGAAGTTCACCGTCCATTGCCGGGCGGCTTCCTGCGCGAGTATTGGAATCAGTTCTGGCATCACCCCGGCTTCGAGAAGCGAACGCGGAATCCCCGCCGCGTTCATCAGCGCTTCAACCCGCAGGATCAAGGCCTCCACAGCGTTGTCCAGACCGTCGCTCACACAGGCTATCTCCGGGGCGCTGGCGAGTTCCGCATATAATTGGCGGGCAATGTGATCCTGTGCGTTGAAACGAATGACATGCGGCAGGAGAATCCCGACCGCCGCTCCGTGGACGACCCCGAAATGAGCGGTCAAGGGATTGGCCCCGGCATGGGCCGCGCCCAGCATCGAATTCTCGATTGCGGTACCGGCAAAAGCTGCGCCCAAGAGCATCCTCCCGCGAGCCTCCAAGTCTGTGGGCTCCCGCAAGACCCGCTCGAAACTGGTGACGCAAAGCGTAAAGGCCTCGCGGGAATACATTTGGGAAATGGGATTCCGCTTGGTCGTCACCGCTGTCTCGACCGCGTGGGTAATGGCATCGGCACCGGTGAAGGCGGTCACCCGATGCGGCTGGGAAACAGTTAGCTCGGGGTCCAGGAGCGCGATCCGCGCCACCGCTCGGGGGTCCAGACAGGCCATTTTTTGGTGCGTGACGTCATCGGCAATCAACGCCGCCGATTGACACTCGCTGCCCGTCCCCGCCGTGGTGGGGATGGCGATCAGTGGCAACATCGCCTTGGTGGCTTTGCCGACGCCCCAGTAGTCGCGCATTTCACCGCCATTGGTGTAGATGAAATTACAGCCCTTGGCCGTGTCCATGGAGCTACCGCCACCGAGGCCCACCAACAATTCAACCTGCGCCTCACGGGCGGCGGCCACGCAACGAGCCACATCTTCGGTGGTCGGATTCTCCCGGACGGAGCCGAAAAGCGCCGTCTTGATCCCCGCCTTATGCAAGCACTCCATCGCCCGCTCTGCGTGGCCTGCCTTGACGATACCCGGATCGGTAACCAACAGGGCGCGCGTCACGTGAAGTTCGCGCGCCAATTCACCCAACCGTGCCAAAACACCGTTGCCAAAAATCAACCGAGTCCGGGGGATGGAGTCGAATGCCGCTACATGCGGCGTGATCGGTGCCATGTGCGGAAACAGACTGGAGTCTGCAAGCGTTTGTTCAAGATCGCCAAGGGGTTAGCGGGTAATGTTTCAACCCTCACTTCTTCAGATAGGTCGCCAGCCAATCAAAAATGGTCTGGTGCCAAAATTCGCTGTTCTGTGGCTTCAACACCCAATGCCCTTCGTCAGGAAATACCACCAGTTTGGAGGGTATTCCCTTTCGTTGAAGGGCTGTAAAAGCGGCCAATCCCTGGTCGAGCGGTACCCGGAAGTCCATTTCGTTATGGATGATCAGGTTGGGCGTCTTGAAGTTGGGGATAAACTTGTTGGGCGAATCCTTGTCGAATCCCGGCGTTTCCCAAGGAATGCCGTGTTCCCATTCATCGAACCACAACTCGTCGGTGGCACCGTACATGGATTGGAACGTGAACACGCCGCAGTGGGTGACCAAGGTCTTGAACTTATCGGTATGTCCCTGGAACCAGTTCATCATATAGCCGCCATAAGAGGCTCCCGCCGCCGCCATGTGCTGGCGATCAATCCAAGGTTGCTCCTCCAGCCAGCCCAACGCTGCCATCAAATCCTGATACACCTTGCCGCCCCAATCGCGGCTGATGTCGTCGGTGAACTTTTGCCCGTATCCGGTGCTGCCACGGGGATTTGGCAGGGCGATCACATAGCCTTGGGCCGCCCATAATTCGGGATTCCAACGATACGACCATCCGTTGAGAAACGCGCCCTGGGGGCCGCCGTGTACCCAGAAAACCAGCGGATATTTGCGCGCTGGATCGAATCCCGGCGGTTTGACGATCCACATCGCGACCACGGCCCCATCGGGAGCCTTGACCGTTACCGCTTCCGGCTGGGCAAGCGCCCATTTTTCCACCAAGGCACGGTTCGCATGGGTCAAGGAAACCCGCACGCGACCCGCCAGGTCGGTTTTCTCCAACTCCGCCGGAGCAATCATGGTGCTGGCTACATAGACCAACTCCGATCCACCCGGCACAACGACTGGATCCGAGGCCGAATTGCCCCGGGTGATTTGGATCCGATGCTGTTCCAAATCCGTACTGTAAAGGATGCGTTCCCCGTTTTGTTCGGTCTGGAAAACAATCTGGCGGCTGTCGGCCGACCAAATGAGGGACTCAATAGACGCGTCCAGCGTTTCCGATAAACTGCGCACTGCGCCGGACTTCCGGTCCCGCAGCATCAATTGCCAACGATCCGCTTCAAATCCAGCTCGCGCTTGGGCTCGATAGGCAATCCAACGTCCGTCGGGCGAATAGCGCGGATATCCGTCAGCCGCTTTGTTGGTGGTCAGTTGGCGACGTTCACCCGTCTTGATATTGATCGTCCAGACGTCGTGATCCGTTCGCCAAGCTTCTTCCCGAACGGGTGCCGGTGAAGGCGTGTGGGCGAGTTCCTGCCCGTCTGGCGAAAAGGCAAACTCGTCCCCCGCCGAAAAGGTGGAAGACCACGGTACCGCGTCCCGGTTACCGGGTGTTAGATCGCGCGGCGTCCCGACTGCCTTACCGTCTTTGATTTCCACCACGAACAAATGCTGGCGTCGTCCGTCATTCCAATTGTCCCACTTCCGCGCCGGGAGCGCTTCATACACCCGGGCCTTGACCTTGCTCTTCTCAAGTTTCTCGAGCTTCTCGTGGTTGAGCTTGTCCGCTTCCACGAATGGTTTCTCGGAAAACTCGGGGTAGACGGCGGAAACAAAAGCGATATGGGAACCGTCCGGCGACCAGACCGGGGAATCGGCGCCGGTGGAAAGTGACGTCAAGGGCACCGCTTCTCCGCCCGCCACGGGGAGCAGGTAAACTTGGGATTCCCCGCCGCGGGTGGATTCGAACGCGATCCATTTCCCGTCCGGCGACCACGAAGGGTGCCGGTCATGTTTCGGGGATTGGGTTAATTGGCGTGGCTCTCCGCCCTCAATGGGCACCAGCCAAAGATCGCTCTGCCGTCGATTCTCGTCCTTGAGGGTATCGGTCACCACATAGACCACGGACTTGCCGTCAGGCGACACCGCGGGGCTTCCCACCTGGTGGCACCGGACCAGGTCGTCGAATTCCAGGGGGGCGGCCAGCGTGGCCACACCGGACAAGGCGGCAGCGGTCACAAGCCATCCCGCTGCGAGGAGCCGATGGGTTGCTATAATCATATGAGGATGGATGGGATCGGGTTTCGGTTTACCAGGCGCGTTCAATCGAGCGCCGTTTCCAGAGGAATTCGAACATATTGCCCTCGTGCGGTTGGTCCCAGGAAATCTTCATGGTCGAAACCGGACCAATGTTGAGTCGCTCAATCTCGGGGAACGCCTCCAATTGCGCGATGAATTCCGGGTCCTTCGTGATTGCACTCACCGCCAGCGAATAACCAATGTGCTTGAGCATTTCAGCCTGGGGTACTTCGACCACGCTGGCGTAGGGGCAAAGGAATTCCTTGTTCGACAGCGGATGGGAAAACGAGTCGCACCGAATGATGGTTGGCCGCAAATAGGTGCCGCCATTAACGACCGCTTTTCGCGGGCCACCCCGATAGCGTGCCGTCACGTCTTCCGCTCCGGGTGTCTTGAGTCCTTCGTCGATCTGACTATCAATGAAATCGGCCATCTTGAGATTGGCAAACCCTGACAACTTCGCTTCGGGATCCTCCGGTGAGGTCGGCTCAATAGGTCCCAACCGCTTTGCCAGTGCGTCGGCAATTTCAGCGCCGTGCCGGGGCACCACAATGGCGCTGGCATTGATGCATGACCGGCCTCCGTTCTCGGCAATACTGGAAGCCATGATGTCGAGATACTCGGGCCACTGGTCGATGCAATCTTCCCCAATCAGAATCTTGCTCCAGCCCGGTCCATGAATCTGAATCGCCGGGTTGTTGGCATACTGCTGGGTGGTGGATTTGTCGCCGAAAATCAGGGCGCGCCCGCAGGAATTCAGGATGACTCCTGCACCCTCGTGGTCCGTAGGATAAAATCCAAACGCTTCCGCCGGAACCCCCGCCGCGATGAAGGCCTGGATCAAACGATAGGGTGTCCAAGGCTCTTCCTTGCCTGGTTTAATGATCACCGGCGTCTTGAGAACGATGGCGGGCAGCCACAGGGAATTCACCGCCGGAGAGTTGCTCGGCATGATCAATCCGAGGGCCTGGCACGCTGGAAAGAAACTCAACTTGGTGCCGAATTGTTCGCCATAGCCACGATCCAGGATGGAAAGGTCCAGCCCCCGTGAAAGACCGTTCAACACTGTCTTCATGTTCGACAGCGCCAAATAGACCTTCTGCATGTTGCGGCGCACCATGTTCCACGGCAGGCCACTCGTGCCGCTCAAGGTCTGGACGTACTCTTCCGGTGACTGCGTATGTCCCTTGTCACCAAGAGGCAACGTGCCATTCAGGAATAACTCCGCAGTCTTGGCGCTCAGGTCGATCAGTTCGGCCACCGTGAACTTCTTCAAGGCCGCGCGCGCAGCTCCGATCTTTTGCAAATCCCGCCGGATGATTCCGCCATTCACCGTCGAAACGAGCGCTTTCAATTCACCCGTGCGGTGATCTTTGACCTCGATTCGATCGAGACTTTCGTAGCTGCGACCGAGCCGGAGGACAGGGATGTGCGGGACTTGGTTCATGATCGACGGCTGGCAAAATGATACGTCTGCGTACAAATGCCAAACGAAAGTTTCACCAACGCAGCACTTCGAAGGTGGTTTCGAACCATAATTCGTTGAGCTCGAACCTCATCTCCGGAGGATCGAAATCGCCCCGGTACCAGTACACCTCGTTGCGCTCGCGGATCAGCCCGCAGACCTCGTCAAAGAACTCCAGATCGAGGGCAACGATGGAATAGCGCCCTTTCCGCAGTTCTTCCTTTTCCATGGTAGCCAGCAGGTGGCGGGCGTCGGTGATCGATTTTTTGACGATCCAAATCTCGGCTTCCGGGCACTTTACGGCGATTTTGTGGAGTTTGGATACACTGCATTCCCCGCATTCCACCCAGAGCAGCGGGCGCATGTCGTAACCCAGCACCGCCAAGTCTGGGACGAAGGGGATCGAATCGTTCTGGACGTCGGTGTCAATCTGGAGGCGTTCCCGGCAGAACAACAGCCAGGCAAGACACTTGAGCGCGATATGGCGCACGGTTTCATTCGGCTGTTGCCCAATCAAAATCTTGTGGGGCATCGGCCGCTTCCGGTCCTCGCTCGTCAGGGTAAATGTGAACTTGGCGCTCAGGAAAACGCTGAAATTGGCGGGTCGAGGCCACAAGTCGAGTCGAGATTTTCATGATTCACGTGAAAAAATTCGGCTTTGCGATCTCCAGCGGCAGCGTAGCCTTCCCCCCACCATGAGCTTGTCCAAGTCCTCACTCTGGAGCCGGTATCAGGAATATTACAGCGAGTACCCAACCCTCGGCCTGGGCCTCGATATCAGCCGCGTCACCTTCCCGGGCGACTTCCTCGCGAAAATGGAGCGTCCAATCCAACTGGCTTTGATCGAGATGGCGTCGCTGGAAAAGGGGGACATTGCGAACGCGGACGAAAAACGGATGGTTGGCCATTACTGGCTGCGTAATCCCGGCCTTGCGCCCACGACCACCATCGCCGAAGAAATCTCAGCCACGCTGGCGGATATCAAGTCCTTCGCAGCCGACGTCCATAGCGGCAAAATACATGGGAGCGGCGGTCCCTTCAAAAACGTGCTGGTCATTGGCATTGGCGGATCCGCCCTGGGGCCCCAATTCGTGGCCAAAGCACTGGGACAACCGGGTGCGGATAAACTCCAACCCAAGTTCTTCGACAACACCGATCCGGATGGTATCGACAAGACCCTGACGGAAATTGGTTCCGATTTGGGCAGAACCCTGGCGATAGTTATCTCCAAGAGTGGGGGAACCCCCGAGACCCGCAACGGGATGCTCGAAGCCGCCGCGGCCTACCGCAAGGCCGGACTGGATTTTGCCCAACACGCGGTCGCCGTCACCCAGCACGGCAGCAAGATGGACGACATTGCCGTCGCGGAGAAATGGATCCGCCGGTTCCCGATGTGGGATTGGGTCGGGGGCCGCACCAGCGAAACCAGCGCCGTGGGATTGCTTCCTGCCGCGCTCCAGGGACTCGATATCGATCAAATGCTGGCCGGAGCCAAAGCGTGCGACGACGTCACCCGTTCCACCGCCACCCGCTCGAATCCCGCCGCCCAATTGGCCCTGATGTGGTATTATCTTGGCGAAGGGCGCGGAGCCAAGGACATGGTGGTCCTGCCGTATAAGGATCGGTTGGAATTGTTTTCCAAATATCTCCAGCAACTTCTGATGGAATCCCTCGGCAAGGAATTGGACCGCGGCGGACGCATCGTGAATCAGGGCATTGCCGTCTATGGTAACAAGGGCTCGACCGACCAGCACGCCTACGTCCAGCAACTCCGTGAAGGGGTGGCCAATTTCTTCATCGTTTTCATCGAAGTGCTCAAGGATCGCGCGGGGGCCAGCATGGAAGTCGAACCGGGCGTAACCAGCGGCGATTACCTGACCGGCTTCTTCCTGGGAACCCGCGAAGCGCTGTATGACAACGGACGCCAAAGCATCACGATCACCATCCGCGATGCCTCCCCCTTCAGTGTAGGAATACTCATCGCCCTCTTCGAGCGTGCCGTCGGCTTATATGCGTCGCTGATCAACATCAACGCTTATCACCAGCCTGGCGTGGAAGCTGGCAAGAAGGCCGCCGCCAGTGTGCTGGCCATCCAGGCCAAGCTCACGGGACACCTCAAAGCCCATCCAGGCGAATCCTTTACCGCCGAACAGATCGCCGCCGGCGTCGGCGATCCGGGAGCGGCCGAAACGATTTACAAGATAGCGAACCACCTGGCAGCCAACGGACGCACGGTAAAGATCACGCAGGGCTCGGGACCGAAGGCAGCGTTTGGCGTGCTGTAGCGCCGGAGGCTGGTCATTGATTATACCGCCTGGACCGACCGTCCCGGCGGGCCGGGAATGATATACCACGACCGGCGGAGCAGGTAGGGGCGGCCATGGGACTTGATTGCAACTTCCAACCCAGGCAATGACCTTCGAGCGTGAGACGGTGGCCCGGGGCCTGGCGGAATTGGCTGCCTCGGGTGTCTATATCGGCACCTCGTCGTGGAAATACGAGGGGTGGCTGGGCCAGGTGTATGATCCGGATCGGTACCAATACCGGGGCAAGTTTTCCCGGAGCCGCTTCGAGCGCGAATGCCTGGCCGAGCACGCGGAGATTTTCAAGAGCGTCTGCGTCGATGCCGCCTACTACGCCTTTCCCAAGCAAGCCTACCTGGAGGATTTGGTGGCGAAAGTCCCGGAAGACTATCGCTTCACGTTTAAGGTGACCGACGACATCACCGTCAAGCGGTTCCCGAATCTCGCCCGCTTCGGTCCCAAGGCGGGACAGATGAATCCCTTTTTTCTCGATGCCGAACGATTCCAGGCGGAATTCCTCGGGCCCTGTGAGGCTATTCGCGAGTACGTCGGGGTGCTCATCTTCGAGTTCTCGCATTTCCATCCCTCAGATTTTCGCTTGGGCCGGGAATTCCTGGCGGAACTGGACTCGTTCCTGGCCAAGCTTCCCCGTGGCTGGCGCTACGGAATCGAATTGCGGAATCGAAAATGGCTTCAAGCCGAATATTTCGCGAGCCTGCGACAGCACGGAGTGGCCCACGTTTACAATAGTTGGTCCGCCATGCCTTCGGTCACAGAGCAACTGGCCTTGCCGGGCAGTGAGACCGCCGAATTTTCGGCCGCCCGCCTGCTCCTGAAGCCCGGCCGGAAATTCGAACAAGCCATTACCCTCTTTCAACCCTATTCCCAAACCGGTGAAGTCAACGAGGAAGCTCGCTCCGCGGCGACCCAACTGGTGCAGAAAGGCACCAAAGACGGAGCGCGACGTCCCACCTTCCTCTACGTCAATAACCGGCTGGAAGGCAATTCACCCAACACCATTGCCGCCATCCTCGCACGCGTCCGTGGCAAAACAATTTCTCCAGCCAGCGACGAAGAATCTGCCGGATAGAACCCAACGTTCTCATTGCCACACGGCATGTAACGTGCTCGTAATTGACGTTTCCCAATGTTCACGAAGAATTTAGCGAAATCGTCGGGACGCAATGTCATCCTTGCGTCGGGTGTGGTCCGCCGCCGACCCCTGCTTCAGTGCATGGGAGCCCTTTGGATCGTCCTTTGCCTATCCACGTTATCGTTAACACTGCGAGGTGGATCGATCCTGCGTGAGGTTTACCAGGGAATTGGTGGTAACGCGATCAGCGACCTCACCAATTCGACAATCTTTCCTGATCATCCCACGCTGACCAACTTCGTCTCGGACTTTTTCGAGGCACCCAGTGAATTCGACGACAACTACGGACAAAGGATGCATGGGTACATTACCCCACCGGTGTCCGGCAACTACACCTTCTGGATCGCTTCTGACGATAATGGATCCTTGTACCTGAGCACCGATGAAGAGCCCGCCAACGTGCGACTCATCGCGAGTGTGTCGAGTTGGACCAGTTCCCGGCAGTGGAATGCCTACGGGGAACAACAGTCCGCACCGGTCCAACTCGAAGCCGGAAAAAACTACTACATCCTCGCTTTCCAAAAGGAGGGCGGTGGGGGAGACAACCTGGCGGTACGTTGGCTGCGGCCCGATGGAGTGGATGAAGGTCCCATTCCCGCAACCTATCTTTTCCCTTACGGCACCAGCTTTACGCCTCCCATCATCTCCCAGCAGCCCACTGACACGACGGCCGTTGAAGGCGGCCTCGCCACTTTCGTCGTCAAAGTAAAAAACAGCGACTTGGTCAAGTACCAGTGGACCCGGAATGGAATCCCACTAGCGGGGGCGACTGCCGGAACACTGAGTTACGGTCCGGTCACCCTCGACGACGATGGCCTGTTGTTCCAAGCCCAATTGACCAACAAACTGGGCGGCACCAATACCTCCGTTGCCAGGCTGAGCGTCACGCCGGACGTGACGAAGCCAACGCTGGCCAGCGCCATTAATATCGGTTCCGGCGCCATCCGCCTCATTTTTAGCGAGCCGGTGGCCGCGCCTGGCGCCGTCAATGCGGCCAATTATACGCTCGACCATGGCGTGACGATCTCCGCGGCGGCCTTTGGCGCCGACACGAAGACCATCATCCTGACCACCTCACCCCTCGCTTTTGGCACAACTTATAGCCTGGCGGTCAAGAACGTGCAGGATCGGGCCCGGACTCCCAATACGATTATCAGTCCCAGCACCCTTTCGATTCTGGCGCTTGAGTTCTTCTCCCAGGACATCGGCGCCACCGGAGGATCCATCCAAAGGGTGGGACCGGGTAATTTCAATGTCAGCGGAGGCGGAGCCGATATTGGCGGCGGTAGCGACCAATTCCAATTCGCCTGGGAACAGCGCACGGGCGATTTCGACATCCAAGTACGCGTCGCGGACACGGTCATCACCGATCCCTTCGTCCACGCCGGTCTCATGGCGCGGGGCGATTTGGGGGCCAATTCGGCTTTTGCAGCCATCTTCGCGGCATCGGCCCAAGTGGGTTGCTTCTACGAATCGCGCACCTCGGCGGGTAACGGCACCACCACGGCCAGTATCCCCGGGGGCTATCCGGCCAACTACCCGCAAACCTGGCTGCGGCTACGGCGTGTCGGAAACACCTTTACCGGGTTTGCCAGCCTCGATGGCCAGTCTTGGACGCAATTGGGACAATCTTCCGTGGGGCTGACGGATCCGGTCTATGTGGGTCTCGCACTTTCGGCGGAGAACAGCAGCCTCGTTTCCTCCGCACAGTTTCGCGGCTACGGCAACACCACCTCACAAACCACCGTCAACTTTGTCCGCGATCGCGAACCCCTGGGTCCGGTCAACCGGCGCACGGGATTGGTATTCTCCGAGATCATGTACCACCCCAAGACTGCCGCGGGCACCACGAACAATCTCGAATTCATCGAACTTTATAACGCGGACACCATTTTCGAAGACCTCGGAGGATGGCGATTGAAAGGTGGCGTAGGCTATACCTTTCCCAGTGGGTTCAAGCTGCCCGCCGGGGCGACGGTCGTCATTGCGGCCGATCCGGTGTCCCTCAAGGCGGCTTATGGCATCACGAACGTTGTGGGCCCCTTCAAGGGGGCGCTCAACAACGGGGGCGATAGCTTGAAGCTGGTGGATGACCATGATGCCACCAAGTTGGATATGACCTTCGGCACCACCGCCCCGTGGCCAGTGGCCCCCGACGGTACCGGGCATTCCCTGGTCCTGACTCGTCCGAGCTACGGCGAAGATGATCCCCGGGCCTGGGGCGCCAGCGAGGCAGTCGGCGGCTCTCCTGGCCGGCCGGAAACACTCCTCCCCAATCCCCAACGTGGCGTGGTCATCAATGAGTTCCTCGCCCACACCGACCTTCCCCAGATCGACTACATCGAGCTTTATAACCACAACAACAGCCCGGTCGATCTCTCCGGCTGTTATCTCTCCGACGATCCGTCCACCAACAAATATAAGATTCCAGCCGGGACAGTCATCCCCGCCCGGGGTTTCCTGGAGTTCGACGAGACGACGCTGGGCTTCCGGCTGGACGCCGCTGGCGAATGGATCACCCTCGTCAGCGCGGATGCCACCCGTTTGATCGATGGAATCAAATTCGAGGCCCAGGAAAACGGTGTGGCCTCGGGTCGTTGGCCGGACGGTGCGGCCACCGTTCGACGGCTGGCAAATCCGACACCGGGGGCCCCCAACGGCCCCTGGCGCGTGGAAGACGTGGTCATCAATGAACTGATGTATGCGCCCATCAGTGGCGATACCGCCGACGAATATGTCGAGCTCTACAATCGCAGCACCAACACGGTGAAACTGGCCGGATGGAAGTTCATTGCCGGTGTCGACTATAAATTCCCAGCCGGGACGACCCTGCCGCCCGGTGGTTATGTGGTGGTGGCCAAGGACAAAGCCCACCTGATGGCCAACTACCCGCAGCTCAACACCAATAACACGTTCGGGAATTTTGACGGCTCCTTCAAGGGATCCGGCGAACGGGTGGCGTTGACCATGCCTGATGAAATCACCTCCACGAATACGCTGGGCGACATTGTCACCAACAAGATCGATATCGTGGTTTCCGAAGTCACCTACGTCGGTGGCGGACGCTGGGGAACGTGGTCACACGGGGGCGGCTCCAGCCTCGAACTCGTCGATGCGAATGCGGATCTCCTGCGCCCGTCAAGCTGGGCGGATTCCGACGAGTCGCAAAAGGGCGCGTGGACTACGGTGGAAATCACCGGTCGACTCGACAACGGGATGGACGGATTCCCACCAAACCGTCTTCATATAACCATGCTCAACCAGGGCGAAGCCCTGGTGGATGACGTGGAGGTATTCAAGTCGGGTGGCCAGAATCTTCTTTCCAATGGCGGCTTCGAAACAGGTACTGGCACGGCCGCCACGGGATGGGTATTCAACGGCAATTTCAGCACCTCTGGCATCGACTCGGCCGGCGCTTTCAGTGGCGGCCGCTGCCTGCATGTCCGCGCCCAGGGCGATGGCGACACGGCTATTAATAGCATCCGCACCACCGTTGCCTCGGGCTTGACGACCGGGAATATCGCCACCATCCGGGCCAAGGTCCGCTGGGTGGCCGGCTGGCCCGAAGTCCTGTTCCGCCTGCGCGGAGCCTGGCTGGAATTGCCCTCCCGCCTGACGGTGCCAAAAAACCTGGGAACCCCGGGACTGGCCAATAGCCGGGCCACCGCCAATGCCGGACCGGCGATTTATGACGTGACCCACACCCCAGCACTGCCACGGGCATCGGAGGCGGTCGTCGTCACCTGCCGGGTTTCGGATAGCGATGGAATCGGCGCCGTCACGTTGCGCTATAGGATCGATCCCAGCGCTACTTTGAGCACGGTTGTCATGCGGGACGATGGAACCAGTGGCGACGCAGTCGCGGGCGACGGAATCTATTCCGGCACGCTGCCTGGGCGCAGCGGCGGTACCTTGGCGGCCTTCCGCCTGCAGGCCACCGACGCCAATACCAACGGCCCCGTCACCACAACCTTTCCGCCCCTGGCCCCGGCCAGGGAATGCCACGTCCGATGGGACGATCCCTTCCCCGACGGGAACTTTGCGCACTATCACATGTGGAACACGGCTGCCAGTGAGAACGCGCGGAGCAACCCGCTGAACAATACCTATCGCGACGCCACCCTGGTGTATGGAAATTTCCGTGTCATCTATAACGCGGGATTCCGCGACAAGGGCAGCCCGTTCCACGGAGGAGCCGGCAGCTTTGCGGTTACCGGTCTGGAAGACGACCCGTTGCTGGGCACGACGGACCGGGTTTTCCGTTCGACCGGCAACGGCGGCCAGGAGGAAACGGGCCTCCGAAACCAGGTGAGTGAATGGATCGCCAAGGAAATGGGGATTCCCCTGCTGCATTCGCACTATATGCGGCTGTTCCGGAACGGGAACCTTCACTATAACGTGTCGCAGGACGAGGAGATTCCCAGCCGGAGCTACGCGGCCGACTGGTTCTCCTCCGACAACGAGGCCGACCTGTACAAGATCGCCTTCTGGTTTGAATTCCAGGACGACAACAGCAACTTCGGGGCGACCGGGGCCACGCTGGAGCAGTTCACCACCGATGGAGGGGCGTACAAACTGGCCCGCTACCGGTGGAACTGGCAGACCCGCGATTTCGGCGGAACCGCTAATAACTATACCAACATCTTCAACCTGGTCACCGCCGCCAACGACAACTCGTCGAGCTTCGTGCCGAACCTGCTCAACCAGGCGAACATTGACGGCTGGATGCGGATCTTCGCCTTCAACCGGATCCTCGGCAACTGGGACTCGTACAGCTACAACGAGGGCCAGAACATGTATATCTATAAGCGGCAGGGACTGCCGTGGGAGATGATGCCCTGGGACATCGACTTCGTCCTCGGCGCGGGCGACGGGGCTTCCTCCGGACTGTGGGGCGGCCAGGACCCGATCGTCAACCGGATGTTCGACACCCCGGCCTTCCGGCGCATGCTCTGGCGCGCCTTCCAGGACGCCATCGCGGGCCCCCTGCAACCGGCCCAATACGGCCCGGTCATTGAGGCCCGTCGAAGCGAACTGGTCCGGAACAACGTCGATGGCATCAACGCCCCATCGGGCGTCACTGCCTATATCGAGCAGCGGCGGAATTTCATCGCGGCGCAACTGGCCGCCTCGGATGCGGGCCAATTCGCCATCACCAGCAACGGTGGGGCAGGCTTCACCTCCACCAAGCCCACCGCCACGCTCGCCGGCACGGCACCCTTCGCCGTGGCCTCCATTGACGTCAATGGCACGACCTACCCGGTAACCTGGACAGACTTCACCACCTTCAGCGTCAACATACCCCTGACCAGCGCCACCAACCTCATCACCCTCACGGGCCGGGATCGACTGGGCAATCCCGTGCCGGGCGCGGTGACGGGAATTACCATCCGCTACAACGGCGCCATTCCCCAACCACAGGATTTCGTCGTCATCAACGAGATCCAATATCATCCCGCTGCCGCCAACGCTTCGTTCGTGGAACTGTATAACCGCTCCACGTCCACCGCCTTCGATCTCTCGGGCTGGCGACTGGATGGGCTGGGCTACACCTTCCCCAACGGCGCGGTCATCGGCGCCAATTCCTACCTGGTCCTGGCCAGCGACCGCGCGGCCTTTGGCGCCGCGTACGGACTGACCCTGCCCGTCTTCGACATTTTCGCCGGTTCGCTCGACAATGCGGGTGAACTTATCAAGCTCGTCCGGCCCGACGCTGGCGGCCTGGCGGAAACCGTGATCGACGACGTCCGCTATAATGACAACCTGCCGTGGTCGCCCAACGCGGATGGCTTCGGGCCTTCGCTCCAACTGGTCGATCCCGCACAGGACAATTGGCGGGTGGGTAATTGGGCGGCCACCGGCACCAATGACACCAATCGCGCCACCCCCGGCCGGGCCAACGCCGGCGTCCAGCAGACGCTCGCCGCGTTCCCCCTCGTGTGGCTGAACGAAGTCCTGCCCAACAACGTGGGCGGGGCGAAGGACAACCAGGGCGAATCGGATCCCTATATCGAACTTTACAACACCGGCACTGACACCATCGACCTGTCTTCCTACTACCTGGCGGACAACTATACCAACCTGACACAGTGGCAGTTCCCCGCCGGCACTCTGCTGGTCGGCCATTCTTTCCTGCTCGTCTGGGCCGATGGACAGCCTGCCCAAACGATCACCGGTGTCCCACACTCCAGTTTCCGGCTCAATCCCACCAACGGTTCCGTGGCCCTGGTACGCCAGCAAGGCTCGCCGCTGGCGCCTGCCGTGATGGATTACCTGAACTATAAGCAAGTGGCTCCGGGCCGCAGCTTCGGCAGCTATCCCGACGGGGAACCGCGCAATCGCCGGGCATTCTATTACGCCACCCCGGGCGGGACCAACAACCCGGCGTTTCCCGAGATCAAAGTCACGATCAATGAGTTCATGGCGGAAAACACTTCCACCCTGGTCAATCCTTCCAACGGGAAGTTCGACGATTGGTTCGAGCTCTTCAACGGCGGCTCAAGCGCCGTCGACTTGACCGGTTATACCCTGACCGATACGCTGACCAACGCCACCCAATTCACCATCCCCCCGGGCTATGTCATTCCGCCGTCAAGCTTCCTGCTGGTATGGGCAGACAGCAATACCAAGGCGAACAACCCCACCAACGCCGACTTGCACGTCAATTTCAAGCTCGGCAAAGAGGGGGAACAACTGGGCCTCTTCAGTCCGGACGGAGCCTTGGTGGACGGTTTCAGCTTCGGCGCCCAAACCAACAACATCAGTCAGGGACGTTTCCCGGATGGCGATCCCGGTCCGCTCGTGACCTTCGAAACGCCGTCACCCAAGGCGCCCAATATCCTGGCCGGCGGAAACCGGCCACCGGTTTTTGGCGCCATTCCCAACCAGACGGTGGCTGAACTATCGTTGCTGGTCGTCCAAATCTCAGCCACGGATCCGGACGCCGGCCAAACCCTCAGCTATAGCATCGGTGCCGACGCACCCAGCGGCGTCACCGTGGATGCCTCGACCGGGCAATTGACCTGGACGCCCAGCGAAGCGCAGGGGCCAGCCACCTATACCTTCACCGTCCGTGCCACCGATGACGGCCTGCCCGCGCGTACCGCCGCCCAACGGATCACCATCGCCGTTTCCGAAACCAACCGGAAGCCCGTGCTGGATCCGATTGCCGACGCCATGATCGATGAACTGTTCCTTTACTCGTTCACGGCTACGGCCACCGATCCCGATGTTCCGGTCAATAGTATCCACTACTCGCTGGACCCGGGAGCCCCCGCGGGCGCCTCCATTGACGATGCCGGTATTTTCTCGTGGACCCCTGCCGAATCGCAAGGACCGGGAGTTTATCCCATTACCATTCGTGCGACGGACGATGGCCAACCTGCGCTCAGTGATGCGGTCACCTTTACCCTGACGGTGCGCGAGGTGGACAACGCGCCGATATTGTCCTTTATCCCACCCCAAACGGTGGATGAAGGTCAAACCCTGACGTTTACCGCGCAGGCGGTGGACTCGGATACGCCTCCAGCATCGATTCGCTACTCCCTGGAAGGGAATCTGCCCTCCGGTCTCTCGATCGGCTCCTTTACGGGCATCGTGCGTTGGACTCCCACGGAGGCTCAAGGGCCGGCCACTTATGTAGTGATACTGCGCGCCACTGAGAACAACGACGCGAAGCTCAGCACTGCGCAAAGCTTTGGCATCACCGTCAATGAGGTGAATCAACCGCCCAAACTGAATCCGCTGCCCGACGTCGTGGTGGCCGAGGGGAGTCCCGTCGTCGTTACCGCCAGCGTCACCGACCTGGATCTTCCCGTCCAGCACATGACTTATACCCTGGGGCCTGGAACCCCCGCGGGCGCGGGCATCGATCCCAATACCGGGGTATTCACCTGGATCACCCCGGACGACACCGGAGCCACCACGAATACCATCACCATCGTCGCCACCGACAATGGCCCCGGCAACCTCTCGGACACCAAGTCGTTTACCGTGTCCACCACCGTGCGGTTCCACGCGGTCATCAGTGAGATTATGTACCGTCCGTCCGTCACCAACGCGGCGTTTGTGGAACTCTTCAATCCGTCCGCCATAACCACGCAAGATTTGGGCGGGGTACAACTGTCCGGCGAGAACCTGCGCTATACTTTCCCCACTGGCACGGTTCTGCCGCCTGGCCAATTCCTTACTGTCGCCCAAAACCAGGCGGCCTTTTCCAGCACCTATGGAGCGAATGTTCCGGTCTTCGGTGAGTGGAATGGCAAGCTGGATCGATTCGGAACACGACTCAGGCTCCTCGGCACCAATAGCCAGGGCCGTCTCGATACTCTTGATGAGGTTAATTACCGCGCCAGTCTCCCGTGGCCGACCAACGCGGATGGCTCCGGAGCCTCACTCCAGTTGATCGATCCGCGCCAGGACAATTCGCGGGTCGCCAACTGGACCACATCCTCGGGACCTAAATGGACCCGGGTCGTGGCCAATGGCACGGCGTCCAGCTCGCTCCTGTATCTTTATCTTGAGAGCATCGGCGATGTCTATGTGGACGACGTCAAGATTGTGGCGGGTGACGATCCGGACGTCGGCGACAACCTGGTCGCCAATGGCGATTTCGAGTCCGACTTCCCGGGGCCCTTCACGGTCTCCGCGAACATGGCCAATTCGGCGATCAGCACCACGGTGAAGCACGCCGGCAAAGCCAGCCTCCACCTCGTCGCAACCTCGCCTGGGACAACGCGCGATTCGTCGGTGTTTGAAACGTTGCCAACGGAACTTACTGGCGGGGCACCCTACACCCTTAGTTTTTGGTATCTTCCCAGTTCGAGCGCCGCAACGCTTACCCTTCGACTCTCGGGCAGCGGCATTCGCACCACGGTCAACGCCAACCCCGACCCAGCCAACGCGGTTGCTTACACCCCTTCGGCCCCCAACAACATAGCGGCGGAGCTGGCGGTTTTTCCGCCGATTTGGATCAACGAGGTCGAACCGGTAAACACGCTGGGAATAACCGACAGCCAGGGAAACCATGGCTCGTGGATTGAGTTGGTGAACCGCGGCCTGCTCCCCGTATCCTTGGATGGCTGGAGCCTTTCCCCATCCTATACCAACCTCACGCAATGGTCCTTCCCTGCCGGGGCAACCGTTGAACCCGGCGAATATCTGATTATTTTCGCCGACGGCAAATCCGGCGCGACGACCGCCAGCGAATGGCACACCAGTTTCACTTTGCCGCCGGTGACCGGCGCGGTGGCCCTCAACCGTCCGCAGCTCGATAGCTTCGCGGTGGTCGACTATCTCGACTACTCTGTTCCCGTTGCGGACCAGTCCTTCGGCCGCGATCCATCGGACATTTCCGGCGGTGGACGAGTTTTCACAACGCCCACGCCCGGAGGCCCCAACGTGGTGGCTGTTCCCCCGGTCCTACACGCCGGCGTGAATCCTGACGCCACCGTGACCCTGACATTCGCCGCCCAGGTGGGATCAACCTATCGATTCGAATTCCGCACTGCCTTGACCGAGCCTTGGCAGACTCTGGATACGATCACAGCCACCACTACGACGGTGTCAAAAACCGACACCGTCGCCCCGCAGTCGGAGCGGTATTATCGGGTTGTGGTGCAATAGGTTGGAAAGGCCAGTAAGGCCGTCCGACGGAGCCGGCAAATTCAGGCTCCGTCGGATGGACCACTGGATCCACGGCCAGGGGGGCCGATGGATATACTTATTATTGGATTCCCGGTCGACCCGCGCAAGGTCCGCTATTTCGCGGTGACCTTCCCTTCCGAGTCTGCCACCACTACCGTGACATTGGGAGGAACGGCCGTCTGGGTGAGCCTGCCCCCTGGCCAGCGGATATGGATTTGGAGCTGGGACGAGTTGGTGGGCCGGGCGAGGACCTGGGTGGCGGAGTCCTGGCTCCAGTAGCCGCTGCCCGCGTGGATCTCCCGGGCCGGG
>DATJII010000135.1:0-5689 GCA_035493435.1 Candidatus Limnocylindria bacterium | reverse complement strand
ACCAGTTGGCGGACAATCGGCTGATTCGCCCGCAGTCGGTCTACACGGGCCCAGTGGGGCTCAAGGTCATTCCCATCGAAAAACGATAATTCCGTTCCAAGGAGTGTTCGCCGTTTTTGGCCAGCACTCCTATCCCATTTTTACTGTCAGTCCTTACACTTCATGAACGTACACGAATACCAAGCCAAGTTATTGCTCAAGCAATACGGCGTCGCGGTCCCCGAGGGGCAGGCCTGCCGCTCTGTTGAAGAAGCCCGAGTTGCGGCGGACAAGATTTTTGCGGCCGGGCACAAGCTCGCGGTCGTGAAGTCCCAGATCCATGCGGGCGGACGCGGCAAGGGCGTCTTCAAGTCGGGCTTTGCAGGTGGCGTCAAGTTGGGTAAATCGGCTGACGAGACCGTTTCGCACGCCACAAACATGTTGGGCAACGTCTTGGTGACCAAGCAAACGGGTCCTGAAGGCCGCCTGGTGCAGACGGTCCTCGTGGCGGCGGCGGAGACGATCAAGAAGGAATTTTATCTCGCCGTGTTGCTGGATCGCGCGGTCGGTCGACCGTTGATCATGGCCAGCACCGAAGGTGGAGTGGACATTGAGGAAGTGGCGGCCCACACACCCGAGAAGATCGTGCGTGAGCATGTCGACCCGGCGGTGGGGTTGATGCCTTACCAGACTCGCAAGATTGCGGCGGCCTTGGGCCTCAAGGGTGATCTGTTCAACCAGGCGGGCAAGCTGATAGCTGGTGTCTACAAGACTTGGTGGGAATGCGATGCTTCGTTGGTGGAAATCAATCCGCTGTGCATCGTCGAAACACCCAGCGGCAAGGACGCCTTGGTGGCTGTCGACGCCAAGATCGGTCTTGATGACAACGCCCTTTATCGGCACGCCGACATCCAGGCGATGCGCGATCTTGCCGAGGAATCGCCGTTGGAAGTTGAAGCCAGTAAGCACGCGCTGAATTACATCAAGCTCGACGGAAATATCGCCTGCTTGGTCAACGGTGCGGGATTGGCCATGGCCACGATGGATATCATCAAGCACTTCGGTGGTGATCCGGCTAACTTCCTGGACGTCGGAGGTGGCGCTTCGAAGGATCAAGTGTCTGCGGCGTTCCGGATCATTCTTTCCGATCCCAGCGTCCAAGGCATTTTTGTGAACATTTTCGGCGGCATCATGGACTGCAACGTGATCGCCACGGGAATTATCGAGGCGGTCCGGGAAACCGGGCTCAAGTTGCCTTTGGTGGTTCGCCTCGAAGGCAACAACGTCGAAGCTGGTAAAAAGACGTTGGGCGAGTCCGGTCTGACGATCGTCAGCGGTGACACGATGGCCGACGCGGCCAAGAAAGTGGTTCACGCGGTCAAGAAATAAGTACCGATCCACGGCGTGTCCCCGATGGGTGCGTCGACGGATCAACCAACGAATTTACTACTACCATGTCTATTTTGGTTACTCCCCAGACCCGCGTTCTGGTTCAAGGCATCACCGGTTCCTTTGGAGCACGGCACGCCCAATTGTCCATCGAGTACGGCACCCAAGTGGTCGCGGGTGTGACTCCTGGCAAGGGCGGTCAGGTATTCGAGCACAAGGGCGTCAAGGTACCGGTGTTTGACACCGTGGCCGAAGCGGTCCGGCAAACTGGCGCGAACGCCAGCGCCATCTTTGTGCCGCCTCCGTTTGCGGCCGATGCCATTCTGGAAGGCGTTGACGCCGGGCTGGAACTTGCGGTGTGTATTACCGAAGGTATTCCGGTGGTCGACATGATCAAGGTCAAGCGCGCCATGAGCGGGGGCAAGACCCGACTCATTGGGCCCAATTGCCCAGGGCTGGTGACTCCTGGCGAAGGTGCCAGGTCACACGGCGGTTGCCGTATCGGCATTGCCCCTGGTTACATCCACAAGAAGGGGCATGTCGGTGTTGTCAGCCGTTCGGGAACGTTGACCTACGAGGCGGTGTGGCAATTGACCTGTCGTGGTGTTGGCCAGTCCACCTGCGTGGGTATTGGCGGTGATCCGGTCAATGGAACGTCGCACCTCGACGTCATCAAACTTTTCATGGCTGATCCGGAAACCCACGGTATCATCATGATCGGTGAAATTGGCGGTGCCGCTGAAGAAGAGGCGGCGGAGTGGATTGCCGCCCACGGCACCAAACCGGTGGCGGGATTTATTGCTGGGGCGACGGCGCCTCCGGGACGCCGCATGGGTCATGCGGGTGCGATTGTGAGTGGCGGCAAGGGCACGGCCGAAGCCAAGATCGAAGCGTTCCAGAAGGCTGGCATTGGTGTGGCAGTCACGCCTAGCGAAATGGCCGATACCCTCTTAGCCCTGTTGAAGTAGCGTTGCAGGCGCAGAGCGCATCCGGCCCGGCGTCTGTTCGATAGACCGAAAGTCGACGCATGGGTTTTCTTAACCTGTTTCTGAACTTGGCGATCGTCAGCCTTTGGCTGGGCTGGCGAGGGTTTGGTGCCATGCCCGTGCGGCGGCCTGCCGGGACCCTGGGATCGAATCTCCGCCCGATCGACGTCCGCAAACCCCGCCGATGGCTTCAGTTGGTCGGGGTAGTGGGTCTTATTGTGGGACGGGCGCTGGTTTATTCTGAGTTAGGATCGGAACTCAATTGGGTGGCGCTCTGGCCGACCGGAGCCGTGACGATCGCGTTTCGCAGCGATGTCTTTGCGCGAATGCTACTGTTCTCCGCGATCAGCGCGGTTTCTGCCATCCTGATCGGCTACAGTTGGTTGCTGCTGTTTTCGCGGTTGTGCCCCCTGCGGAAAGACCCGGACCCGGTTTCTCGGGTTTTGCGAACGGAGTTAAGCCCGCTCTCCTCTTGGCCGTTTGGCCTTGGCTTGATCGTGCCCGCCGCCTTGACGGGAGCCCTCTGGTTCGTTTTTGCCCCCCTGATCGCACGGTTCGCTTTTGGCCCGCCGATCCGCAGTGCGTACCAGCTCTTCGAGCAGGCGATGGTGGTGGGCTTGGGAATATTGCCATCACTGCGTTTTCCCCTGCTGCTCATTGTTTTTCTGCGTGGGTTATCCGAATTCGTCTACTTCGGCATTCATCCTTTCTGGACATTCGTCGAACAGTCGGGTGCCAGGCTATGCCGTCCTTTTTTGTGGCTCCGATTGGGGCGTCTGGACTTGTCTTCCTGGGCGGCTTTTCTGGCTATTTGGTTTTTGGGACGAGTGGTGGGCTTCGGTTTTAACGACATTAGCCATGGGCTGAGTTCGTGGGGCCATGGTGGCGCGGACTTGAAGGCTCCCGAGCCGATGGCGGTTCGCTGGCTGGGAATTGGCATCGTTCCCTGGTTGTTCGAACGGGTCTCGCAATGAATCCACCGGCGTACCTCAGAACCCAGGGGGACGAGGTCCATCTGGCGATCAAGGTTCAGCCACGTGCGAGCCGGAATGAAATCGTGGGAATGTTGGGGACGGAATTGAAGATAAAGACGACAGCACCCCCGGTGGATTCTGCCGCGAACGAAGCGGTGATGGCGTTTCTGGTCGAACGACTCGGCTGTGGCCGACGCGACGTGTCACTTCTGCGCGGACAAACCTCCCAGCATAAGATGATCGCGATTCGGGGGATGTCGCTGGATACGATTGCCAAAAGGTTGGACGTAACGGCCGCATAGGCGGGCCCCGGTCTGATTCGAGGTGCCGGAGAATTTTGAGGCATCAGTCAATTATACAAATCTTGGCATCGGGATGGTCAGCGATTTGAGTTGTATCGGAGGAGGCGTTTTGGTATGTCTTTTGGACTCTGAGTTGCGCAGAAGCATTGCCCGCTGAAACGTTTTTTTTGAGTTCATTCATTTCAAACCAACCCCCGCAAACAAGTTCGGATAGCCCTCAACGAGGGTTTCGGAATTAAGCGTTAGTGGTCCCTCGTATCCGCTTGTTTCAAGCTGACTTCGGACATTTTTGAAAAAGTCCGGCGTTTGAAGCGAACTGACAGTTAACCGGTCGACGAATGCGCACGCCATTTTTGGCATTTGTGCGAATCGCCGTCCTTGGCGTGCTTTTAGCTTTTTGAGAGTCACTCTTGGGTTTCCTAGCCATGACACCAACCGAAAGGCCTGCTATGCGTCTCCGCCGTTATTGCCGTTGGTCCAATCTCCTCCTGGGGCTCATTGCAGCCGTGGGAATCGCCCGTGTGTCGGTTACCCGCACTGAAGCGGCCTGCGTGGCGCCTCCGTCAGGACTGGCCGCGTGGTGGTCGGGCAACGGCAATACGCTTGATTTTGCGGGAGCCCATCCTGGGACGATGGCAAACCAGGCCTATTTTGCCCCGGGGCAGGCGGGACTGGGGTTTGCGCTCACTGGCGCCAATGCTTACGTATATGTCCCCCCAAGCCCGGCGTGGAATCTAGGAACCAATGCCTTTTCCATCGAGCTATGGGCCAATTTCAATGCCACGGGCGACCGTGTGTTGGTGGCCTCCGATGCCGGTGGAGGCAGCAACAACAAGTGGCTCTTTTGGACGACGGGCGGAAAGTTGCAGTTTCACATTAATGATATCACGGGGAACGTTTCCAATATCGGAACGGGCAGTTTCACCCCGACGCTCGGTCAGTGGTACCACTTGGGGTTGACCCGTTCAGGCAGCAATTTCGTGTTTTATGTCAATGGGGCTCCCCTCGTCACCAATTCGGTGGACCGGGTCATTCCCGATGCCGGCGCTCCCCTCACCATCGGGCAGGCCGAAGGGGGCTATTTCTTCAACGGCATCCTGGACGAAGTTTCCATCTATAATAAGGCGCTGACCGGGGCCGAAGTGCAGTCGGTTTTCCAGGCGGGTGGAGCGGGCAAATGCGGCGCCACCACCTCGGGCGGGGCAGTTCCCTACGCGACGGATTTCGAGGCTCCGATCGGGCAGGAATGGAGTTCGACCGTTGCCAGTACGGAATCCACGGCGGTCTTCAGCCGGTTCACCGGTCGTTTCAGCAACGAGGCGCAGACGCTGGTCCTGACCAACCTGGTGCCGGGACAGGCTTATACCGTGGGCTTCGATTTCTATGCGTTGGACACCTGGGACGGAACCTCGGGAGGCGATGCCTTCAACGTCGTGGTCAACGGCAATTCGGTGTTTCACGAGACGTTTTCCAATTATAATGGTAATCCCCCATCCAGTCCCCAGAGTTATCCGGGAGATCCCGACGAAGGGCGCGCCGATTTTGGTTTTACGCAGGGCTACGTCGACGCGATTTATCGCAATATAGAAGTGCCCTTCGTGGCATCGAATTCCGTCGTGGCAGTGGCCTTTTACGGCCAGAATCTCCAGAATTTGGACGATGAGTCATGGGGACTGGACAATGTTTCAGTCCGCCTATCGTCCTCGTTGCCAGGGACGGTGATCCGCACCACCACGTTGCCCGCAGCCGGCTCGACCGTCTCCACTCCCATTGACGTCTTCTCGGTGTCTGCCAGCCATCCGTTGCAGGCGGCTTCCGCGGGTGCCACAGGATCCTGGAGCCTGCGTAGCGCCGGACCTGATGGTACGCTGGGCAACGCGGACGACGTAACCATCCCCCTGACGATTAGCCTGCCAGGACCAGGCGGTCGGTCAGTGAGCTTCGCCGTGGCCAATGTTCCGTTGCAACCCGCCAAGTATCGGTTCCAAAGCCTGGCTGGATTGCAGGGCACCAACAATGTCGCGGTCCCGACCTTCACGCGTGATTTTACCATTGCCAA
>DATJII010000134.1:0-12043 GCA_035493435.1 Candidatus Limnocylindria bacterium | reverse complement strand
GACACGAGATGGAAAACTGAACTTGAGTGTCGATGTTGGCATTTTGGATGCCGAAGTCACCGTCACGTTGCACGTGAAATCCTCTCAACCTACAGAGGAAGTGGATTCCAACGGCTGGCCTATAGGGTTTTTTGACCAAATTGCTGGGTCTATGCCAGAATTGCGGAGAGCGCCCCAAGGAGCATTTGAAGCTCGCTTGCCTTTGGAATGATCTTTCTTCCGGATACCAATGTTTGCATTGCCACGTTGCGGCAACGCCATGCTGGGTTATTGGCAAAATGGCAATCGGTGAAAGCCAACGAAGTGGTTCTTTGTTCCGTAGTGGTTTATGAGCTCCGGTTTGGAGCAGAGCGCAGTACAGATCCACTTCGAGAGCACTCCAAGGTCGATCGATTTCTCAGGCCTTTTGTTTCCCTGCCCTTTAGCGACGAGTGTGCACGAATCTGTGCCCGAATGAGGCGTGATTTGGAACGTAAAGGCACGGTGATCGGCCCCTATGATCTGCAAATTGCGTCCGTTGCAATACGGCATGATTTGACGTTGGTGACCCACAATTCCCGAGAGTTTGAGCGGATATCCGGTTTGAGGCTCGTTGACTGGGAAGCTTGACCGGACTTTGCCAGTCAAAAACGGTCCGGCTTATATGATTTCAGGGATCAAACTTGATACTGAGAGCAACCTACGGCGCCGTTTTCATCGCACGCCCTGGCGCGAACAGGTCACTTTTCGCACCCCGCTAGATCGGCTGGATCCCTTTGTCGAGATCATTGTCTCGGCTTGCGGATCGATGGAGTCAGGACAGTTTGCTATCGACCAATTCGTGTTTGATCCTCGTCATGTAGGGCCAGTGGTAACGCCGTTCTCGATTACGCTGCCGGCCGAAGGGCGTTGTACCTTGGTGGTTGAGGGTAGGGAAACGGTTCAGACCTTGCTGAAGGCTATGCTGGCCGATTGGACGGATTTTCTCTTTGTCCCCAAACCCAAACCCTTCGTGATCTACTCGGATCACGATGAGTTCACAACGTTCTTCGCCGCCTCCAAGTCGAACCTCAATCGAGGAGAAACCGTTGTTAGCGGCCGGTTTCTCCTCGATTGAATGGTTCGAACGGCGGCTCTAGAAGACGATTTCCGCCTGGAAGGAGACGAATGTTTGGAAAACCCTCCGGTCACGTGTTGAGACCTTGGTTTCGACTCAGAACTTCGATGGCTTGTAACGAGGCGGCGTGACGGTTTTCGAGTCCGAGACGATCGAAGATATTCTGCAGGTGCTTTTTTACGGTGTTCTCCGTGGCTCCAACAATGGTTGCAATCTCTTGGTTTGATTTGCCTTGGGCCAGCCATAGGAGCACTTCGGCTTGGCGAGTAGTCAGTCCCAGGGATTCCAAGGGCGTCGGGGACGAGAAATCAGGGCTGGTTTCACTGCGGGCTGCGGTCTCCTCGGCGTGTCGTTGGTGCAATTCCTGCCGTGCGAGTCGGCTTCGAACCGCGGAAAGGAGTTCTTCCCGGCTGGCCGGCTTGGTCAGATAGTCGTCCGCCCCAGCGTTCATGCCGATCCGTAGGTCGGCGCGGTCACCCCGGGCCGTGAGAAATATGAAGGGGATCCGGGCGGTACTCTGATCCGCCCGGAGGGCCTGCAGCACAGTCACGCCATCCATGGCGGGCATGACGATGTCGCAAACGATCAAATCGGGCGCCGGGGTGTGACGTGCCCGTTCGAGGCCTTTTTTTCCATCTTCGGCGACCTCCACCTCAAAGTCTTCCAAAGAAAGGATCGTGGCGACATTCCGTCGCAAGATCTCGTTGTCCTCTATCACCAGGATTCTCTTCATGTACTGCGTCAGTTCGCGGGCTGGCAGGAGGGAACCCTGCCAGCGCCACCATCGGGGAACCGCCACGCAACAATAGGGTTGCCGGCGATTTCGCGCAGCAGGAATACACCGCTCCCGGAAGTCGTGCCATTACTCCAAAGGAGTATTCCGGAGTTTGGACGTTCCATGTGAACTTCACATTGCCATGGCGGCAGTGGCAGTTGCTGGCAACGCGATCTTCCCTCGGGTTCCAGTGGCGCAATCAAATTATGAATGAGTTGCCGCGACTCAACCGGAGCCAAGCGGGTCCGGGGATTAACTGAAAACGAATTAATGAGAACGAAACTTCCAACCTGGGACTGCCTGGCCGCCCTGTCCTGCCTAGTGGGCATGCTGACGCCTGCGGCGATCGCGGCGACAAACTTGCCTCCAGTAGTCAATCTGACATGGCCCACCAACGGGGCCGTCTTCACCTCGCCCGCCAGCATCAATATCCAGGCCAATGCTTCGGATCCCGACGGGACGATTACCCGGGTGGACTTCTATAACGGTGCGGTAAAAGTAGGCGACCACAAAACGGTTCCCTACTACCGGCTGTGGTCCAACGTGCCGCCGGGTCAATATACATTGGTCGCGATCGCCTACGACAACCTCGATACGGCAGCCACTCCGTCACGCACGACCTCCGCTCCCGTGACGATCACAGTGGTCGCTCCCGTGACCAACAACGCCACCTACCAACTTACGGTCGCCGGAGGGACGGGCAGTGGCTCTTACGCGGCGGGAACGGTGGTTAATATTTCGGCCAGCCAGCCGCCTGCCGGGCAGGTCTTTTTGCAATGGACAGGCGCGGCGGTTGCGAGCCCCACTTCGCCGTCCACGACCCTCAAGATGCCGACCGCCCCGACGGTGGTCACGGCTCAGACCCAGAGCAACACGATTGTCCCGCAACCGGTGTCCAGTCACCCCCGTTTGTGGGTCAACACCGGTGACCTGCCGCGTTTGAGAAGCTGGGCCAACTCCACGAATCCGATGTATGTGAACGGTTTCAAGCCCGCCCTCACTTCGGCTATCTCCACCTACAATACAAAGTTCTTCCCCAACGGCCAACCCAACCCGGTTTGGCCCGATGGTGGCAGTTCGAACTATGAGCTTTACGACACGGAAATGTATGCGGAGTTTTTCGCCTTTGCGTCCTTGATCGACCAGGACCCCGTTGTTCGAGACCAGCACGCGCAACGAGCCCGCAATCTCCTGATGTATGCCATCAACGAAGCGGCCAAGGGGGTGGCGACCTCCACCAACGGGGTGGAGGTTCCGTTCCGAAGCCCAATCTTTGCCACCTATAACCGGGCGGGCTGGTGGGGTGAGGCGTGGGGATTGACAGTCGATTGGATTTATCCGTACCTGTCGGCACAAGACAAGGCCACGATTCGTTCGGTGTTTCTGCGTTGGTCCGACGATTGTCTCCACGCCGCGACTGCGGGCAACGAGCATCCGCAGCCCATCGGGGTCATGAACGACCCGCAATTGCTAGCCAATACGGCCCAATTGCGCTGGAGTGCTAATAATTATTACACCACCCATGCGCGTAATCTGACGTTGATGGCCCTGTCGTTGGACGCGGTCGATGATCCCCAAAATAACGCATGGCTCGGGTCCAAGGTCCTCGGAAACACACTCCGAAGCTATATCCAAAACGTGACCGGCGCATGGCTCTACCAGCAATACGCCGTGTATGAACCGGCCAGTGTGGCCGCCCAGGCGTATGGCGTTTCCACCAACGGGCTGGGCGTTGCCAGCGGTGGCCTCTCTCCGGAAGGCTTTCTCTACGGCGCATCCATGGGCGACCTCGCCGAAGAATTGCTCGCGCTGAAGACCGCGGGTTTCGATGACCCGGCCCTTTCTGGGCCCCAGATCGGATTGATTCACAGCCCGCTGTGGAACAAATACTTTGACGGATTCCTCCATTCGATCGCCCCGCAGGGATATAATCCTTCCAATCCCGCCTATAACTACCTGGGCCAGCTCTGGCAGATGGCGAACTACGGCGACATTCTCCGCGAGTGGATCGGTCCCGACTACTTCAACACCTTCGGCATCCTCGGCCTTCTCGGGCAGCAGAATAACCAGCCAGCGTACGGTGACCAGGCCCGCTGGGTCGGCGTCAACGTGGTCGAGGGCGGGCCGTCCAAGCTATACCAGCGCGCCAGCAATATCTGGGGCAACTGCTACGCGACCCAATCCATCCTCTACTTCCTGCTGTTCGACCCCGCCTTGGCGGCCCCGGTCGATCCCCGTCCAGCCATGGCAACGAGTTTCTACGATCCCGCACTGGGCCGATTCCTGGGCCGTACCGATTGGACCACCAATGCCTCCTGGCTCTCGTGGATTTGCCGCTGGACGACCCTCGACCACCAGAATGGCGACGGCAACCAGTTCGAGTTCTATCGCAAGGGCGAGTGGCTCACCAAGGAACGCAGCGGTTATGACATTGACGGCGTCGCGATGACTCCGGACTACCACAATACCCTGTCACTGCAAAACGATGTCCCGGCCAACGTCCTCTGGTTCGAAGACGCCATCGTGCAACGTGGTGGACAATGGACCGAAGGCTTGGCTTCGGGGGACCCGACAGCGACGGTCAGCACCGGCCCAGGCTATGTTTTCACCCAGGGTGACGCTACCAAGCTTTATGGACGTTGGGACTATTGGAATCCCCAGAACCGCGCGATGGACATTACCCAGGCCGTCAGGTCATTGGTGTGGCTGCAACCCGACCACGTGGTGATCTATGACCGGGCGACGTCGAAGACCTCGGGACGCTTCAAGCGCTTCAACATGACCTTGTGCGCCACCCCCGTCGTGGATGCGCAAAATCGTACCGCTACCGTGACCACTTCGCGCCAGCAGTTTTTCGTGCAATCCCTGTTGCCTGCCGCCGGCGTCATGACTGTGTCGCAAGCGGAAAACTTCAACCTCGTGGCGGATCTGGATCCCACCCGCCAGCGACTGGTGATCGAAGATCCGTCCGGTCCGGCCGACACCCGTTTCCTGACGGTCCTCCAAGGCGCGGACCTCGGTGTTCCGGCGACTACGGCAGTCGTGGTCGAGAGTGTCAGTGGAGTTCCGTTTGAGGGCGCTCAAATCGGCAATACTGCCGTCCTCTTTCCGATCAATATTATCCAGCCTGGGGCGCCCTTTGCGGGAACCTCCTACGCGGTGCCGGTAGCCGCAAAATGGCATGTCATCACTGGCTTGGCTCCTTCGGGCGGATACGACGTTACCGTGGGGACTGACGGAGTGACGAATACGGTCACCGTAGTGCCCGGCTCGGCCTATCAGGCGGACAGCGCCGGTGTGCTGTCGGTGTCGACTCCGTAATTTGGAGCGCTGAGGAAGAACTGAAATCTCCCTCCCTCCCTTAACTGAAAACGGCTGCTCCGCGACGAGCAGCCGTTCTTTTTTTTCAAATACCTACTATGAAATCGATTGAGCGGCGGAAGGAAAGGAAGGGGAAGTGCTTGGTCCCAATGAATCAAGCCATGGAACCCAAGCCAGTGAGGATTCCAGTGCTGTCGCCGAAGCGTTCAGCTTTCACACCCATCCGCTGCATCATGGTCAAGTATAGGTTGGAGACCGGCGTATCGTGGCGGAACTTGATGTGACGCCCTTGGTCGATCAGACCGCCGCCTTTGCCAGCCAGGAGGACCGGGAGATTGTGGTGGGAGTGGGCATTTCCGTCAGCGAGACCGCTACCGTACATGACCATGCAATTATCGAGAAGCGTGCCCGTGCCTTCCTTGGTCTCGCCCAAGACCTTTAGGAAGTAGGCGAATTGCTCCATGTGATACTGGTTGATCTGGGCGATCTTCTTCATTTTCACGGGATCGTCGCCGTGATGCGATAGATCGTGGTGCCCTTCGCGCACGCCGATCTGCGGATAGGCATCGTTGTTACCGTCATGGCGCATCATGAAGGTGGCCACGCGCGTCGTATCGGTGCGGAAAGCGAGGGCCATGAGATCGAACATCAAGCGGACATGGGCGCTATAGTCGATCTTGCCTTCGGCATTACGAGGAATACCGGCTGGTTTGGCGGAATCCGCGATCTCCAGGTTATTCTGGTACGCCATATCGATGCGGTGCTCGATATCGCGCACTGCGGTCATGTACTCGTCCAGTTTGCGCTGGTCATTCCGACCGAGGCGATTCTGTAGGCGCTTGGCGTCGTCCAGGACGTAATCGAGGATGCTCTGCCGATTTTGCATCCGGCGTTCCCGCACTTCCTTGGATTCCTTAGGGTCACCGTTGGAAAACAGGCGTTCGAAAGCTTGCTTGGGATCGACCTCGGGCGGCATCGGCGTTGCGTCGCTTTTCCACGAGATGTTGAAGGAGTAAGCGCAGGAGTAACCGGAATCGCAATTGCCTGAAAGCTGGGCGCGATCACAGCCCAGTTCCAACGACGGAAAACGCGTGTACAAACCGACGCGATTGGCGATGGCCTGATCGACCGAGATGCCAGCCTTGATATCGGCCCCTTGGGTTTTCCGGATGCGCGTCGAGGTCAAATACGTCGCCAACGCCCGGGCATGGTCACCGGCTCCGTCGGGGCCCGCATCGCCAGGACGCTGGGTAAGGCCCGACAACACCGACCACTGGGAGCGCATGCTCTTGAGGGGATCGAGAATGAGCGGCATCTCGAAATTGGCCCCTTCGGCGGCGGGGGTCCAATCAGCCATGTTGGCGCCGTTGGGCACGTAGACGTAGGCCACGCGCAAGGGCGCGCCAGACGGCGTAAGTCCCGGTGTGGCAAGGGCTGGCGTGGCGTCACTTGCCAGCAACTTGGGCATCGCGGATTCCAGAAATGGAAGCGCCATCATCGTACCCAACCCTTGCAGGAAGATACGCCTTGGAAGTGGTTCGTTACGACTCATGCCGGTGGATGGGACGAAGATACCACAGGCGCTCTTCAACTCAAGGGTTGGTCTTAGCCGGAATCAGGCAGTCAAATCTGTCGTCCTTGCTTGATCTTCCTTCGATCTGCTTCGTTGTTCGTCGGTTGCGTATTTGAATCCAATACGCGCCCTCCTCACGCCTCGCAGCGCGAAGGAATCTACGGCGCAAGGACTTCCTTCTCGACTGCCTGAGTCCGGCTGAGGGAATTGAAAATCGCCTTTGCCGCGAGGAACCGACCCGATACCGTCAGCCAGCGATTTTTTGAATTATGGCAAAGCTTTCAGTTCGTGATCTGGATACTCAGGGCAAACGCGTTCTCATGCGGGTCGATTACAACGTCCCCATGGAGGAAAAGAGTGGCGTCATGGTCATCAACGACACCACGCGCATCAAAGAGACGTTGCCCACCCTGCAACTGCTCATTTCCAAGGGTGCGCGAATCGTTCTCGCCGCGCATTTGGGACGTCCCGATGGCAAGCGCGAAGCGTCCATGAGCCTCAAACCGGTGGCCGAGAAGCTCGCGGAAATGCTCGGCAGGCCGGTCCAGTTCGTCGACGAGACGGTGGGCGAGAAAGCCGAAGCCGCCGTGGCCGCCTTGAAGGACGGCGAAATTCTGGTCTTGGAAAACGTCCGTTTCGCCGCTGAGGAAGAGGAAAACGATCCCGTTTTCGCCGCTCGCCTCGCTCGCTTGGCCGATATCTACGTCAATGACGCCTTCGGCGCTGCGCATCGCGCTCATGCCTCGACCAGCGGAGCCGCTCGCATCCTGAAGGCTTGGGGCAAGCCCTGCGCCGCCGGGTTGCTCATGGAGCGCGAATTGAAGTTCTTGGGCGACGAGTTGGATCATCCGGTCCGTCCGTTCGTGGTAATCCTCGGTGGCGCCAAGGTCTCCGATAAGATCAAGGTCATCGACAGCCTCCTCGAAAAAGCCGACACGATCCTCATCGGCGGCGCCATGGCGTACACTTTCAAGTTGGCCCACGGCGGAAAGACCGGGAAGTCGCTGATCGAAAAGGATCACACCGGCACTGCGCTCGCAGCCGAGGCCAAAGCCAAGGCCAAGAACGTTGCGTTCCATCTGCCCAGCGACACTGTCGTGGCGACCCCGGTGGCCACGGGCAAGTTGAACAAGAAGGGTAAGCCGGTCTTTGAGTTCGTGGAACCCCGCGTTGTCGAGGGCGACATTCCGGATGATGCCGAAGGCTTCGACATCGGGCCGAAGACGGCGGCGGCCTATGCCGAAATCGTGGCGGGAGCCAAGACGATCCTGTGGAATGGTCCCATGGGCATGTTCGAAGACGAACGTTTTGCCACCGGCACCGTAGCCGTGGCCAAAGCCTTGGCGGCGGTCACCGAAAAAGGTGCCAAAACGATCATCGGCGGCGGCGACAGCGTGAAAGCGATCAACAAAGCCAAGCTCGGCGACAAGGTTACCTTCATGAGCACTGGCGGCGGCGCCTCGTTGGAATTCCTGGAAGGCATCTCGCTGCCTGGCGTGACGGCGTTGGACGACAAGTAAGTCCTGAGTCGTCCGCTTCGCGGATTTTCAAAAGCGCACCCGCGACGATGCAGGTGCGCTTTTTCTTTGGATTAAGATCATCTGCGGGAGAGTGGAGATATCGCCATAGAATCCGGCCAAAGGCGCCAATCGGAACGGGTTTTACTTGAGGGGACGAAGCTGTCATGTTCCGCCCAATCGAGACTCCGATCGGGCGACGATTTTAAAGTGAAGTTTCTGGAACGAACATTTGAGGTATCTGGCCGTGAAGGGCTGGGCGCCAAACCGCGCCCTGAACTCATCGGGCCGGTATTGACTCATTTGCATGACACCCTTCAGGACGTAGTTCGGATGGGATTTCTCCACTCAAGCCGTGCTCGTGGACGGATTCCATCCGGTTTGAAGGCGGCAGCAGAAGTTCACTATTTAGGTCATTCTTTGGGGAATGACGGAACAACACTTCTCCGCTTTGAAGTTCCGAGTTTCGGAAGTGTGGCAACGGAGTTGTTCTCGCAAAAACGGCTTTGGGAAGACGGACCGCAACCGGAACAGACAGCGTTCGAGCTGTTGGGTGGGGCGTTGGTGGACGTCCGAAATCGAAGGAAAGACAGTAATCGTTTCGACACCGGTTTGCTGAGGCGAATCGGCACCTATCGCCGGATGCTTAATCGAGGTATCGATCGAATACAGTTACCAGACACCGCCATTTCCGAGTTGGGAAGAATTGATATCGACGCGGTGGACGCGGCTACTGAACTCTGCGCCGCTACACCTTCGTCCCGTAGGGTCCGGGTCGCCGGACGACTAGATTTGCTGGGGGCCAGCCAAGCAGTGCTCAAACTGGACATACGCCCTGGTGTTTTTGTAACGGCATTGTGGGAAGGGGAGATGCCTCTCGACGATCTGAAGGAGTATTTTAATCGCGACGTCGTGTTGGAAGGGGTGGGAATATTCCGGCCTTCCGGGTCATTGTTACGAGTAGATGCCTCAGCTATCGCCTTTGCCGGTGCTCAGGACGATTTCTTCAGGTCAGTTCCTCAATCCGGTGGATTTAGTTCCCTTACGTCGTCAATTGGGCTTCGACCTGGCGAACGATCCAGATACGGGCGGATCTTGGGTGCTATTCCGGGGGAGGAATCGGATGAAGCCTTTATCGAAGCTATAGAGCGCCTCGGATAACCCATGAGTCCATCGCTTGGTTTCCTCCTCGACACCAATGTGGTCCTTCATGCGACCCGCGAAAATAGTCCAGTTGCCTCTGCAATGGAGTCTCAGTTCCAGTTACGAACATCCCCCTTTCAACCGGCCATCTGCGAAGTGACGGTAGCGGAATTGTGGGCGTTTGCGCAAAGTTGGGGCGACCGCCGAAAACAGTTGTTGCAGCAGGTCATTTCGAACCTGGTGGTAGTTCCTATTTCAGATTCTCGAATTCACCACCGCTGGGCGGAACTTCATTCTCATGCCCAAGCCAATGGGTTGGCGATTCAGCATGACGATAACGATATCTGGATCGGGGCAACTGCAGGCGTGACTGGTTTGCGCTTGCTGACTATGGATGGGCGTGGGTTCCTGCCGTTGCGCGGAACATCATGGCTGGACGTGGTGGTTCTCAATCCCAAGACCGCGATTATTGTTCCTTAGAATGCCGGTTCCGGACTTGGACATCCCGAGAGCCATGAACACCATGCTCGGATCGCATGAGAAATTCCCGCTGGATTGCCTCGTGGGGCCGGATACTCTGGGGGCTCTGTTGTTAACCGCTGAACATGAGTACTCCGACCGGTGATATCGCCCTGATTGGCTTGGCCGTCATGGGCCAGAACCTGATCCTCAACATGAACGACCACGGTTTTGTGGTCGTTGCGTACAACCGCACCGTGTCCAAGGTGGACGATTTCCTCGCGAACGAAGCGAAGGGAACCCAGATCCTTGGCGCCCATTCCTTGCAGGAAATGGTGGCGAAGCTGAAGCGCCCTCGCCGGATCATGGTGATGGTGAAAGCGGGCAAGCCCGTGGACGAGTTCATCGAGCAGTTGCTCCCGTTCCTCGAACCCGGCGACATCATCATCGACGGTGGAAACTCGCTTTATGACGACACGAATCGTCGTGTGAAGTATCTGGAGAGCAAGGGGTTGCTCTTCATCGGTACGGGCGTCAGCGGTGGCGAAGAGGGGGCCCGTTTTGGTCCCAGTATCATGCCGGGTGGAAGTCCCGCTGCGTGGCCTCACGTAAAGGACATCTTCCAAGGTATCTCGGCAAAGGTCGACAATGGCACGCCCTGTTGCGATTGGGTGGGAAACGGCGGATCTGGCCATTACGTCAAGATGGTCCACAACGGCATTGAGTACGGGGATATGCAGTTGATCTGCGAAGCGTACCAGATCATGCGTGAAGGCCTCGGGATGTCTGCCGATGAGATGGCGGAGGTGCTGCGGGATTGGAATACGGGCGATCTGGACAGCTTCCTGATCGAGATCACTGGCAACATCCTGGCTTTCAAGGACACCGACGGCAAGCCGTTGGTGGACAACATCCTGGACACCGCTGGCCAGAAGGGCACGGGCAAATGGACGGTGATCGATTCGGCGAACTTGGCCCAGCCAGTGACCCTGATCGCCGAAGCGGTGTTTTCCAGGTGCGTCAGCGCCATGAAGAACGAACGGGTCGAGGCTGCCAAGGTCCTCAATGGGCCTGCCGCCAAATTGGCGGTCGACCGGAAGGCTTTCGTTGAAGACATCCGCAAGGCGCTGTACGCGTCCAAGATCGTCAGCTACGCGCAGGGCTACATGCTGATGAGCGCGGCGGCGAAGGAATACGGCTGGAGTCTAAATTACGGGGCGATCGCCTTGATGTGGCGTGGCGGGTGCATCATCCGGAGCCGTTTCCTGGGCAAGATCAAGGAAGCCTTCGACAAGAATCCGAACCTTACCAACCTGTTGCTCGACGAGTATTTCGTGTCGGAAATTGCGAAGTGCCAGGCGGGTTGGCGTAATGTGGTGGCGCAGGCGGCGTTGCACGGCATTCCGGTGCCCGCCTTCAGCACGGCGTTGTCGTTCTTCGACAGCTATCGTTGTGCCCATTTGCCGGCGAACCTTCTCCAAGCCCAACGCGATTATTTCGGCGCGCACACCTATGAGCGCCTCGACCAACCCCGCGGGAAGTTCTTCCATACGAACTGGACCGGCACGGGCGGTCGCGTGAGTTCGAGCACGTACAACGCCTAAGGCGTACAGGATTTATACGAAGGGTGGTTGCGGGACGGCCTGCAGCCACCTTGTCCGCCGTAGTTTTAGCGAAGACGGAAACCCAGACGCTGTCGCGTTGGCTGGGCCAAAGGTTTCGACCTCCCCGACTCATTTCAGCCGAAGCGCGAAGCGTCGTGCAGTGCGGGGGCAAGCGCAGCGCGACACCGCTTTGGCAAGGGGTGTCGCCTTCAAGAACTTATAGGTGGAGGCGATTGCCCGATTGGCTCGATGCGGGTCATGGGAAGGAATCCCCGCCTGCCTGCCGGGAAACGCGACCAAAGTGGTAGCTCCGCCAAGCCTGCGCAACCGCGCTCCAAGCGCTGTCGCGTTGTTCCGACCGCCCGGCGGCCGAGGCGTCCCGGAGATATTATTTAATTATAATCCGGCGCTCCGTTGCCTCAGGGCCTCGTAGAAGAACACGGCCGAAGCGTTGCCGACGTTGAGCGAGTCGACGCCGTTTTGCATGGGCACGGCTACCGTTTCGTTGCAGGCTGCGAGGGTGGCGGGGCGGATGCCATCGCCTTCCGAGCCCAG
>DATJII010000133.1:0-48032 GCA_035493435.1 Candidatus Limnocylindria bacterium | reverse complement strand
ACGACATGAAACGGTACCTTAAAAACGTTTTTGCCGCACTTCTCTTGGGCGTTTTTGCCGCGCAAGAAACGCAGGCACAAGTAAAGGTGGCAGTCATCGATTTGCAGAAAGTATTCGATGGCTTCTGGCGCACCAAGCAGGCTGACTCGCAAATCAAGGACCGCGCCGCCGAGTTCGAAGGCTTGGGCAACAAGATGCTCGAGGATTACAAGAAGGCCAACGAAGAGCACAGCAAGCTCCAGGAGAGCTCCAACGATCCCGCGATCGGTGGCGACGAAAAGGACAAGCGCAAGAAGGAGCTGGAAAAGAAGGAAAAGGAAATCGGTGAACTGACCACCCAGATCCAGACCTTCCGCCAGAATTCCCAGAAGTCCTTGCTCGATCACCGTACCCGCCTTCGCGAGAGCATCCTCCGCGAAATTCGGGGTGTGGTTGAAGACAAGGCCAAGGCGGCTGGCTTTAGCTTGGTCCTGGACACGGCTTCCCAAACCATCAATCAGACTCCTTTCGTCCTCTATAATGGTATTACGGGCGATCTCGAGCTGACGGATTCGGTGCTGAAGAAGCTGAACGAAAATGCACCGCCCGATGCCTTCAAGGATGACAAGAAGGACGATAAGAAAGACGACAAAAAGCCTGAAGTGAAGAAGTAGTCTTTCCAACTCAAACCAGTGTGAGGCGCGGCATTGTCCGCGCCTTCTTCATTTTATGGATTGTGCCGTGATCGTAGCTGCAGGGCGGGGTACCCGGATGGGGCCCGGAGTCGATAAGCTGTTTCTCGATGTGGCGGGGGAACCTGTGGTCGCCCACACCTGGCGCCGGTTCGATGAACATCCCGGCATCCAGTCGGTGGTGCTGGTCATTCGTCCCGATCTGGAGGCAGCGTTTGACGAAATGGCGGCGGAGTTGGGATTCCGGAAGCCTTACAGCCTCGTGGCTGGCGGTAACGAACGTCAGGACTCGGTTTGGAACGGCTTGGCTGCGTTGCCCGACGGTTGTGATGTCGTGGCGATACAAGATGGGGCTCGCCCGTGTACGTCTTCGGAATTGATCACACGATGCCTTGCCGCTGCCCGGCGAATGGGGGCATCTGTGGCAGGCCAAAAAGCCACTGATACGATCAAAGAGGCCGACGGGGAGGGACACATTGCGAAACACTTGGACCGATCTCGGCTATGGGCTGTCCAAACCCCACAGTGCTTTCGGGCAAATGTGATCCGACGGGCTCTGGAAGCAGTTCGGGCGCAAGGGTTCCTGATCACTGACGACACGGCAGCCTGCGACTTGATTGGCCAGGCAGTGGAGTTGGTGGAGGCGCAGTCGCCGAATCCCAAGGTCACCGTACCCGCTGATGTTCCCTACGTGCGGCTTTTGTTGGAACAGGGATTGGGATGAATGAGGATTGATTGGAGGGGTTGAAAATAGGTGTTGCGGTCTGGATGTTTCGAGGCGTTCGGTGGCGATGTAACCGGGGTGCCCGGCATCGGTCACTGTACTTGATATCAAGGGAATCCACAGTCATCCATGAAACAACATTCGCTGATCCTGACCGCCTTGGCGGTTTCGGGCCTTTGCCTGAGTGCCGGTGCCGCACCCGACCTGAGCAAGTTGCCGCCGCCTTCCAAGAAGACCGGTTTGACCTACGAAAAGGACATCAAACCCCTTTTCGAAGCGTCCTGTACCCGTTGCCACGGGGAAGACAAGCAGAAGGGCGACCTGCGGTTGGATAGTTTGAAAGCCGTATTAAAGGGTGGTGAAGACGGCAAAGTGGTCACTCCCGGCAAGAGTGCCGAGAGTCCCTTGGTGATAGCGATTTCAGGCATCGACGAAGAAACAGCCATGCCCCCGAAGCGCAAACCCGGCAAAGGCCCTGGTGGTCCAGGCGGACCCGGAGGTCCAGGTGGTCCTGGAGGCGGCCCCGGAGGTCCCGGCGGTGGTCCTGGCGGCCCAGGGGGGCCGGGTGGAGGGCCAGGCGGACCTGGAAGTCCCGGGGGCCCGGGAGGTCCGGGCGGATTCAAGATGCCCAAAGCCTTGACGCCCGAAGAAGTCGGGCTAGTGCGCGCGTGGATCGATCAGGGCGCGAAGTAATTCGGTCGGGGTGCTGAGTATTCTGCAAAAGCCGGGAGAAAATAATTTTTCCCGGCTTTTACTTTTCGAGAGCCCGACTCCCTACGCTATTCCGAGAAGGAGAAATGGCGGGCGACCAAGACGAGCGTTCCAATCAATCCGGCCAGCACGATGCCACCATAGGTCGCCAAGAGTCCGAGAGTAGTGATTAGATTGGGTGGCGTGGCGTTCAGACGCTCAAAGACTTCGAGTGTCTCCTGGGCGGTGCCCACAGCATTGCGGGGGACCCGGTCTCGTGCGCGGACGGCGTCAATGATTGCGATCGCGGTGGGTACTGGCACGGTGCGACCATCATGGGATGCGGTCGCCAACCCCTGGGCCCGCAGGGCTTGTGCGATCTTGCCGCGGCGCCAGGTGCTCGGGATGGAGAGTGCGGTAAAGATCGCTATATAAATCAAGAGGCCGCTGGTACCGAGAAAATTGATCCCGATCAAACCGAACACGGCGATCACCTTGAAGCCGGTTTCCAGCAGTGGATGACGGCAGAAAAGGACTGCGTTCAGGAACCATCCGCCGTCCAGGGGCAGGAATGGCAGGAGATTGAAGAGGTTGATCACCACGGCCACAAAGAGGCCCTTGGCAACCACGTCCGGAAAGTGAAACCCAGAAAACGTGGTGAGATAAAGAGCCGTCGCGAAGACGATGCCTGGCGCCGGTCCGGCTAGAGAGACCACCGCTTTCTGCCAGCCAGCCACGTTATAATGGCGTCCCGATACCGCCGCTCCGAAAAACGGGATGAACAACATCTTCAGGTTGCTATAGCCGAACGCGCGCATGGCGATCCAGTGGCCCGATTCATGGACTAAGAGCACGACGATGAGGGCGATTAAATAATTCCAGCCGTCCCGCGACCCCTGGGCCAGCACAAAGACAAAAAGCGATATGGCCAGCAGCCAGATTGAGTTCCGCCACGGCTTTGGATTCGCCCGCGTTGACTTTTCGAGTTCCAGCAGCACGGGGGCGTAGTTTGGGCCGACCTCTGCCGCCAGTTTGGCCCGCTCACCAACGAGTGCGTCTTCCACGGCTTGTTCTTCGGGACTGAGCGGCTCGAACAATCTCCGGGGGATCCAATCGTTCCATACTTCTGCTTCGTACCGGTCAGTGATCGCCTCGGCGGCGGCTGTATTTTCAATCAATGTCGGGGCACAGGCAGGGTATATCCGATTGAGTTCCGCGACATGCGTTTGCCATAGTTGGTGGGTGGTTGCGCCGACATTTCGGATAACACGGCTTCCGGGTAGCGTTCGGAATTTTTTGGGAACTGAAGAACTTATCAGGAGAGTCTGGTCGCTCAACAGGCTGAAGATGGCCAGTTGGTTGTTGCGAATCGTTTTGTTCGCGGCGTGGATTACTCCGAGACTTACCCGCGCCAGCGAAGTCCCGCTGGCATCGATCGCTATGGCCAAGTGAATTTCGACTCGGCCATCGGGTGTGGTGGCGCGGTACCAAGATGGAGGCTGGAATCCCAAGGCGGCCAAAGCTTCAAGGCGTGGGGTCATAGCCTCCACCGCTTCAGGCGACGCCAACTCGGGAGCGATGCGGAAATCGCTCTGACGGTCGATGCGCGGGACCAGTGCCTGCCCGGGAAACGGAGTCCGCAGGAGCTTGAAGATCCACAGCAGCAGGACCGACGGCGAGCGGGTCTGGTACCAGCATTCGGCAAAACTCAGGTTCTGGGTGTTGAACCGATAGAGGGAAAGGGGCATGGGTGATTGGATTCTGCGGCTTGGACTTCCTACACGTCGTTAGCGTAACTCCGGCGGGATGTTAATGAGGGACAAGGAAAATTGCCGATGAACCGCAACGTCCACCGGGCGATGCCTGACGGTCTGGCTGGCAGGATATTTGCCGGTGTAATTGTCATCGTGATGATTCTTCGACGGCCTGGCTGGCCGCTGGCAAAAGCCACCACCACAATTGGGGCAAACGTTTTTGAGTATCGTTTCAACGCACGAACGGCAAAACGTGCATTCGAAACTGCAGATCATGGCCTTGGTCGAGTGCGGTGGAAGCGCAACGTTGCAGTTTTCGCAGGTGGGTCTCAACTCAAGCATGGACGATTCCTACCTTGAGCCGTCGAATCGGGCAACACCGACGAACTTGTTTGCCCCAATGGCGTCCGGTTCATTTGAGGCAAGTTTTTGCTCCAATATTCGCCGCTAACTGGTTGACTAAGAAATCAACGGTTGCGCTCAATGAAGGCCTTGGACCCAAGTCAAGTTGAACGGTTTATTGAACAAGGCTATCTCCGCCTGGAACACGCGTTCCCTCAGGATTTAGCAGAGAAAGGACGCCTGATCCTGTGGCGCGAAACGGGTTGTGAGCCCCTGGATCGATCCACCTGGACCCGGCCGGTCATCTGGCTTTGGGACCACACGGAGGAGCCTTTTCGTCAGGCCGTTAACACAGCAGCGCTCCACAGCGTCTTTGATGAACTCGTGGGACACGGTCGCTGGCTGCCGCGGCAGAGTTTGGGAACCTTTCCTGTGCGATTCCCCAACCCAACCGATACTGGGGACACCGGATGGCATGTGGACGCGAGCTTTCCAGGAGAGGATTCGCGCCCCGATGATTTCCACTCCTGGCGGGTGAATGTGCGCTCACGCGGACGTGCGCTGTTGATGCTGTTCCTGTTCTCTGACGTCAGCGAACTGGACGCCCCCACGCGCATTCGGGTGGGATCCCATCTGGAGGTAGCTAGGATGTTGGCCCAGGCAGGTGAGGCGGGGTTACGTCCGGGAGAGTTGGACTATGGGAGAACTGACAGTTGCGAAGAGGTCCAGGCGACGGGTGCTGCGGGAACGGTTTATCTATGCCACCCGTTCCTCGTCCACGCCGCCCAGGTCAATCGGGGAACCCAACCGCGATTCATGGCTCAGCCTCCGCTCTTTCCGGCGGGACCGTTGGAATTGGACCGAGCGGACGCCACGGGCTTCTCGCCTGTCGAACGAGCCATCCGCCGCGCACTTGGAAAGGAATAGTCGTGCGGATTGATCGGCAGAGTGATTGGGACTGAGAGTCCTCAATCATACTGGCGTCGAAATCATTTTGGCGCAGGCTTGTTTGCTCCTGCGGATGCCGAACCTCCCCCGCTTCCAGCTCCGCGTTGTCCTTGACCCATATAAGCGGCAACGTCCTTGGCCGCCTTGGTTTCCACCCCCGCCTTTTGAAGGAAGCCCAGATCCCGAAACCAATCGATGTAGCGATCCTGCCAGGTTCCCATGGGGGTGCCGTTCCGGTCGGTCAGGCCGCCCGTGGACCCGCTGCCGGGATGGTAGCCATTTCCATAGATATGCATCTCCACGTTGGGCACGCCCGCTTGCAGCATGGCCATGAAATACTCGTTGGCCCAGATGGCGTGAACCTTGTCGCCCGCGCCTGCGCAGGTGATGAAGGCTGGCGGCGTGTTTTTCGGAATCGGTGGATTGCCGCCGCGAGCAAACGGCGAAGGTCCCGGGTACACGATGCCGACAAAATCAGGCCGTGAGGAGGTGCCCGCCAGCGGATCCGAGGGATCGCTGTTCTTTTTGTCGAAGTCTTCGAAGAACACCGCTGCGGGAGCCGATAGTTCGGCTCCGGCTGAGAAGCCCATGATACCGATCTTACGGGTGTCGATGTTCCATTCCTTGGCGTGAGCGCGGACCAGCCTAATAGCCTGGAGCGCATCGTTGACGGCATCGGTTTGGGGAGTGTAGCCATCCCGCCGCAGGCGATTGCGGAGGATGATAGTGCTGACGCCGTAATTGAAGAAATAGGGGACGAAGTCCGCACTCTCGGTGCCGACGTTTAAGGTGTTGTGCCCACCCCCGGCGGCCAGGATGATGGCGGCCCCCGTATTGACGCTGCCATCGACGGGATGGACTTCAATGGAAGGGTTGTGAATATTGACAATGCTGGATATGCGCCCGGGAACAGCGCGGTTCATGTTGTACTGCTCGGCTTCCCGGGTGCGGTCGCGCTTGAGAAAAGGGGAATCGGGTGGGTAAAGCGGGATGACAATGCCTCCCTGCAAGATTGGTTGGGGCACATAGGGCGCATCGTTGGTGGGGCCGGGTTGGGGAATTCCCGAGGGAGAGGGGATGGAAGGCAGCGTGATTGAAGTCGCTGGCGTGAGAGGCTTGGGAACCTCTTCGGACCAAGCTGGCGCTGCCAGAAATGCCAGCAAAGGCATCGAACAATGGAATGCCTTGGAGGCGCCACTGGAACGGGTGGTACGTGCTTTCATGCGATGAAATGAGAAAAGCGCACCTTTTTGACGAAAAACAGAATTTTCCGTCTTTTCGTGAAAGGAAACCATCCGTGGCTGGTTACCCGTGTGCGGATGAAGATCTGGTCCCGGTTCACACTTTGGTTAGCGGCTCTACTACGGTTTCCGTTGGTGGGATGCTTCGCTATTTGCGGCGGCTTGGCGTTGCATGCATCGCTGACCCAAATCGATCCCACCTTCGCTCCCAGTTTTGAACATACGGTTCAGGCAATGGCGGGGCAGGTGAATGGCCGGATCATCGTGGCGGGCGGGGATAATCTGACCGGTTTTGTTGCCCGCTTGTGGGCCGACGGGACTTTCGACACCACTTTTTCACCCGTGGTCGATGGAGTGGTGCGTTGTTTGGCTGTGCAGGGGGACGGAAAGATTCTTCTCGGCGGTGATTTCATTTCAGTAAACGGACAGCCCCGCAGACATCTCGCCCGTCTCAATCCCGACGGGGCACTGGATCCTGATTTTCATCCTGACGTCAATGATACGATCAACGTGTTGGTGGTGCAGCCCGACGGGTTAATCCTGATGGGCGGACGCTTCACATCCGTGGGGACAACAACGCGAGGCCGCATCGCCCGCCTCAATCCCGACGGTTCTTTGGACGTGTTCTTTTCTGCCGAAGCCGATGCGGTGGTCTCCGCGATCGCGCTTCAGCTTGACGGAAAAATACTGATGGGCGGCAGTTTTGTCAGGGTTAACGGAATGGCGAAGAATCACATCGTCCGGTTGTCCTCCGACGGGGCGGTCGATGCCGGATTCCTGGGTGGAGCAGACGCGGCGGTATTGTGCATCGCCGTGCAGTCCAACCGGAAAATATTGATTGGCGGAGAATTCGCCTTCGTCAGTGGCATTAATGCCAACTATCTGACGCGTTTGAACGAAGGAGGAGACGTGGACGCCTCAGGCCTGGTCGGTGCGAACGACCCAGTGGTGAGCCTGGCCATCCGACCCGACGGAAAGATCATTTCAGGGAGGCGAAAGAGGCCGGAACCGGGCTATTTTGCGGGCTTATATTTCTTCAATACCTACGAAACGATAAGAACCGACGGCTATGTCCAGTTTTTCGGCAACAATGACGAGGTAAACAGTGTTTTCGTCCAAGCCAACGGGAATGTGGTCTTTGGTGGTCGAATGTCCGGAATAAACGGGGTGGTGGGAACCGGCCTTGATCGGGCGTTCGTGCGTCACAATATCGCCAGGGTTCGGGAAACTCCGGCGGGTGGGGGCTTTTATCCCGATATCGATGAACGGGTCTATGCCGTTGCCCCTTATACCAATGGATCAACGATCGTCGGGGGGCGTTTTACCGCCCTCAAACTTGATCGCCAGGAATTCTTGGGTCAGGTGCTGGAGAGTGGGGAGCCCGATCTAACCTTTCATCCCGTCGTTAATGGAACGGTCTACGGCCTAAGCCGCCAACCGGATGGCAAGGTGGTTTTCAGTGGGGAATTCACCTCGGCATCCGGCTTGCCGCGCAACCGGCTGGCCAGGATCAATCGTGATCGTTCGGTAGATATGGGCTTCAATCCCAATGCCAACGGGACGGTTTATGGGCTCGCAACCCAGCCTGACGGGAAAATTGTGGTGGGAGGTGAATTCACCACCATGGGTGGAATTGCGCGGATTCACGCGGCCCGGCTCAATACCGATGGCTCCTTGGACACTACCTTCGACCCTGGCGTTGATGGTGCCGTCCTGACGGTCGCGCTTCAACGGGATGGCAAGGCTATCCTTGGTGGTGGTTTTGGGGTGGTCGGTGGCATTGGGCGTCCCCGCTTGGCGCGAGTCTTCTCGAACGGCTCCCTGGACCGTGATTTCGCTCCCGACGTCGGCGGGGCAGGGGCTTCCCCGATATTTTGTGTTCTGGTACAGCCGGATGGAAAGATCGTCATTGGCGGAAACTTCTCCACGGTCAATGGCGGTTCCCACGAGAGGATCGCCCGACTGAATCCCGATGGATCGCCCGACTTACTCTTCAATGCGGGTGCCGATGGGACCGTCACGAGTATCGCGCTGCAGGCTGATGGAAAGTTATTGGTCGGTGGGATGTTCGGCGTGATGAACGGCGTAGCTCGGCCTGGATTCGCCCGCTTGAATTCCGACGGCACGCTCGATACTGAAACAAATTTCGACCTGGTGGGACAGGCTTCCGGGGTGATGCAACAGGAGGATGGCCGAATACTTATAGGAGGTGAATTCCGGCTGGAGGGGGGCTTGCTCCACTCCTATTTCACCAGACTTACGAATGGCGTGGCGAGCCAGCGGATTGCGGCTCCCAATCAGACCCGGCTGCAATGGCTTCGTAGTGGTGCAAGCCCTGAGCTGTCCGAGGTCCTGTTTGAACTTTCGGTCGATGAAGGCCATACCTGGGTTTCACTGGGAGCGCCGGAAAGGATCGCGGAGGGCTGGGAACAATCCGGATTGGCACTTCCGGTTAGCGGTGTAATTCGAGCCACCGGTCGCTACGTTGGCGGCTTTCAAAATGCCTCCTCAGGTGTGCTGGAGGCGATTGTTCCCATAGGCACGCTCAATAGTGCCCCGACGGTGGTGGGTGTCATTCCTCGCTGGGACCGTTTGAACGAAGAGGATCCCGATAGCCTGACCGTGGGACTACGCAGCATTTTCCACGATGCCGAAACCCCTACTCCAGACTTGGTCTATTCCGTATCAAATCCCGATCCCGAATTCATCGCCACCACGATTGATAACTCAACCGACACACTAACCTTAAGCCATCCTGCCAATACCTTCGGCACCACTACGATTACCGTTCGAGCCACCGATGAGTTCGGTCTCTGGGTGGAATACCCATTCGAATTGGCAATTCACCAAATCCACGACGGCGATGTGGGTGACCTGGAGCCTCGATTTGCTCCCGGGCCGGATTTTGGCTTTGAACATTCGCCCGTTTTCGACCCGGATTCCCTGATTCTCACGACGGTAACGCAACCGGATGGCCGGATATTGGTGGGGGGATGGCTGGGGTCGAGTGCGACTGGTATCAATACCGGTTTGGCCCGCCTGAATCGGGATGGGACGCTGGATTCGTCGTTCGCGCCAAACATCAATGGTAACGTCTCCAGCCTGTTGGTCCAGGCGGATGGGAAAATTGTCGTGGTAGGCCAGTTCACCTTGGTCAATGGAATCGATCGCCAGAACTTTGCCCGGCTGAACGGAGATGGATCGTTGGACACGGGACCGATCCCGAGCTTTGCCACGACTGCATTTCAAGCGATCGAATGCCTGTCGTCGCAGGTGGACGGGAAGTTGGTGGTGGCCGGCAGTTTTCAAAGTGTCAACGGAGTCCCCAGAAACAATATGGCCCGCTTCAACCTGGATGGCTCGCTGGACCTGGATTTCGCGCCAAATATCACCGGTATAGTTCACACCATAGCGGTTCAACCGGACGGCAAGTGGATGTTAGGTGGTCAGTTGTCTTCGGTGGACGATGAACCGAGAACCTGCGTGGCCCGGCTCAACCAGGATGGCAGCTTGGACCGAGCGTTTCGATTGGGCTCCGACGATGCCTCCTGGGAGGTCAGAAGCATGGCTTTGCAAGCTGACGGGAAACTGGTAATGGGCGGCCAATTTTCTTTGCCCGCGCCCGGCGGAGGTGCGGTGTTTCGAACGATTATACGACTGAATTCCGATGCGACTCTTGATACCGGATTTGATAGCCCCATCGCAACCACCACCGAGAGTGCCGATCCCAGCGACGCTGAGAGCTTCGTGGAGAGTATTGCGCTGCAGGGCGACGGGAAAATCCTTATTGCGGGCCGATTCAATCGGGTAGGCACTGGCAGGAGTGTCGGCTTTGCCCGGTTGAATGCCAATGGGGCGCGGGATGTGCGATACCACGCGGAAACCGAGAGCTATATCCACTCCGTTGCCTTGACTGCAGAGGGCCAAGTTCTCATAGGCGGGCCTTTGTTTGACTACTCAACGTACGAATCGATTAGTCCGTCACTTTTGATCAACGACCCGTCCCGTCAACGATTGAGTGTCCCGGGTGCCGGGCGAGTCCAGTGGCTCCGCGGCGGAAGCCTGCCGGAAGCGGCGGGCGTCTCATTTGAATTGTCCACCGACGCTGGAGCCACCTGGAGGACCTTGGGCGAAGGATCGCGTATACCCGGAGGATGGGAAAAGTCCGGGCTTAGCCTTCCGGCCGAGGGGCTTTTGCGCGCGAGTGCCCGGGTTGCTGAGGGATCGCAAAACGCGTCGTTGGGGTGGGTGCAATTCGTCGCACCGTTTCCCTCGGCTGAGATGCCGGAAAATACGCCACCTACCGTGGCCCACGCCTTGCCGGATATCCTTATGGACGAAGACGCCCCCGAGCGGATTGTCAGCCTGGGCGGAGTATTCCAGGACACGGAAACTGCCGCGGGCGATATTGCTTATACGGTGCGGGTGCACCCTGATCCCGTTTCGATCAGTGCTGAAGTCGACCACTCGTCTGATACCCTGGTGGTTCGCACTCTTCCCAACGCCTATGGTACCTCCACTGTGACGGTGCGAGCCATCGATTCAGAAGGTCGCTTTGTAGAGGACAGTTTTTTCGTGACGGTGAATCCGATCAACGATCCGCCTTCGGTGGTAATGCCTGGCGTGGTGACTGTACGCCAGGACAGCGGTGCCTATACCCGAGGGACCGGTTTTGCCGTGTTCTCGCCGGGGCCCGACAATGAATCCACCCAGGCATTGCTGGCTTATATGCTTTCCAGCGACAATCCGTCACTCTTCAGCGAACAGCCCGCGATCGATGGCAGTGGAACCCTGAGCTTTACTCCAGCACCGGGCGCCGCCGGTACTGCCACGGTGGCCGTATTGGTCCGTGACAATGGCGGAACTGACGCGGGCGGGGTGGACGCGTCCACGGACACGTTTCAAATAACCGTCACGCCCGGTCCCCCGATGACCGACCTGGACGGCGAGTTTGGCGCCGCGGTGTATGGCAACGTCTATTTCACGGCGGCCCAGCCCGATGGCAAAATCGTGGTCGGCGGCAATTTCGCCAACGTGAATGCAGCGGCTCACGTCAATCTCGCCCGGCTCAACCCGAGCGGATCCATCGATGGGTTTGACTCACTGGTAGGAAGCGATAGCGCGGGTTGGATTACCTGCTCGTCGGTTCAACCGGACGGCAAAATACTCATCGGTGGCTATTTTACCTCCATCGCCTGGATCGGCCATCGCCGCATCGCGCGTCTCAATCCTGACGGGACTGCCGATGGTAGTTTTCGTACCGTGATCGATGGCGACGGCGTCCGGCCTTATGTTGCCGCGCTTCAACCTCTGCCCGACGGCGGAATTCTAGTCGCCGGTGATTTTAGTTCGGTGAATGGAACGGCGCGACGTGGCTTGGCCCGACTCAATCCAGATGGATCGCTGGATTCCACCTTCGAGCCGGCCGTCAATGCGGCGCTTATAAGTATTGCCCTGCAACCGGACGGAAAGGTCCTGGTGGCGGGCGGATTCACCGCCTTGCGCGGCGTTGCCCGAAATCGCATTGCCCGATTGAACGCGGATGGGTCGCTTGATGCGGGATTCAATCCCAATGCCAATGGAGAGGTGACTTGCGTGGCGGTCCAACGCGATGGGAAGATGGTTTTGGGCGGATCCTTCTCGACCGTAAGGGGAATGGTTCGACGGGGGCTGGCAAGGTTAAATCCCGACGGGACGGTCGACGAGGTCTTCGATCCTGGCCTTAATGCCAGCACTGGCGTGGCGAACGTGCGGAGCATGGTTTTGCAGGCCGACGGTAAGTGGATCGTCACAGGCAATTTTAGCTCCGTCGGTGGGGTGGCTCGTCAACGGGTGGCGCGACTCAATCTGGATGGCAGTCTGGATGGACGATTCAACTTGCGGGAGGATCGGGACGTCAACAGCGCCATGCTTCAGGCCGATGGCCGCCTGGTCTTGGGTGGGGCGTTCTCTACTGTATCGGACACGACCCGTTATGGCGTCGCCCGCCTGTATAACGATCCCGTCATTGAAGACCTATCTGTGCCGTCACCCGGGCGCGTGGAATGGGTTAGGGGAGGACCGACGCCCGAGGCACTGGCTGTCACTTTCGAGCTTTCGACCGATGCTGGTACCAGTTGGAGCCTGTTGGGAGAGGCCACTCGGACTGATGGCGGCTGGGCATTGGACGGACTTAGTCTGCCTGCCTCAGGCCACCTCCGGGCTCGTGCCCGGGTAGTCTCTGGATATGGGAATGGTTCGGCGGGATTGGTGGAAACGATTGCTGCCTTCCGGGATGGGGGGGCACACGCGCCGTCGGCACCGGTGGTCTTTGGTCCTATCGCGGATTTCAGTGTGGATGAAGACGCTTCCGACACGGTGATGGCCTTGCGCGCGGTTTTCCAGGATGCCGAAACGCCGTCGGCGTCACTCGTCTACTCAGTAGTGGAGAATAGCAACCCGGGCTTGGTTTCAACGACTGTCGATAATATTGCCGACAGCGTAAGGCTGCATTACTTGGCCAATCAATTTGGCGCCGCCACCGTTACCTTGCGCGCCACGGATACCGACGGTTTGCGGGTGGACGAGACGTTTGCGGTAACCGTCAATCCGGTGAATGACGCGCCGACTCTTGCGTTCTCAGGAGGTGTTACCGTGGTGGAGAACAGCGGGGTCTTTACCAGCGGAGCGGGTTTTGCTGCGTTTTCACCCGGTCCGGCCAACGAGTCCACCCAATCGCTGGTGGGTTATTCGCTCGCGAATAGCAATCCCGGTTTATTTTCCGTGGCTCCGGTCATCGATGCCAGTGGCACGCTGACCTTCACCCCCCTGGCCGGTGCGGGAGGTGACGCGGTGGTGACGGTGGTTGCCCAGGATAGCGGTGGACGCAGTCGCGGTGGAATCGACACGGCCACCAATACGTTCACTATATCCGTTACCCCGGCGAGCACTTCCGCGGGCACCTTGGACCCGGGCTTCGCCCCTTTCCTGGACAGCATCGTGTACGCCATCGCTCTGCAGCCGGATGGAAAGATCCTGGTAGGCGGCCTGTTTGCCCACGTGGGACCGGATCAAATCAATCGGCGATATATTGCGCGGTTCAATGCGGACGGATCGCTGGACGCCGCATTCAATCCGGATCCGGACAATGGGGTGCTCAGTATCCTGGTGCAGCCGGACGGGAAGATAATTGTCGGTGGCTCGTTCCTGACCATCGGAGGCGAGGCACGACGGGGAATAGCCCGGGTGAATAGCGACGGCAGCCTGGATCCTGGTTTCGATTGCCCAGTGGGGAATATCGTGAATTCGGTTTGCCTCCAGCCGGACGGCAAATATTATATAGGTGGCCTCCTCAGGAATATTCATGGGACCCAGAGTAATTTTGTCGCCCGCTTGAATGCCGATGGCAGCGTGGACACCGGATTCGATTCACCCTTGGAATTTGCCCTTGGCTTGGCGGTGCGATCCATTGCGGTGCGTCCCGATGGGCGGGTGCTTATCGGCGGTGAATTTGCTTCGCTGGAAACACCGGGGTACCAGGGTCTCCGCGAGTTGAATCCCGATGGGTCGTATGACTACGGATTCAATGTCCGATTGAATTCCGGCGTCTCCTGCGTGGCCCTGCGCCCGGACGGACTGGTTCTCGCAGGCGGTCCATTCACCTTTCGCGACGCCGCGTCCGTTACCCACTATAGCTTGACGAGGGTCACTGCTGGGGGTGGCTTCGACTTCGGCTTCACGCCGGACCCGATCAGTGCGGTCGAGACGATCGCCTTGCAGGCTGACGGCCGGGGGATCTATGGTGGCGCGTTTGCCACCATTACTTTGGACCAGATTCCTCGAAATGGGGTCGCCCGGATCAACGGAAACGGCGCGGTGGATTTCCGCTTCGACGCCCAGGTGGAAGGGCGGATGATTGCGGTCGCCCTGCAACCGGACGGCAAGATACTCATTGGCGGTAACTACACCACCGTGGCGGGTGCCCGGCGTTATAACCTGGCCCGTCTTTTGAACGATCCCGCCGTCGAGAGCCTTGAGGTCTCGAGTACCTCGATCCGTTGGCTGCGCGGTGGCACGGCACCGGAAACCCGCTATACCGGTTTTGAGCTTTCGGTGGATGGCGGAGCCCACTGGAGTACATTGGGCGCCGGAGTCCGCATCCCCGGGGGATGGGAAAAATCGGGTTTGAGCCTTCCTGCCAATGGTATGGTGCGCGCCCGTGGCCGGATGCCGAGCGGGATGTTCAATGGTTCCGAGGGCGCGTTGGAAAGGGTGAAAACCTTTCCGGCGGTCGTGTCGCCCCCCGTTTCCCTGCATGCGCAGCGGCTCGCCGACGGATCGGTGCAAATCGATTTCGAGGGCACACCGGGCATTGTTTATCAGGTGGTGGCCAGCGATAGCCTCCGCGTTCCCATAGCAGAATGGACGGAGTTGGGCCGGGCCGTAGAGACTTCTCCTGGACACTTTCGCTTCCTGGATACGCCTCCAGGGGGAATCGTGTTCCGTTATTATGCGATTCGCGCACCCTGAGCTCGACCCATGACTTGACCCGGGAGGAGGTTTCGGGGCCAATCATCCCATGCAGCCTGCGGCCTCCTCCGGAACGGTCTATGTACGCCAGTTCGCGATACTGGGATTGGTGGCTTTGGCGGCGGGTTGTGCCTCAGTACGGCCCGGCAAGCCATTGGCCCGTAGTGGCGACGAAATCATCGTAGCGGGTCAACTCTTTCATGCCGGGACACCGGTGGTGTTGTGGATGGATCCGGGCGGGTACGACGCGTACCGCGTAGAACGGCACTTTGCGGCCCCGGAGGTGGCGGATTGGGCGAACACGAAGAAGCAGGTTCCGGCCATTGAGTCCCCCAATCGGTACGGGAATCGCAATCGAATCCTTTCCCCAGAGAAAGCTGCGCGGGCCCAGACGAATGGCTGGGACCTTAAGATGGCCCAGTCAGTGGTGGACCAGTTCGTCCTGCATTACGACGCCTCGGGCCTCAGCAGCCGCTGTTTTCGCATCCTACATGACGAGCGCGGTTTGAGCGTTCACTTCATGCTCGACGTCGATGGCACGATTTATCAGACCTTGGATCTCAAGGAGCGGGCCTGGCACGCCACGACCTCCAACAGCCGTTCGATCGGTATTGAGATTGCCAACGTCGGGGCCTTTCCACCCGATAAAATGGATCGGTTGAATGAGTGGTATCACCCTGATCCGGTGACAGGACTGCGCCTGACCCCCAATGGCGCACCCGAAACTCTGGGCATTCGAACTCCTGGATTTGTGGGACATCCGGATCGGACGAATTTTGTTTCTGGCGAGGTGCAAGGTCACACGTTGGTGCAAGGCGATTTTACCCCGGAACAGTACGCCGCCTTAATCAAGTTGACGGCGACACTCTGTCATATCTTTCCCAAGTTGAAGTGCGACTACCCGCGCGACGAATCAGGGGCGTTGATCACTCACAAGCTGGCGGATCATTCGTTGACCAATTACCAAGGGATTCTCGGGCACTATCACGTTCAAACGGACAAGATCGATCCCGGCCCGGCGCTCCAATGGGAACGTTTGATCAACGCGGCCCGCAAGGAACTGTACCTGACACCCGTATCGAAAAAAGCGGTGGAAAATCTCGCTCATCCTTGACGTTGGCCCTTGGGGGACGTTTTGTATCCGCATGGCCCTTTTGTTGGATCGCAAAACAGCCCCGCAGTACGACGTGATCGTAGTCGGGTCTGGCGCAGCGGGTGGTCAAACGGCATATCTTCTCGCGCAGGCGGGAGTCAAAGTCCTGGTGCTGGAGGCCGGACGAAACTACGAGCCGGTCAAGGAAACACCCATGTTTCAGACCACTGGCGACGCGCCCTTGCGCGGGACCAGCACCCCCGACAAACACTTCGGTTTCCACGACGCCACCGTGAACGGCGGCTGGTTTGTCCCCGGCGAACCTTACACCACCCGCCACACGACCGAGAAGGATGGCCCTTTTCATAAAGCTGCCGATTGGAAGGCGTGGGGTTCCAAACAGGAATGGATCTGGTGGCGTCCCCGCATGCTCGGCGGCCGTACCAATCACTGGGGGCGTATTTCGCTGCGCATGGGGCCGTACGATTTCAAGCCCAAGAGCCGCGATGGCCTTGGGATCGATTGGCCATTTGATTACAAGGATCTCGCCCCTTATTACGATAAGGTTGAATCCCTCGTGGGTGTCTTTGGTGAAAACGAAGAGAAAGAGCGCGAGAATACCCCGAATTCGACACCGGGCGTTTTGCTCCCCGCACCCAAGCCTCGCGCTTACGAGCTGCTGATCCAGAAGACGTGCAAGAATCTCGGTATTCCGGTGATTCCGGCGCATATGGCGATCAAGACCCGCCACGCGAATTACCAAAAGGTGGCTGACATTTGCCATCCGAATGACGAAAAGGCGCGGAACATTCTCAAGGAAGACGCCCGCAAACGGCAGCCTTGCTTCTGGTCGACACCTTGTGGACGCGGCTGCTCCATCCGGGCGAACTACCAGTCCACGACAGTGCATTTGCCGCCGGCCATGGCCACCGGCAATCTCGACATCATCACCGATGCCATGGTGCGTGAAGTGACGGTGGACGATAGCGGGAAGGCCACGGGCGTTCATTATGTCGACAAGGTCACCAAGCAGGACATGCACGTGAAGGGTCGCGTGGTGGTGCTGGCAGCCAGCGGTTGCGAATCGGCCCGTATTCTACTTAATTCGAAATCACCCCGGTTTTCGAACGGTCTCGCCAATTCTTCGGGCAAGGTTGGACGCTACCTGATGGACACCGTGGGAGCCGACCTCGGGGGCCAAATTCCCGCTCTGGAAGGTCTTCCTTCATGGAACGACGAAGGTGCTGGCAACAGCATGCAGGTCTACACCCCGTGGTGGCTCTATCAGGAGCAGATCGCCGGGAAGCTGGGCTTTGCCCGCGGTTACCACATCGAGATCGGTGGCGGTCGATCCATGCCGGGGATGGGCACTTTCAACAGTTTGGAAAACCTTACGCAGGGCGCCTATGGGAAGAAGCTGAAGGACGAAGCCCGCCGTTACTACGGCTCGTTCATTCATCTCGCCGGGCGTGGCGAAATGATCCCCAACGATGATAGCTACTGCGATCTCGATCCTGAGGTGAAGGACGAATACGGCATTCCCGTATTGCGTTTCCGCTTTAAGTGGAGCGAACACGAGATCAAGCAGGCCGCGCACATGCACGAGACCTTCAAAAACATCATTGAAGCCATGGGCGGCAAGGTGCAGGGAAGTCCCCAAAAGGACGGCAACAAGGCGATCTATCCTGGAGGCGCGATCATCCATGAAGTGGGGACCACCTGCATGGGAGCGGATCGGAAGAACACGGTTTTGAACGGTTACTGCCAGACGTGGGACATCCCCAATCTGTTCGTGAACGACGGTGGCGGATTCGTCAGCAACGCCGACAAGAATCCGACGCTCTCGATCATGGCCGTCGCCTGGCGCGCCACCGAGTATTTGCTCGAAGAAATGCGGAAGGGCTCCATTTAACCGTTTTAGCGACTATACCTATGAATCAATCCCTGGAATCGAGCGGTGAACGGCGGATCTCGCGGCGCGAGGCGTTGCAATGGGTTTTGGCGGCGGGCGTGGCTACGACGCTGCCCTTGCCAACCTTTGCCGCGGACGGCGCGGCCGATCCCTCAGGCAAGCCCTACGGGATGGATCCCGTCCTGAACAAGACCTATAAGCCAGGCGATTTCTGGCCCCTGACCCTCAGCGCAGGCCAGCGCCGGACGTCGGACGCCTTGTCGGATATCATCATTCCGGAAGACGCCAAGTCCCCTGCGGCGAGCAGTGTGGGGGTCACGGATTTTATCGACGAGTGGATCAGCGCCCCATATCCCGGCCAAAAAGAGGATCGTGGCCACGTGCTGGACCTATTGAGCTACGTGGACAAGGAATCGCAGAGCCGTTTCCAAAAAGGCTTTGCCGACGTCACGGTCGAACAGCAGACGACGATCGTCGATGAATTGGCTTATATCCCCCGCGCCACCGAGAAGAACAAGGGCCAGGCAGGCCAGTTCAACCTGTTCCGGAACCTGGTGATGGGCGGATTCTACAGCACGCCCAAGGGCATGGCCGACGTGGGTTTCATGGGGAATAAACCCATGCTGCGATGGGATGGCCCGCCGAAGGAAGTCCTGGTCAAGCTGGGATTGGCTTGATCCCTTTTTTCTGCCTACGGCATCCGGACGCCTTGGTTCGCGAGGGGGGGGGCTCGATAAGGTCTCCCTAACTCTCGTAGACCTATGGCTTGCCTGCACCCAGGAAAAGCACTTCGAGCGCAATCCAGCCGCCCCTCGGAAACCAGGGTGAAAGTCGTCGGCCCGGGCAAACCCAAAACCGCCCCCGAGCGGGCGAGGCTCCCGACGAGCCCAACAATCGGAGAGAAGATTCGCCTCGATGAACGGTACAGCTATCGAAGTGCAAATATCGAATGGCACCCACCCGCCTAGATCCCAATCCCCGCGATAATATCCCGGATGGCTTTCATTTTCGCATGATCGACTTGCTGATACTGACCTCTTTCAAGAATGGATAGGCCTGCAGGAAATCCACTCCGTCCGCCTCCCACGCATCGCCAAGGGTGACGTCAAACGTCGAATTAAAATACCCGGTGACTGCCTGGTCAATGATCGGAAGCACGCCACCAGAGTGAGGTTCGCCTTCCTTTCGTTCGCGATTGACCATCTTGATTTGACCCAAGTAGGTAATCCCGTTGGTCAATTCGAACGTGGCATTGATCGGGAAACTGAAAGTGCCCACAAAGAAGTTCCCAACTCCTTGTCCGGCAATGGATTCGATGTGATAAGTGCCTGGTTCCGCTTCGATACTGATAAGATATTCCAGGTAACTGCCCCGCACTGTCTTGTATGGCCAACTCGGTTTGAAAGTCGTTGATTTCTTTGTCGAGTCGGAAATCACGATAACTTGGAACACTTGGGGCAGATAATCCGGTTTATAGACATTCTCGGTTCGCAGTTTGAAGATGCCGATGGGCTTGTGATCGGCCGCGAGTTTCCCCTTGGCAGCCTCCAGGGCCATCGGGCTGGTGCAACCTGTGATCCAAAGGAGGGCCAGGCATAATAATGCCATTCGCAACAGGAGATTCAGGCGGCGAGAAGGGTGTTCAGTGGGCATCGGCATTTCGTGAGGTTGGCTCGGTGACATTCCTTTTTCAGCGGACGATCCAATAGCGCTGATTCTTGACGTTGCTTCGCAGTTGAAAGCGACGGGACATCCTCTGATATCATTGTGCGTTGTCAATGAACTTGAACTTGATCTGACCTCGGACGGTCGCCACGTCAAATCTCGATCCATCTCAAGCCTGTTTCCCCGTCGGCTGAATTCCCTGGAACATCTTCCGAGGGCTGCTGTAATTGAAAAGCTGCCCGTAACGGGCCCAACCCACCACGGTGCGCAAGACTCGCGCCGGTTTTTCTTGGGGAAAGGCCCGCGCGAATACCTGCAGCATGTCGGCCTCACTGACTTCGTTGTTGCTGGATTGCTTTAAGGCTTCAAGTACGAGATCGAATGGGTGAATGGTTCGCAACGTCACGTTCAACCGTTGTTTGCGCGTATTGATATCGGCGGCGAGAAACGCTTTGCCTTCGGCGCCCATTTCAACCCGGCCATGAGTGGTGGTGATCCAGCCCAGAAGTTCAGCCACCTTCACCACGAGTATGAGTTGACCCGGTTCCATGCGGGCGTGGTGGGCCAACTGGAATAGTTCCTGGCTGCCCTCATTCTCGAGCACTTCCAGCAGGCCGATAGCAGCAGTGAGCGAGACGTGGGGGATCGACTGGACGGACAACGGTGCCGTGGTTCCTTCATGGCCAGGAAGGACAGGGGTGGCAGGTAACATGGATTGCGTGATGAGCGTGTGGATCTTCTGCGCCAAGGCCAGAAAGTCCGGGTGGTGCTCATCGCGCGGATACGGTAACGGATTCTCCAGCACGCCCCGGATGGTGCCCGGGTGCGCACCCATAACAACTAGTCGCGTGGCCATAAAAACGCCTTCCAGGATGCTATGGGTCACCATCAGGATGGTATTTACCGGGGAACCCTTGCCGGTATAAAGATCGACGACCTCGTTTCGCAAGGCTTCGCTGGTCAGGACGTCCAGCGCACTAAACGGCTCGTCCATGCACAGAATTTCTGGCTGCACGGCCAGCGCGCGGGCCAGGCCGACCCGCTGTTTCATCCCGCCGGACAATTCCTTGGGGTAAGCCTCTTCCGATCCCGCCAAGCCAACTGCCTGGATGACATCGTGAACGCGCTGCTTGTTCTCGACCTCGCTTAGGCCCAAAGCGGGAAGCCCAACGGCGACGTTTTCCCGCACGGTCATCCAGGGAAACAATGCAAAATTCTGGAACACCAAGGCAGTAGCCGGATTTAGTCCGGATTGGATCTGCCCGCGATAAAGTATTTGGCCGCTGCTCGGACTCTCCAGTCCTATAATGGTGCGTAATAATGTTGATTTACCGCAACCCGAAGGCCCCAGGATGGCCACGATTTCGTGTTCATGAATCTCCAGATTGATGTCCTGGAGGATTTCCACAGTGCCACCGTCCGGACTCGGAAAAGAGCGGTGGACGTGGCGGATTTCCAGGATGGGCGCGGTCGGATTCACGTTTCGAGAGAGAAGCGGGTTTGGGCCAGGCGGCTCAGCGGTCGCCAGACCAGTCGATTGAACACCACCACTGTGAAAGCCATCATGCCGACCGCGGCGGCGAGCAGGTGAAAGTCGCCACGCTCCGTGGCCTGGCTTATGACGGCGCCCAGGCCCATCGTGCTGAGTGTGTTGCCCCGGTATTTCATATACTCAGCCACTATACTGGCATTCCACGCACCGCCCGTGGCGGTGATCCAGCCGGTGAGCACACTAGGAAAAATGGCGGGCAGAATGAGACGCACCCAGCGGTGACGCCAAGAAAAACGGGAGAGCCGGGATACTTCCCAAAGTTCGTGGGGAATCGCGGCACAGCCCGCGATCACGTTGAAAAGTATATACCACTGCGTGCCCAATAGAAGCAGCACGATGGAACTGGTTCCCAAACCAGTCCCGACCGCCAAGAGACCGCCAACAACCACTGGAAAAATCATCGGCGCCGGAAAGCTGGCCGCCATTTGGATGACGGGTTGCATGATGCGGGACCAAACCGGGTGCCGCCCGATCATCACTCCGACGGGTATCGTCCATAGCGAGGCCAATGCCACGGCTGCCAGCACGCGCGAAAAAGTCATACCCGTGCTGCCCAGTAGGTTCAGCCAATCGTGGACGGACAGTGTTGCCAGCAGGCTGATGTATTTAACGACACCAAGGGTGATTCCTGTTCCGACTAATGTGATCACTAACGGTTTTCGCCATCGGGGAATCGACCGAACTTCCTCCGTAGGTGAATGGACGCTTGCTTTTTTGTTAGCGGCGGATGGCCGCAATCGTGCCAGGACGCTCAGGACAATCTTTGCCGTGGCCTGCCAAATCCGGGAGCTTCGAATCCACTCCCAGAGCCAGGAATGGGTCACGCCTGTCGATGGCTCATCGCTGAACTTGTGCGACCAAGCCACCAAGGGGCGCCAGACCAGTTGATCGACCAGCGTGATCATACCCAGCATCGTCAACACTCCCATCCACTGGGCCTTGGCGTCCCCTCGCTCGATTGCGAGGCTCATGTACGAGCCCAGTCCAGGAAGGCGGAAATCCCGGTCACCCAGCACGAACGCTTCGCTGACCATCAAGAAGAACCAACCGCCCGCCATGGACATCATGCTGTTCCATAGTAAACCGGTGGCGGCGAATGAGAGATCGAGCCGGAAGAAGCGGGTCCACCAAGACATCCGTGCGAGACGGGCGACGGCGACCAAATCGGGCGGGACCGATTTCAGCGAGGCATAGAATGAGAATGTCATGTTCCACACCTGCCCGGTAAAGATCATCAGCACCGACGCCATTTCGAGCCCGATGTTCCGGTGGGGAAAGAGGTGTACCAAGCCAAGCACAAACCCCGGTAGAAAGCCCAGGACCGGAACGCTTTGAAGAATATCCAACGCGGGTAAGAGCACCCTCTCAGCTCCGGCCACTCGTGCCATGGCGTAGCCGTAGAGCAGGGTGAACAAGAACGATATCCCATACGCCATGACGCCTCGGGAGAGGCTGAGCAGGGCATATCCCGGTAGGTAGCTGGCCTCCAAATGAATAACCGGGGCTTGCTGCAAAGGACTGCCCCATTCGTGGGCCACTGTGACCAAGGCGTAAATGAGCCCGGCTAGCAGGCCGGCGATCGCGAAATCAACCCAGCCAACCCTCCGCGATGACTGCGAATAATAACTATCGGCAGTCACAAAAGTTATCCGCAACAGTGGGACACGCGGCAATCCTACACCGAATGCCCCGGAGCAACCAGCTTGGACCACTCCCCGTTACGAATCGGCCTTCGCCCGGGTTGGTTCAGGAAGCGCTCCCGGCGTTGCATCCGCTTGTTCGAGCGAACCTTCCAAGGCTGACGTTTTGTTGGCGGATGCGCCTTGGATCACTTCCGAGATAAAACGCAGCTTCTCGATGGCTTGGTCGGATAGCGAGAAAGGGTAGAGGTCGGGAAGTCCCATGCCCCGATTCAACATGTTGAGGGCGCGGGTGAGGGGAAACCAATCGTGCATCAAACGATCGAAGGCAGTGTCAGTCCTTTCGGTGTTGATGTCCCGGTCAAACGAGGTGTCGGCTCCATCGGCTTCGGAAAGCACGACCACACCAAATTGGGTAGCCGTCTCAGTAGTGTCCGCGATATGGAGGAAGTGAGCCCAAGTCTCCGCCCAATCTTCCCAAGGGTGAGAACTGGCATAGGCGCTCACCGAATGCGCCAGCCAATCGAGGGCTGGCCCTCGCTGGTAATAAGTCTGGAGAGCCGTATCGTAGTCGCGGGTTTCGTCGCCAAACAATTCCCGGAAGCGTTTGAGTTGATCAGTGCCAGCAATGAGTCGGCTCCAAAAGTAGTGCCCCACCTCATGGCGAAAATGGCCAATCAGTGTACGATACGGCTCATGCAATTGATTTCGGCGACGCTCGCGTTCATCGCTGTCGGCCTCCAGGACGTCGATGGTAATTAATCCCTCGTTATGGGAGGTTACCACTGGCTCCTCACCCGGAAGTCCACCCAGGAATGAGAACCGGAGACCGGGAACGCCTCGTTCCGGATCCGCCTCGAAGGGCAGCCCCAGGCGCAGCAGGGTATAGATAACGCGCCGTTTGGCCGCCTCCACTTTCCCCCAGCGCTCCTCGTTGTGGGGAGCGGCGAGGTTGGGAATGGTCTGGACCAAACGGCAGGAAACGCAGAGCGGATTCGAATCCTCCGAGTCGACCATCCAATTGCAATTGCCGTGATCCACCGTGTTGGCGCATTGGCGGAATCGCCGGTGCGCCATGCCGGGCGCCAAGGATCGAAAGGTGCCTGCCGTATCACCGGGTTCAATGGCTCCGACCTGTCCCGTTTCCGGCAGGAACCCGAGCAAATGCCCGCAGGTGAGGCATTGGGCGTTCTCGAAATAGACCGGGCTCTGGCAGGCATCGCATCGGAAAAGTTTCATGCAGCAAATGTATAATAATATTAGAAATGCCCGTGGGCGCGAGATTCCCCGCGATGATTGCTCGGCGGCCGAGGGCAATCTCCGCACGGAGGGCCGTGGAAAGACTATCGGTGCGCCCGCGCCAGAATCCTGTCGGCACGAAGCTTCGCTCTCCAAGGCACACATCTCACGCCGGACTGTTAAGCGGAAAGCGTGCCGTCGATTTTTCGAGGAAAAGGCGCTCTAAAATTGCAGGATGCAATGCGGGGAGATGCCGCCGGTATGCATTCGGCCCCCGGACCTCCTTCAACAGGGATCCGGCGCCGACGCGAAAGGTGTTTCCGCTGCCGTAGAGGTGGCAGAGAAACTTGGACGAATGGCAGGGGGGAGGACGACGAGGGTGGAATCCGAAATTTCAGTGGCCAGCGCATGGTTGATCCATAATCTGCAGAATCCGGAAAATAAGGGGTGTTTCCATGGCGCCGGTGGAGCAAATTGGAAAAGCGTTTTCCAGGTTCGGGCAGCCATTTACAGAGCATGGCGCCAAGCCATCCATCAACAGTCTCAAAGATTGCGCCTGCAGCACGGGCAATGGCTTGACAGTCGGGTAATTGCGGCGTTCTTATCTGGTCCGCCGAAGTTTGATTCGGCTCAGACCGCCGCAATCCAGCAGGCATTGAGCTTGTTATTGTGCTGGATAGGTCAATCATCAATAGGCCTCTAGTAATAGTGGTTTCTAACGGAAAGGGCCGAAAAAAGAGAAGCATGTCTGATGCTATGAATTTAATACGCCAAACTGAGCCAGGGGAATGGCTGTTTCGATTTGCTGGATGTGCGGCTGATGCGTGCCAAGCCTTGAAGTGCCGGGAATATGATGAAGAACTGGAAGATGTGCGATCTATTCTCGCCGACGTGTGTGGTGCTCTCCAGAGTTGTGGAGCCGAGTTTATAGTCAAATCGCCTGAACTTGGGGCATGGCCGGTAGACGGTCTCGATCTGGCCGTCTTTCTGGAACAGGTGCCGGAGTTCATTCAGTTTCTTAAGGGTCGAGGTGGCGATCTCTTCAGGCTCGATTTCTATGAACAAGGAATTCAGATGAATCTTGAACTTCGAAGGAATGGTGATGTTTTGGCCGTTACGTGTTCGTCGTTTGGAGGCGAAGTGTATTCTGAGCATTCGATTTGCTCTTTAACGAAGTGGCGTGAAATGACGATTGGGCTCTTGAACGATTTTTACAGCACTGCGGCCGTAGTTGCTCCGTCCCACGTGCGGCACCCGTGGTGGATTAAGTGGGTGGAGGCTTCAACCTAGACATGGGCAGCTGGAATAACCGGGTCTCTCCGAAGTCGCAAGATAGTAGGAGTTGTGACCCAGGTGGGCCGGGTCTAATTGATCGACAAGGCACTGCGCGACCGTTTCGGGAGCCAGGTGCGAGAGCTTTGCCAAGTAGGAGACCCGGGACGAATCTCGTCATTGACTGTGAGGCTCAAGGATTGGAAGGGCGCCGTCTGGCCGATGGGGGCCTGGTTGTGGGCGCGGGGAAAGCCATCTCAAAGGATTCGGAGTTGTTGGCGGCAGTCGGCTGGCAAGATGTGGAAGTCGTCGATGATGACCATTGAAACAATACTTTCCGTCAGCAATACTAGCGGCCCGATTGTTGGCCGGACTAAAGGGCCTGGACCCGGGCTTCACACCGATTATTGGTGCTATTATGCGAACGCATTTCCTTACAAACCTGCAAATCAAAGGAAGAGAAGAGGTGTTGCGGATTGTCCCTGAATTCGATTTTTATAAGCTGCGGCGGATCATTCGTTTGCAGTGGGATAGCCATTGCAACCCTGAAAATGGCACGGCCGACGCGGATTTGATTCTGACGATTGCTTACGACGCGCAATCCGCAAGCACGCCACAATTCACGTTTAGATTTGGCGGCGTTGCTCGCGCCAAATTACCGGAACTCTTGCCATCAGTATATCTGAGTGAGGTTGAAGTTGAGGATCTTCACGGCTCCCAGCTGGAGAATATCCGATTCAGACTCAAGGATTATGGTCAAACCGAACTCGAGATTGAATGCAAGAGCGTCGAAATGATCGCTCATGACTCGAAAATACAATGATGTTTTTTTGTTAAGCGATATAATGTGATCTGTGATTTTCCGAATCATTTCAGAGCCTTTTGATGAGGCTGCTGCTGGGGTGCATCTTCACTTTGCGGGCTGAGGTGGTTGAAATTACATACGAGCCCATGGTCGGCAGTTTGGTTTCGGCCGGAAGAGCATCCGGAGGATGCCAGCCAGTAGCCGGTCGGTTGAGTCCGCGAAACCACCGGTATAGAAACCAGAGTTATCGCTCGCATCCAAGGTGTATTTTTCCTCTGGCACGTCGCGAGCGTTGATGGAGGGAAGGACGCACGAAGAGGAAAGGAGGCCTGACGCCAGATATGTTGGCTGAAACCCGTGCTCGCGATACGCGGGAACCAGAAATACGTTGTGGGCGCGAGCCAGTAAGTATATGATCGACAGCGGTGGTTTCGCAGACTCAACTCACCGGCTACTGGCTTTGATCCCTGCGGGATCGGAAGGACATTCGATTGGATGCGGGTGGTTAGTTTATCTCCTCGTCAACGCAGGGGCCCTGGGGGAAAACCTGAGGAAAGGACATAGAATGGCATCACCCACGATTCGAAGATGCGCCCCTGCCGCGGCCGCTGGGCGGATCGTATGGGTAATATCCGCCGGGAAATCAATTTTCCGGAATCGGTGGGCGCTCATTTTCTTAAAGGAAACTGAGTATCCTGTTAATGTTGATCTTACGCCCATCTCCGACGTGAGACCACTCGCTGAAAGGTTGGTTCTTGGTGAGCACGGCCATGAGGCCGGGGCCATTCCATGAGCCCCGTGAGGAGAAAACCAAGCTATGTTGATGACAAGTCAGACGGGTTTTTCCGGCTCTAGTCTGGCCGCCATAGGCCGATTTGGAACGGGTAGTTTTTGCCGCGCTGGGAAGACCGTCGACGATCAAAACGAGACCTCAGGGAATACCTTGAACGCCATCAAACGGGTGGCAGGATCTCGATGATCTCCGCCAGCAGGGATCCGTCAATGAGGCGCAGGGTGTTTTGGCGGCCGTAGAGGTGGCTGACCCGGCCCAGGTGGAAGCCTGCGCGGATGAAGCTGTCAGGGTCGCAGTGGAAATAGGCGGAGGGGCGGCTGGTATATTGGATGCCGTTGGTGTTCAGGATGCCCCCCAGAGGCAGGTGTTCGGCGAGGATTTGGGAACGCCCGGGTTCCGGGACGGCACCGAGGTAGATCTTGATGGCCCCGTATTCGATGGGGCGCAACGAGCCATCCAGTTGGAGGATGGATTCGCGCCAGTAGTTGTCGCTCTCGCGGCGGCTGGAAAGCACCCGGAGATGAATGGATCCGTGGTGGAAATGCTCCAGCGTGCGGGTCATGTCACGCTGGTGGACTAGGAGCGTGCGATAGGGTTCAGGTATCGACTCGCCTTCAATGCGCGAGAACGGCAACAGCGGCCGTCCTTCCCGGGCATAGAAATCGTCCAGCGGTTGGATGGGCTGCCGATCCTGCCCGTGGGCGTGGGCCGCCAGCAGGGGAGATCCGGCGGTGGGTTCCACGAGATCAGGCATAACGTGAGTGTCGGTGTTGCGGCAGGAAGAATTCGTGCAACAGGCGGTCGACTTGGAGCAACCCCTCGCGGGTGATGGCAATTCGACCCGGGACTTCGCGCAGGAAGCCGCCTTCTTTCAAAGTCGCCAAGGGTGCCGCAAAGGCTTGGTGCGGATCGGTACCGAATTTGGTCGCGAAATAGGCTGGATCCACGCTACCAAGCTTGAGCTGGAGGATAAACTCCCGGACGTAGCGTTCCTGGTCGGTCGGAGTCAAAGCCCGATAGACCGGCAGGCGCCCCGCGTTCACCGCTTCCACGTACGGTTGGAAATCGTGATGGTTTTGGTAGTGCACTCCGCCGATGTGGCCGAAGCTCGCGACGCCTAGCGACAAGAGATCGGCCCCGGCCCAGAGCTTGTCCCGATAGATGAATCGGGTCTTCTCTTTGCTTTTTACTGCCGTATACGCGCTGGCTACGGTATAGCCCGCCTTTTCCAGTTCGGCAAAAGCCTCGTCGACCCACCGGCGCTTGGTTTCCCACGAGGCGACGGGTGCGGCCAGTTTGCCCTCCGCCTTCATCCGCTGATAGATTGTGGTATTGAAGGGCACTTCCATCTGGTAGATCGTCACCGAGTCTGGAGAAAGCTCGAGGGTCTTCTCGATGCAGCGCTTCCAGTTGTCCTCCGTTTCCTCGACCATGCCTGAGATCAGGTCGATATTGATCTGCGGAAAGCCAATCTCGCGGGCATAGGCGTAGGCCCGGGCGATCTCCTTGGTGCGATGTGCGCGTCCGTTGATTTCGAGGATGTGGTCATCGAAGTTCTCGATGCCCAGGCTCAACCTCGTAACCCCCATTTCGCGAATGGCCTTGAGCTTGTGATCGGTCAGCGTGCCCGGCTCGCATTCGAAGGTAACCTCCTCAACCTGGTCCCAAGGCAACAGACTCTTCATCCCATCGGTCAGGTACTTCAATTGGTCGGGGGACAGGTAGCTGGGGGTCCCGCCGCCGAAATAGATGAACTCCGGCTTGCGTCCGCCAATGAACGCTTTGTCCGCATAGATCGCCATCTCTTTTAATACCGCGTCGAGATAGCCCCGGATCTCCCCGGAATCCTTGTCCGTATAGACCTTGAAATAGCAAAAATGGCAGCGCTTCCGGCAGAACGGGATGTGGGTATAGATGCCCAGCGGCGTTCCGGGTTTTGGCGCCCGGTCCAGTGCCGTTTGGAATTCCGGAACGTATTCCGACTTCCAAAACGAGAACGGCGGATAGTTGGAAACGAAATAGTTGCCGACGGTGGTTTCGTGCTGGATCGGTGGGTTCAGCGGAACGGATGGCGTGCTGACGGTCTCGTTGGAGGTCATAGATCAAATGGGAAAGGGTTAATCGAAGCGAATCGCCGCACTGATTGTTGGGCTCGACGGAGTCTCGCCCTACCGGGTTTTGGCTGCCTGACGGTTCTTTTGGACCGACGACGATCACTTGAACCAGCGGGGACGGTGCCGAGTTGCGCCGAACGGAAACTGGTTATTGAAAGAGGAAAGGGAAAAGGCATGGGAATTTTCCTAGGGGGCTCCAAAACAATAGACAGTGCCGTCCGAGGCTCCAACGACGACCCGGTTGGCGGCGATGGCAGGGGAGCTATCGATGGGTTGGCCGATTTCGTAGTTCCACAACTCATGGCCATCCTGCAGCGAGACCATGTAGAGTCGTCCGTCGTCCGAGCCAACAATGACCTTGTCACCGGCCACCACCGGTGAACTTTCCACCTTGCCACGCGTCGGAAAAGTCCAGAGCGGCTTCCCGTCTTCACGGGCGATGCAGTGGAGACGTTTGTCCCGCGAACCGACGACCACTTTGTCGGCGGTGACGGCGGGCGACGACATGAACGGAAAGGCCCGGTCTTTATAACGCCAGGCCACCTCGCCCTTGTTTAGATCGACGCACAGGAACTCGTTTTCAAAATGGGCGACATAGAGGCGTCCACCCACCAGGGCTCCCGATTGGGCCACGTAGGCTCCCGCGGGCACTTCCTTGACCTTGGTCCCTTTCAAGGCGTCCACCACGTGGATCAGGGCATCGCAGCCGCCAAAGGCCGTCAAGCCATCGCCCAGGGCAGGGGAGCCGTTGATGTAGTTTTCCGTCTCGAAAGTCCAGTTGGTCGTGCCGGTGTCCGCCGCAAAGCTATAGAGCCGGAAGTCATAGCCACCGACCAGTATGCTGCGGGTTTTTCCATCCGGCGAAGCGACCCAGTTCGGGCTGCTCTTGATCTTGTCGTCAAAACCGTGCTGCCAAAGCGGCTTGCCCAACTTCGCGTCCAGACAGTAAAAATTGGTGTTGGAATCCCCCACGTACAGTCGTCCGTCGAGAACCAAGGGCGAAGATTCAATCGGTCCTGACGCGACGAACACCCATTCTTGCGCTCCCGTGGCGAGGTTGAGGCAGAAGATGTTGGAGGATTCCGACGCCACGAACACCTTGCCACCCACTATTGCCGCCGATGAACTGACCGGGCCGCCCGTCTTGAAACTCCATTTGAGCGCCAGTTTGTCCGGGAGCTCCGTCGAAGAAACGCCGGTGAGGGCCGGATTTCCACGGAACATGGGCCAATCGCTGGCGGCGGTGACCAAGGCCGGGGAAGGTCGAGGCGCATCTGCGACTGCGGCGAATCCAAGAACGGATGCCGCGAGCAAAACCCGGGAGCAGGTTTGAACCGCGTTGGTGCCAGTCGGCTCCATGCGACCCAACATTCGCGACGGGAGGGAGCTTGGCAAACAAATAGTACCTGTACGTACTATTTTGTTTCGTCCCGCGTTCGCTCGACACCTCCCAATGGCTCTGCTACCTCACGGGGGCGTGAACTTTCGCTGCTTGATTTTTGGCTCGGTTTTCCTCGCGTCGGCGGCATTGGCCGAAGGCGAAAACTCCCGCGGTTTGGAGAATCTGGATTTTCGCCAGGTGGTCAAAGATGCCAAGGCCAAGGTCTTTCCGGCGGTGGTGTTTATCAAGTGCGTGCGCCAGGACATGCAGCGCGGCGAAAAGATCAGCCAGGAGGTCTCGGGCAGTGGCGTCCTCATCAGCGCGGACGGCGAGGTGGTTTCCAACTGGCACGTTGTGGACAAGGCGACTGAAGTTCGGTGTCTGTTGTTCGATGGACGGGCCTATACGGCCAAGGTTTTGGGTTCCGACAAGGACACCGACGTAGCCCTTCTCAAGCTGACGACGCCTTTGGGAGGCTCACCAGGAGCGGAAGCGGGCTCCACCAACGGTCCAAGTTCACTGCCTTTTGCGAACTTCGGCGATTCCACCCGCCTGACGGAGGGAGATTTCGTCATGGCGATGGGTGCCCCTTTTGGCCTCTCGCGGAGTGTCAGCATCGGCATTATTTCCTGCACCCGCCGGTTCCTTCCCGGCTCCAGCGAATACAGCATCTGGCTGCAGACGGACGCCTCCATCAATCCCGGCAACTCGGGCGGTCCCTTGGTCAATACCAGCGGCGAAGTCGTGGGACTCAACACCCGCGGGATGATGGGCGGGGGCGGGGATATGGGATTCACCGTTCCGGTCGAGGTGGTGAAGGCGGTCGCCGGACAGATCCGGAAGCAGGGTAAAATGGAGTGGAGCTGGACCGGATTGCAACTTCAGCCGCTCAAGGATTTTAATAAGAATATCTATTTCCCGGCCAATGAAGGCGTGGTGGTTGCCGAAACGGATCCGGAAAGCCCCGCCCGGCGGGCGGGCATCATGGCCAACGACCGGCTGATCAAGCTCAATGGCGATTCACTCAATGGCATCACCCAGGAAGACCTTCCTGAGTTGCGCCGCCGAATCGGGTTGCTGCCCAAGGGTGAGGCTGCTTCGTTCGATTTGATGCGGGGTGGCACCGCTTTGAGCGTGAAAGTCACGCCGCGTGAAAAGGGCAAGGTCGAGGGCGAGGAACTGGAATGTCCCCGCTGGGATCTTACGGTCAAGGCGATCAACCAGTTCGACAATCCGGACCTCTATTTCCACCAAAAACAAGGTGTTTTCATCTACGGTGTCAAGGCTCCCGGCAATGCCTATACCAGCGGACTTTCCGCGCAGGATATCCTGATGAAGGTCGATGGCCGCGAAGTGAAGACCCTTGCTGACGTGAAGGATCTTCACGCCAAGGCGATCGAGAATGTTTCGACCCGCCATAAGATCCGTTTTGATGTCCTGCGCAACGGTGAGTTGCGCCAGGTTATGCTCGACTTCGGACTGCAAACCGACAAGGAGTGAGTCTCTTTCCGATCTACCTATACCTATGAAAATCACCTATTACCTGGAGGTCATTTCGTCGTGGTGTTATTGGGCCGAACCCGCCTGGGCGGAGTTGAAGCGCAAGTACGAAGGCCGGGTGGAGTTCGACTGGAAGATCGCCCTGATGGACGACTCCGGTTTGCCGACCTCCAAGACCCAGGTGGAATGGTTTTATCGGCGGAGCGGCACGATCGTGCGCTCGCCGTTCATGTTGAATTCGGGGTGGTACGAGCCCGAGTTGAAGGAGTATCTCGCCCCCAATCTCGTGGCAGAGGCCGCTCGCGATTTCGGTGTGAATGACGATCGGGTCCGCCTGGCTATCGCGCACGCCGGATTACGCGAAGGGCTTCGCGTCGGCCGGTGGGAAGAGGCGGCCCGGGTGGCAGCGGCTGCTGCCGGACTCGATGCGGCGGCTTTGCTGGAAAGGGCCAAGTCTTCCGAAGTGGAAGCCCGGGCGCGCAAATCGACCGAAAAGTTCCATTCCTTTCAGGTCACTCAACGCCCCACGTTCGTCATTGATGACCCCATCGGCGATCGCGCGGTCTTCTCAGGTTTGGCGGGTGCCGCGCCATTGAGCGCGGCGTTGGATGCCATGCTCGCCGACACGGCAGCCTATGCCGCGCACGCCGCCCATTTTGGCGGGCCACCGCCGCAGTAGGACGCGGACGCAGGCTGGTCCCCGATCACCAATCCAGATTCATTTCGGCCAATTCCTTGCGCATCTGGCGCAGGTTCCAGAGTTGGACGACATGACCGGAGCAGGCGACTGCCAAATACTTGCCGTCGGGGCTCAGAGCGATGCTGTTGATCAACTGTCGATCAGGGTGTTCCAGGTCGGCCAGTAACCGGCCGGTGCGGGGATCCACCAACGTCACTTTATACTGGTTCATCACCACGGCCATGAGGGTGCCGTCAGGAGTTATTTCGATCGCCGCGTTCGGCTGGGGCGAATCTCCCAGCCGCACGGTCCACTCGTTGGTGCCAGTGTCCGTCGAGGTGGAACAAAGGTCTAGGTAGGTGGCGTGGTAGACATGCCGGTCGTCCGGACTGAAGGCGACGGCATACCCGCGGCAAGGGCCGAGATTTTGAAATCGTGGGTCTTTGCCCAGCCGCCAGTATCCCGCGCGGTGGTCCAGAAAGGTCGCGCCAACAAATTGGCCACCTGGACTGAGGATGGCTCGGTTGGCGACAAAACTGTCCGGCAGGTCGTATTCCTCCCCGTCGTTGGGATAGATACGGATTTTCCCGATGAGGTTGCCCACCCAGGGGAACTTCTTCGGATGAAGCCGGGCCAATTCAGGCCGTTCGGCTTCCCGTAGCGCGGCGAACTCAAAATCCCCGGCGGCATTCGTCTGCCAGCCTCCCAGATAGCGTGTCGGCGGGGAAAGCACCACGAAATGGCGGGACGGGTCCGGGAACATAATGATATCCCTGATCGGGGACGCCTCAAGGTTCGCCGAGAGCGCCCCGTCGCTCGTTCGGTAGGCGCGCATTCCGTCATAACAACCCGCCAGCAGCCACTGGCTGTCGGGGGTGAATTGGACCGTGTAAGGCGACTTTTCCTGTGGTGGGCCCGGTTCCGGAAGAAGAATGCAGATGTCTGATTTGCGAACCTCGCTCAAGGCCAGTTCCTTGCTTAGGTTTTCATAAACCGAGAACGTGGTGCCATCGGCGTTGAATTGCGGTGCCCAACTGGTTTTTTGGAACATGGTCGCCTCGCGTCGGGTGGCCAGGTCCCAGATGCGCGTGGTGTCATCCCAGCCGCTCGAGACCAGTATCCGATTGTCGGGAGCCCAAAGTAATCCCGTCGCTTCGGCTCGATGTCCCTCGAAGATAGCTATCGGCGTGGCGTTGGTTTCGGTCAAGGTCCAGACCCGGATCACGTGGTCCAGGGTGGACACGGCGATGTGGGTTCCGTCGGGACTCCAGTGGGTGCTGATGACCGATAAATCGTCAGGTATGGCCAGCAGGTGCCGGTCGCGCCCTTTGCGGAGCTCCCATAAATGCAGCGATTCGGAGTTGGTCAGGGTATAGGCGGCCAGCGAACCATCGGGGGAAGTCGCAAAATATTGGGCGCCACCGGGAAGTTCGAAGCGCTCGACTTCGTCATTCGGCAGGTCGAAGAGGTAAATCCGCGATTCAATGGCCCCCACCAAGGTGGCGTCTTTTCGTAAGAAGCGCAGGTACTTCCACGAGTTCCGTCGATCAATCGACGGACCGTTGGTCTTCCCGGCCACATCCCAAATTCTTATTCCTGATGTCGTAGCGGCCACCAACCACCGTCCGTCCGGGCTAAAGGGCCCCAGCCATTCGACTTCTGGGCCGCCCGTCCAGAACTTGGCGACCACCGAATCGGAGTCGGTGGTTTTCACAATGACGACGCCGTTCGAACTCACTTCCGCAATGAGCCGGGTGTCGGGCGACAGGCATAACGCCAGTGCCGCCCGGGAACTGGATTTCCAACGCCGTTTTTCTGGGAAATCGAGCAGCGCCAGCCCCGCGATCGCTTCGCTTCGCAATTCCGGCGTGGCTTCATGCAATTGGGCTGCTTGTCGTACGGCTGCCAACACGCTTTCCCGGGCTCGAGCCAGGCCGCTCCGGCGTTCCGCATCGGCCCGTGCGACCAAAGACGAATAGAGCCGCTCGTTAGCCTCGTGCTCGGCCCGTTCCGCCCTTTCCCGCAAGACTTCGGACCGGACGAAGTTCTCGGTGGCTGCGCGTTCCTGCCGCTTGAAGAAAAAGCTCACTCCGATGGCGATGGCCGCCGCCACCATCGCTACTACGCCAATCTGCCGCGCCAGCCGAAATCCACGTTCGTAGGCCCGAAGCCGCTGAACCGAGTGTCCGCTACGCAATACCGCCAGGTCGGTTTGCAATTCCGCCGCGTTCCGATAGCGCTTGGCCGGATTCGGGTCACAGCACCGCAAGAGGATCTCATTGATCTCGATCAGCGCGGTATTGTTGGCTGGATCCACGCGATCAAGGGTCAGGGAAGGGAAGTCCTGTCGATCACGCCCGGTGACCGCTTCGTACATGAGTTTTCCCAAGGCGTAGAGGTCGGCGCTGACGGTCCCCGGCCCTTCGGGTGGGATGAATCCCTCGGTGCCGACAAACGTCGCCGATTCACTCGCTTCGGCAACCAAGCCAATGTCGGCGAGCTTGGGAACACCACTGACGAAAATGACATTGGCCGGCTTGATGTCGCGGTGGAGCAAGCCGTGGGAGTGCAAGTGTCCCAAGGCTACCGCGAGGTCAATAAACAACGGCAACGCCTCACTGATCGGCAGCCGACCCCGGGCTTTGATATCGGACGCCAGGGTGCGGGGGCTGTACGAATCGGCGGCCCGTTGGAAAAAAGTGGTGGTATCACCCGTGGACGAGGCTTCACTCGCAGTGGCGGGTAGAGCGTTATCCGCCAGCTCCATGACATAGTAAAAGAACTGGGCGGCGTCATTTCGTCCCACTTGAAGGACGTCCACCAAGCCGTCATGCGACCGGGAGATGGGCTCGAATTTCTTGATGCCGGAAAACTCCCGCACGTACGGTCGATCACTGTCGAATTTGGCCCGTTGAACGATCTTGACGGCCCGCGGAGTGCCGAGCGCATTGCTCGCCAGCCAGACTTCCCCGTAGCTGCCACGACCAATCAGCCGGAGTAGTTCATGGTCCGGGACAATGGGAATTTCCGGGGTGTGCACGCGATTGGTGTCGTCTGTCTGCCTGAGGTGTATTACATTCCTCGAATCAAGGCGAGCCCGGTTCGCGAGCGGATTTGCCGTCGGTATTTTTTAAAATCGACGGAGTTGCTTGACAGAGCCGCCGGTGTTTGTTTCCTTTGTCGTCCTTTTTTGAGACTTTATGTACGCTGTGTTTGAGACTGGCGGTAAGCAGTACCGCGTTGCGGCTGGGGACCAACTCGAGATCGAACGAGTCGAGGTCGAACCGGGTCAGAGCTACACCTTTGACCGCGTGCTGCTGGTGAACAACGACGGAAATATTTCCGTTGGTTCTCCGACGGTTACCGGGGCCAAAGTTGTGGCGGACGTTGTGGAGCACATCCGCGGCGAAAAGAAGATCGCCTGGAAAATGAAGCGCCGCAAAGGCTACCACCGGAAGGTCGGCCATCGTCAGGAGCTGACGATCGTCAAGGTCAAAGAAATCGCGGCATAACCGAAAGGGCACACTTTTATGGCACATAAGAAGGGTCAGGGAAGTTCACGCAACGGACGCGACAGTAATAGCAAACGCCTCGGCGTGAAGGCGTTCGGTAGCGAGTACGTGACCGCTGGCAGCATCATTGTTCGCCAACGCGGCACCAAGTTCGTGGCAGGCTCGAATGTGGGCACCGGCCGCGACTGGACTCTGTTTGCCTTAATTGACGGCAAGGTTCGCTTCGACAAGGAAGGTCACCGGGTCAATGTTTTGCCCGTCGCCGTCGAAGCCGCCGCAGCTACCAACTAGTTCCAACGGTTTTCACGAGGGCGAGGCCTCAGCCTCGCCCTTTTTCCGTTTCACTCCTGCTGTTTTCCCATGTTTGTCGACGAGATCAAAGTTTACGCCAAGGCGGGCCATGGTGGTCCTGGAGCCGTCGCGTTCCACCGTGAGGCTTATCGCCCCAAGGGTGGACCCAGCGGTGGCAATGGCGGACACGGCGGAGATGTCATTCTCGAGGCCGACCACGACCTGAACAACCTCATCAACCAGTTCTTTCAGCCCCGGCTGATCGCCGAACTGGGCAAGATGGGGAAGGGCAAGGGAATGGATGGCAAAGCCGGCAAGGACCTGATTATCAAGGTGCCGTGCGGTACCTTGGTGTGGCGGATTGGCAAGCCTCCTTTGGCCCCTGGTTTGACGGCGGTCGAACCGGGTACGACCCCGCGAAGTTTGGAAGAGGACGGCACGGAATCCGTGGAGGAAGTCGACGACGAGGTACTGGACGCTGATGAAGAGTCGGACGAAACCACCCAGGTTCAATCGGCCACGGCAGATCGGCCGGTGATTCGTTTGTCCGGTGGCGTGCGGGCGTTGGAGTTGGATCTTGCCGCAGGAGCGGGAGATGACGCTCCGAAAGCTGGTCCGGCTCCCGAGCCGGAGCGTGAACTCGTTTGCGATCTGACCACCAACGGTCAACGCTTTGTCTTGTGCAAGGGCGGTCGCGGCGGTCTGGGCAATCGCAACTTCGCCACCAGCGTTCATCAGGCGCCTCGCTACGCCCAGCCCGGCGAAGAAGGTGAAGAAGGCAATTTTCTGTTTGAGCTGCGGATTATCGCAGAAGTGGGTGTGGTAGGATATCCCAACGCGGGCAAATCCACTCTGCTCGCGGCGATCTCGCATGCCCGCCCCAAGATTGCGCCCTATCCTTTCACTACGCTGACGCCCCAGATTGGAATCGTTGAATATCCCGACCATACCCGTTTGACGGTTTGCGATGTTCCCGGCTTGATCGCTGGAGCACACGAGAACGTCGGGTTGGGGCACGCTTTCTTACGGCACGTTGCCCGTTGTACGGTCCTCCTTATCCTTTTGGATATGGCGGGAACCGACGGGCGGGAGCCGTGGGACGATTACAAGAGCCTGATCGAGGAATTGGAGCTTTACGATCCCGTGCTGCTCGATAAGCCCCGTTACGTGATCGCGAACAAGATGGACGAGGCTCAGGCCGAGGTGAATCTGAAAGCGTTCAAGCGCAAGATCCGGAAAGTTCCCATCCTGCCCATCTCAGCCGCTTTCGATGAAGGCATTCCGTCCCTCAAGAAACTGATGCGTGAAGCCGTGGCGGAAGCCAAGGCTGGCAAGTAAGCGACAGTCACTCTGTCAATACAGGACCCGCTACGGCGGGTCGTTTTAAGAAAAAGCGCGCCTGACTCCAGGCGCGCTTTTTTGTAATCGGGTTTCTGGAGAAGTTCAGTTCCTCCGGCTCATCAGGAGCCGCAAGATATACCAGAACATCGTCAGCACCGAGGACATCAGTGCCAGGGAAGCGACCACGTGTTGATCCGTGCGGTAGTTATGAAGGATGTTGGACGTCGTGTAGAGGATGGCCGCTGCGGCAACCACCACCATGGCACCCGAGAAGAAGATTCCGAGGGTGAAGCCGAAGAGAGCGCTCGCGATCACGCAGCCGAAGGCCACCCAGCAGGCAATCTTGATGATGCCACCCAGGAAGGAAAAGTCCTTGCGGGTCGTGAAGACAATGGTGGTGAGGCCCATGACTAGTGCCAATGTAATGGCGGCCGCTTGGGCGATGATTTCAGTGCCCTGGGTCTCCTTGGCAATCCAGATGAGGGGCAGGAAAAGAAACGCTTCTGCCACCGTGTAGAGTGCCAGTCCCGAATATTGCAGGGCACGGGACGATTCACTGGCGGCCAGCCGTTGGGAGACCCAGGTGACACCCATGAACATACCCAGCACGAGCAACCACGCAAAGCGCCCGACGCCGAGCAACTGCATCATGGCCTGCGGGATAGGCGAATGCAGCAACAGGTATTCCAGGCCCACAAACGCGAGCAGGGCGCCCGCGAGATGGCTGTAGGTGTTGGAGACGAATTTCGCGCGATCCACCGGCCTGGCGGAGGCTGCGATTTCTGCGGGATAGGTGTAGGACATAAAACGTTGCGTTTAGCTGATCAATCTATCTAGACATGTGGCGCTGGCTGTCAAGGCTTGGGCTTGGGAAAGCTGGTCCATGCCTTTTCCATTTCCTCGCGGGTCGGCATGGCCAACGGGCGGATGATTCGCATGCCTTGGAACTGGGCATCGGTCAGGTACCACTTCGATTTGGGAAGTTGCGGGTCACGCATTTTCCACGCGGGCTCGGACGCTTTGCGGGCGCTGCTGCGAAGGAGGTCCGCTTCGTCGTCCCAAGAACCGCCACGGGAAACGTGCGGATACTCGGATTTGCCGGGGACGTACTTCTGGTCACCGACCTTGTCATAGCTGTCCACGTAGGCGTCGAGCACCCATTCCGAGACATTGCCATGCATGTCGTAGAGACCCCACGGATTAGGCTTCTTCTTGCCGACTTTTTGGTACTTGCCGTCACTATTGTCGGTGTTCCAGGCGTATTCACCGAGCTTCGAGGCATCGTCACCGAAGGAGTAGGCGGTGGTGGTGCCTGCGCGGCAGGCGTATTCCCATTCGGCTTCCGTCGCCAGCCGGTAGAAGTGGCCCGTCTTGGCGGACAGCCAACGGCAGTAGAATACCGCAGCGTAGTGGGTCATGCTGATCGCCGGGAAACCATCCTTGCCCATGCCGAAACTCATTTCGACGTACGGGGTCGTGGGGCGGCTGACCGCGTCAGCTTCCTTGCCGATATAGACATTGGTCGTGGTGGCGGTGCCCGGGGTTAATTCGGGATAGGCGATCCAGAGTTCCTTGTCGACGCGTTCCGTCGGCACATTGGTGCCCTTTTCCAGCGCCGGGAACATGAACATTTCATACTCGTTCCAGGTCACCTCATACTTGCCCATCCAGAACGGATCGATGTGTTTCTTGACCTGCGGACCTTCATCCGCCTTCCGCTTGGCTTCACCACTGGGTGAGCCCATGACGTAATCGCCCCCTGGAATCGGCAACATGTCAAAGCTGACCGGAGTTCCCGGGATGGGCTCAGTGTAGGGCTCGGAGGCCTTGGCCCCCGGATTTTCCGCCTTATACTGCGCCGCCAGCTTGGCGTAAATCGCGTCGTACATGGCGGTGAAATCCCGGTTTTCCAGCGAGGCCGCCTCTTTCTGGGACAGCACGACGCCCTCCGGCCATTCGGCACCCTGATCGATCCACGCGGCAATAATATCGGCCTTGGCCCGGGGCAACGGTCCACCCTTCGATTTCGGAGGCATGAGGTCGTCGTGGTCCACCGGCAGGATCATGGAGGTGAAGAGCTTGGAGGAAAGGGCGTCACCGATGACGATATCCTTGCTCTTGAAAAACTCCGACTTCACGTCGAGGCGCAGGTCGCCCTTGGCGTGTCCTTCCTTGTGACACTGCACGCAAAACACCTCGATGATGGGTTTTACGTCGCGGTTGAAATCGATCTTGTCCTTTTGGGCGAGCTTGAACTCCTCGGGCCATGGGGCACCGGCTTCAATCCACGCCTTCAGCGTTCCCTGGTCCTTGGCGGAGAGGCGGTCGCCCTTTGGGGGCATCGCGTTGTCATCCGTGGCGGGCAGTGTCGTGGAAACGTACAGGGGGCTCTTCGCGGGATCTTTCGGTACCAAGGCGATTCCATTGTGCCCACCCTTGAGGGTGCTGGCCAAGGTCACGAGCGAGAGGTCTCCCTTGGGTTTTTCCGCTCCGTGGCACTTGAGACAGTTGGCTTCGAGTATCGGGCGGACTTCCTTTTTGAAGTCCGGGGCGTCACCGACCAGGCGGGTGGCGGGCAGCAAGGCCACACCGGCGAGGACGGCAAACGCTTGGTTCATGCGCGTCATGTCGGGCGGAGCATAGCGGTTGTTGCGGTAGGGATGTCAAATGGGGTTCCGCGGAAAGCGTGCGATTGAAGCTTGGTTTGTGGCCGAGGCTCGGGGGATGCTGGGGGACCGATGTCCCGAATTCTGACATCCACCGGAGCGGCCAGCACCGCCACATTGATCAGCCGCGTACTGGGATTTGTTCGCGAATTTGCCTTCGCCGCTTTCCTGGGAACAGGCCCGATTGCCGACGCCTTTTACATGGCGCTCCAACTACCCAATCTCGTACGGCGTTTTGTGGGGGAAGGGGCCTTGACCGCCGCCTTCATTCCCATGTTGCAAGAGGAACGAATGGACGGGGATGCCAAGGGCTGGCAGTTCGCGAATCGGGCCTTGAGCCTTTTGGTCGTCTTGCTGGGTACCTTCAGCGCCTTGGTGATGATCTTGGCGTCGCTGTTGCTCTGGTTTGCCGCCAAGGGGTGGGTCACCCAGTTCGATATCGATACGTTGCTCATGTTCTCGCTCTTGCGGGACATGTCTCCGTACATCCCGCTGGCCTGTCTGACAGCGGTATTTATTGGGATCCTTAATGCAGTAGGACGATTTTTCCTGCCGATTGTCAGTTCGGCGGTATTGAACGTGGTTTTAATCGCCACCGTGTGGTGGGTAGCTCCGCGTTTTGGAACCGAGTTATACCAACAGGTCTATGCCTTGGCTTTCGGCTTGGTGGTGGCTGGCGCGGTGCAGGCGATTTGCCAGTTGCCGGGTTTGCGACAGGCTGGGTTCCGATTGGCCTGGGATTTCAACTGGAAGGATCCCGCAGTCAGGGAGTTACTGCGGCGCACAGGGCCCGCCATCCTGGGGGTGGGCGTTTTTCAATTCAGCGTCCTCCTGACGCAGGGATTGGCCTTTATACACGGCCCCCAGATCGTTTCCTCGTTCAACTACGCCGTCCGGTTGATGGAGCTACCCCAAGGGCTGGTCGGCTTGTCATTGGCCACGGTGCTCCTTTCGGAATTGAGCCAGCTTTCTGCGGAAAAGAAGTATCCTGAGTTTCGCTCCACATTGAAGGAAGGGCTCCTGCAGTTGGTGTTCCTTACGTTGGTGCCGGTGGTCACCATGTTGATTTTGGCGGAACCCATTGTCCGTTTGCTGTTTGAACGGGGACGCTTCGATACGGTGTCAACGATGAGAGTGTCTGAAATGTTAGTGGCCCTCGGGCCAGGCCTGCTGGCCTTCTCGCTGAACAATCTCCTCGCTCGGGCGTTTTATGCCTTGGGAGATACCTCCACCCCAATGAAGGTGGGCATGTTCAGCGTGATCATAACGATCCTCTCTTCAATCTTCCTATTACGATTTTTTCCTGGAAGCGGCTTGGGAATGGCCAACTCCTTGGGGGCGATTGCCAATGCCATCCTCCTCACGTATGCCTTTCGGCGAAAACTGCCGCTCTTCAAGTTTGGGGAGTTGCGCAGTCCCGTGAGTCGAATGGTCTGGTCAGCGGTGGTCGCCGCTGCAGTGATGTGGGGCACGAAGTGGGCCTGGGAACGTTGGGTCGGACACGCGAATTTGGCGGCGAAACTCGGAGAAGTCGTTATTCCAGCGTTGCTGGGAGGCGGTTCGTATCTGGCTGTGACGCTGGCTTTGGGCTTAGCCCAGCCGCGGGAAATAATCGCAGTTGCTTCGGCATGGTTTTCGGGGGATCCAAAAGAAGAAGCAGGCGAAGACACCCAGCCGTAGTCGTCGACGACGACCTTCTATGGTCTGCGACTAAAGCAGGCTTGGGTTTGTGGGAAATGTGGCGTAATGGAATCCCATGTCCGACCCGTTAGCACGACAGAAACAGATGGTGGCCCAGTACCCCGAAAACGAACTGGCCCGATTCAGTTTGGGTAAGGCTTTGTTCGATCAAGGCGAGTTCGCCGAAGCCTTGGAGCATTTAAACAAGGCACTCTCTAGGCGTTCCGATTGGATGGTGGTCCAGATACTCCTGGGAAAATGCCACCTGCAGCTAGGTGACAAATTCGCCGCGCGGACTGCTTTGGAGCAGGCCATGCAGTTGGCTATTGACCAGCATCACGAAGGTCCACAAAGTGAGATTCAAGAGATGCTTTATTTGTTGAATACGTAGCCATTCGTGCTACAAGTGGTCTCAACGACCCCGGAATAGGCATGAATTGTCCGAAACGACCCTCGGCTTGCCGCTCCAAAGGCTTTAGCTTATTGGAGTTACTCGCTGTCGTTGCCGTGATCGGAGTAGTCACCGCGCTCCTCTTCCCCGCCTTATCTCAAGCCCGGCAACGTGTTACCGTGGTTAGTTGTCTGGGGAATCTTAACGAACTGGGCCGGGCTGGAGCCCTTTATTCCGCTGACTTTCACGAGAGTCTCCCTGCGAACGGAACGGGCAGTCCCGACATTCATTTGGACAGTGTCCCCGTGTCGTTTGTCCCCAAATACTGGGTTGAAGGCCGCGAAGGCGGTAACTTTCTGGATCGCACGGGCAATAACTTGGTGAACGAAAAGGTTTCACTGCTAGCGCCTTATATCCGCGAACGCGGGGTGTTTCGTTGCCCGGGAGACAATTTCTCAATCCGCTATGGCGGGTCGCGCCTCGTTAATCCCCGCAATTACGCTCTGAACGCCTTCGTGGGCTGGGTAGGCGCGCCAGTGAATGGGCAAGGCGACGATTCCAAGTTTCAGATTTTTGAAGCCACCTCGGACGCACCTCAACCTGATGCCATCTTTACCTTCGGCGAAATCCATCCATTGAGCATTTGCCATCCGTTCTTCGGCGTCCAGATGCAGGCGGCGGCGGGCGTTTACCACGTGCCCGGCAATTATCACGGTCGCTTCTCCAATTTCGGATTCCTCGATGGACATATCGAGCGCCATCGCTGGGTGAGTCCCGACTTCAATAATCCGTCCTTCTCTGGCGACTACCACAAGGCCCACGTCACGGGTGTTCCTGGAACGGCTAGCAAGCCGGACATGCTCTGGCTGGCGCAGCATGCTTCGGTGCGGAACTGACCGTCTGACGGGATTCGCATCTCGCACAACGACTCTGGATTTTGAGTCGTCACAGTGTTTGACTCCGCTGCACATGGGGTTGAAACCATTCAAGGACTGTCATCTCTACGCCTTCATCGATTCGGCTTATCTTGACGGGCGGGCACCGGACGAACTCGCCCGGGAGCTTTGTGAGGGAGGGGCTGACATCATCCAATTGCGGGCCAAGGATCGGCCAGCCAACGACCTTCTGCGCTGGGCGGAGCTGGTTCGGCCCATCACCCGCGCTGCCAGAGTTTGGTTGGTTATCAATGACTACCCCGAAGTCGCAGCCCAAACTCAATCCGATTGTTTGCATTTGGGTCAGGAGGATTTCTTCGACGCGGGGTTTACGACGGCCGCAGAAGTCGCTCAGGGACGATTTGCCCTCGGACTTAGCACTCACACTCCGGAGCAATGCCTGCGAGCGGTGGCTGCAGGACCAGACTATGTTGCTATCGGGCCCGTTTTCCCTACCGCTACCAAGCCGGGACGGCAGGCGGTAACTTTGGATTACGTACGCTGGGCGGCGAAGAACGTGACGCTGCCGTGGTTCGCCATCGGGGGAATCACCCTTGATAACGTGGAGCAGGTCCGCGAGGCAGGTGCTACCCGCATCTGCGTCGTCGGGGCGATCCTGCGTGCTTCCAATATCAGCCGGGCCTGCCGCGAATTTCGCCAGCGAATCACTTTGGGGCAGTAGCAGATAGACTGTCCAAAAGACAAACCGCCACCGCCTTGCGACGGTGGCGGTTTGCCTGGAAAAACAGGGAATTAGGCGGGCAAGAGTTCCGAAACGAGCGACTTCTCTTCCTTGAGCTCGTTTTCGGTGGCCACGATCTTGGAGCGGCTGAAGTCGTTGACGGGCACATTCTGGATAATCTCCCACTTCGCGCCGTCGCTACGAATCGGGTAGCTGTACATCAGGCCTGGCTCGATGCCGTAACTGCCGTCCGAGCAAATGGCCACGCTGAAGCAGTCATCAGGATGGGTGGGAGTGGTCAGTGCGCGAACCGTGTCTACGACGGCATTGGCAGCCGAGGCGGCAGAGCTAAGTCCGCGAGCTTCGATGATCGCGGCACCACGCTTTTGCACGGTCGGGATGAAAGTGCTTTTGAACCATGCTTCATCGTTGATGACTTCCGTCGCCGGACGTCCGGAAACTCGGGCATTATAGAAATCAGGGTACATCGTGGAGCTGTGGTTACCCCAGATGGCGATGTTGCTGACGTTCGAGACCGAGGTGCCAGCCTTTTGGGCGAGCTGGGTCTTGGCCCGATTCTGGTCGAGCATGGTCATGGCAAACCAGCGCTCCTTCGGAATTTCCGGCGCGTTGCGCATGGCGATCAGGCAGTTGGTATTGCAGGGATTGCCAACCACCAAAACGCGGACATCGCTCGCGGCGTTGCATTGGATCGCCTGACCTTGGCCGGTGAAGATCTTGCCGTTGATACCCAAGAGCTCTTTGCGCTCCATACCGGCCTTGCGCGGCACGCTGCCTACCAAGAGTGCCCAATTGACGTCCTTGAAGCCCACATTGAGGTCCGAGGTTTGTACGATTCCCTTGAGTAACGGAAACGCGCAATCGTCGAGTTCCATCACCACGCCGTTCAATACCTTGAGGGCAGGCTCAATCTCGATCAAATGCAGGATAACGGGTTGGGTGGGGCCAAACATGGCTCCCGAAGCGATGCGGAAAAGGAGGGAATACCCGATCTGGCCGGCTGCGCCGGTGACTGCGACACGAATTGGAGTAGCGCTCATAGACGTCAAATCCGAAAAGACGAAAGTAGCGGGCCAGCCGGTTCTTCGGCAAGTGCGCTCTGAAGTCCTGTTCGGTTTGCGCGCTGGCCGGGAAATGCAATTCGCTCGCCTTTCAGGTAATTTTGGGGTGCGATGCGCCCCTCCACATGAAAACGGCCTTGCGAGCACTGACGGCACTTGGTTTCGGTTTTGTTACTCTTTCGGCCCCGGGGGCCGATTGGCCGTGTTGGCGGGGAATCGATGGCTTGGGCGTGAGTCCTGATCGCGGGTTTCCACTGGAGTGGTCCAAGACCAATCATGTGGCTTGGAAAACAGAATTGTCGGGTCGGGGAGCGTCGTCTCCTACTGTCGTCGGTGACCGGGTCTATCTGACCACCCAGACTGAGGACAAGGGATTGCACGTCCTCGCCCTAGATCGCAAGGACGGCGCGCTCCTCTGGGATCGCGAAGTGGCCAAGGGGGCGGTGCACGCCAACCAGATTCATAACATGGCAACGCCGACAGCGGCCGCCGATGACAAGCATGTGTGGGTGTTATTTGGGACGGGCGACTTGGCGTGCCTGGACCGGGCGGGCAAGACGGTCTGGCAACGGAGTTTGGCCAAAGACTATGTGCCGTATCACGCGAACCACGGGTATGGCTCTTCGCCCATGTTACTCGACGGTCGACTCTTCATTCCCTATTTGCACCAAGGTCCGTCATTCGTTCTCGCGGTGGATGCCGCCACGGGCACGAACATCTGGAAACAGGACCGGATGCTGGGAGCCCGGGAAGAAGCGAATGACTCCTATTCCAGCCCTATCTTTGTCCACAATGGTGGGCGCGCCGAAGTGGTGGTCGCTGGCGCGCAGGCCTTGAATGCCTACGATCCAACGACCGGAGCAGAACGCTGGATTCTGAAGGATCTAACCGTTCCCCATCCTTACGGGCGCACCATCGCCGGGTCTACTGCGGGCGATGGCCTGATTGTTGCGGTGGCTTCTGGATTCCAAAATCGGGGCTATACCGTCGCCGTCAAAGCCGGTGGACAGGGTGATATCACCGCGACACATAAGGCCTGGACCTTCAACAAATTCTCGCCCGATTGCCCCACCCCGGTCATTCACCAGGGATTGCTCTTCTGTATCCGTGATGACGGGATGGCATCGTGCGTGGATATGAAAACGGGCGAGCCTCAGTGGCAGGAACGCTTGTTTACCGAAAACGCCAAGGTCTCTCCGGTAGCCGCCGATGGCCGGATCTATTTCACCAGCGGCCAGGCGAACTGCATCGTCGTGAAGGCCTCCAGTAAGTTCGAAGTATTGGCCCGCAACAACTGGAACGAAGAAACTCTCAGCACGCCGTCGCTGAGCAAGGGACAGATATTCCTGCGGACCACGAGTGGCCTGGCTTGCATCGCCCCGTAGAAGTGTCGGGCCGGAGTGCGCTGGCAATCGTCGTTTCATCGGTCGCAACTCGCCCGCCACGTTTTCCTTGAATCGGTTGGAGTGGGGCCAAAAAGTGATGCACCCGTTGATTCCGGGGCGTATGAGGGACTTGACGAAACTGGAGCAAGCTGCCATCGAAGCCGTTACCAAGCGGTTCTCGGCGACCTGGGAAATGGGTAGTGGTCGTCCGGATGTTTATATTGCCATCGCCAGGCAACGGGTAGCTGTTGATATTGCGACCCTCAAACCGCGCGGCGCTGAGCCAGGTAATTCCGCCAAGGCTCGTTTGAGGTTCGACAAGGTGGTGACACGGCTCATGGGACAGTTGCAAGCCAGTCTCGCTGAAATGGTTCCGAACGGCGTAGCCGTGTTACTGACCGTTACTGCGCCCATTCGGTTGCCGTCGAAAACCGCTGCGGCTCTCGACGATAAAATACAGACTCTTCTCGGGTGTGGGGCATCGGGTCGCGACCTGGAAGACTCGATCCACGGGAATCGTGTCCGGATACGAATATTGAGCGAGGTATCGGAGGTTGCGCCAAAACTGATTGGCTTCGTGCACAATCCTGATTCGGATCCGCTCCAGATCCTTAATCCGGCCCAGGCCTGGCTTGAGCTGATTGATGCCGAGGCTGGCAGACGGGCTCCGACGGGTGGGCAGGACCGATGGCTCGTGGTGGTAAGCCCCGAGGGAAGTTCATGTCTGGAGATTTATCGTTACCTCTATTCCCAAGTGTCCGTGCCTACTCACTACCAGATGTGCCTTATGGTGATTGCCGACGGGCGAGTCGAGTCGTTGTCGGAATGATACCCGATGGCGAGAGATTTTCCCTCGGTGGGCAAAGAGGCGGTTATAACCACGGGTGCGCCGCCCCCTCATCCGGCCTGCGGCCACCTTCTCTCCCAAAAGGGCGAAGGAAGATGCTTCGCCTCAATTGCACGCATTCTTGTCCCCTCGCCCCCGAAGACTTTTTCGGGGGAGAGGGCTAGGGTGAGGGAGCAATAGAACCACTAAGTTCGGCATCCGAGACTTAGCAGCACGTTGGCCCAGAGGGCCTGATCTCCGGTCTGGATGGTCAGGACGTGGTCGTTCGATTCGACGGCCTTGTAGAAATCCCATTTATCGATAGTGGTCACCGGATTCTCGATCCCAGCGGCGGTGACGATTTTGCGGAACTCGGCCCACACCGGGGGCTCGCCTTTTTTGGCGTAGGAATCGTCTGGAGGGATGCCCATGAGATGGACTTGATCGACGGGGGCCGCCGTGAGAATGACCTCCAAAACTTGGGCGACCGTCACGAGTCCGGGGGCCAGGTTGAGATGCACTATCTGCGCGTTCGGGCCCTTCTTGGTCGATACCGGGTAGTTGCCGTCCGCGATCAGGATCTTCGCGTGATGACCGGCCCGGGCTATAATCGCGTTGATGTCTGGGTGAATGAGGTGATGTTTGATCATGAGGTCAGTTGAGAGTGGTCGAGGTGGGATGCACGACTCCACGAGCAAGATAGGTCCAAAAGGCGGGA
>DATJII010000132.1:0-40993 GCA_035493435.1 Candidatus Limnocylindria bacterium | reverse complement strand
TGCGCAGCCGCTGGATGCCCCGGGGCCGCATGTTTCTCCGCACCTCTGCCCCTGAAGCGGGCAGGTTTCCCGCAAAGCGTACGCGAATGCGGGTACGACGATTGCATGGGCGGAAAACCACGAATGGAGGGATCCGACGCGGCGAGCGCGTATTTGCGGTTTGCCTGGAAGGCACCCAGGCCGAACGTGACTACGGTCGGAACTCGACGCATTCGATCAAGCGAGAAGCCCACTCGTCCAAGGCCAAAACTGCGGATCCAGTGCTGAAGCCAGCGCCCCGGTTCCAACCAACCAAGGCCACCAGAACGTTTCGGCACCACCCCCAGGCAAACGGAATACGCCACCTCCCGCGCTGGATCGAAGTGCTTTGGAGGCCAAGAAATACGGGCTTTAGCTTGCGGTTCGCCCCAGCCCAATGGTAACGTGCTTCAGTTTATGGCAGCCATCGGGCGCTTTCAAAAAGGAGACGAGATTTTCTACGCCAAGGTGGTGGACGGCGAAATCTTTAAACTTCAAGGGGACGTGTTCGGCTCGCCGTCTTTCGAGAAGAAGGCCACGCCGGCAAAAGGGGTGAAAACCCTGATTCCCGTTCAGCCCTCGAAGATCATCGCAGTCGGACTCAATTACGCGGACCACGTTCGGGAGACGGGCAAGACCCAGCCCACAGAACCGCTATTCTGGTTGAAAGCTCCCACTTCCCTGATTCCTGACGGAGCCAAGATCGAGATCCCTTTTGCCAATCATCGAAACGATTACGAAGCCGAGCTCGCCATCGTTATCGGACGCCGGATGCGAAATGTAACACCCGCAGCCGCAGCTCGTTACATTTTTGGCTACACCGCCTCCCAGGACATCACGGATCGCACGATCCAGGCTTCGGAAAGCCAGTTTGCCCGTTCCAAATCTTTCGATACCTTCACGCCGCTGGGGCCATTCATTGAGACCAAGATCGATCCCCACGATCTGAGCATCCAACTCTTCCAAAACGGCCAATTGCGTCAAAATGGCAATACCAGCCAAATGATCTTCAATTGCTTCGATTTGGTGAGTTTCATCTCGACCAACATGACGCTGCTGCCGGGCGATATCATCCTCACCGGCACGCCAAGTGGCATTGGCCCCATCGAATCCGGCGACCGATTGGAAGTGCGGATTCAAGGCATGGCCCCGCTGGTCAATACGGTCAAATAGCTTCGCTCGCCGGGCAAATCCGGTATCGTGGCTGGAATTACTTCGGGTGGAATGCGCTCCAAAAAAGCGGATTTCGCATTCACACCAACCCTTTTCGTCTCCATTCTCTCATTTTTATGCGTTGGTCGCAGACATTCATTCCGACTCTCAAGGAAACGCCTTCGGACGCCGAAATCGTTTCCCATCAACTTCTCTTGCGCGCTGGCTTGGTGCGTAAGCTGACCGGTGGGCTTTACACTTTCCTGCCCATGGGCCTGCGCGTCTTGCGGAAGATCGAGAACATCGTCCGCGAAGAGATGAACCGCGCGGGAGCCATAGAAGTCTTGATGCCAGCCCTTCAACCACCCGAGATCTGGCAGCAATCCGGCCGCTATGAAACGGCGGCGGACGTGCTGTACAAGGTTCGCGATCGTGCCAAAAAGGAATGGGTATTGGGACCGACCCACGAGGAAGTCATTACCCATCTGGCCGCCAGCGAAATCAGTTCTTATCGCCAGTTGCCCCGGAATTTCTATCAAATCCAGACGAAGTTCCGGGACGAAATTCGTCCGCGCTTCGGCCTGATGCGTGCGAAGGAGTTCGTCATGAAGGACGCGTACAGCTTCGACGTGACTGACGAAGGCGCAATGGCCAGCTACTGGAAGATGTACCAGGCCTATGAACGCATCTTCGGTCGCTGCGGCCTGAAAGCGTTCCCGGTCGAAGCCGACACCGGCGTGATTGGCGGCAATTTCTCGCACGAGTTCATGGTCCCGGCGGAAACCGGTGAAAATGACGTCGCCTATTGTGAATCCGGCAAGTATGCCGCGAATATCGAGAAGGCCACCAGCCAAGGCCCACTCGTCACGACACCCAAGGAGTCCACGGGTTCCGCGCCGGAATCATTTGCCACCCCCGGGGTAGTAACCATTGATGCCCTAGCGGCGGCGCCTCACGTCGTGGCGGCAGAGCGTCAGATCAAAACGTTGGTTTACATGGTGGACTCCAAGCTCGTTCTGATCCTCCTCCGCGGTGACGACCAGTTGAACGAGGCCAAATTGATGGCGGAAATCGGTTCGCCCCTGGCCCGCCCGGCCACAGCGGATGAGATTTTCAACGTGCTTGGAGCACATCCGGGAAGTTTGGGTGCGGTCAACAAAGTGCCGGCAAACATTACTGTGTACTCTGACCCTGTCTTGCAAGGCGCGGCGGGCATGGTGACCGGTGCCAACGAAGACGGGTTCCATTTGCGCCATGTCGATATCGCTCGCGATATCCGGGTTACCAAGTGGGTCGGACTACGCACCGTCCGTGCGGGCGAACTGGCGATTGCCACCGGGTTGCCGCTCAAGATCCGGCGCGCCATCGAGGTCGGCCACGTGTTCAAGCTGGGTACGAAGTATAGCGAGAAACTGAATTCCTTCGTCATTTCCGAAGACGGGCAGCGTGGCCCCACGGTCATGGGCTGCTACGGCATCGGTGTGACGCGCACCTTGCAGGCCGTGATCGAGCAGTGCAACGACAAGGACGGCATCTTCTGGCCCATCAACGTGGCGCCTTACCAAGTCTGCCTCGCTCCGCTTACCGTTACTCCAGGAAGCAAGCCCCTCGAAATTGCCGAGACTCTGTATCGCGAACTTACCGCGGCGGGAATCGAAGTCATCCTTGATGACCGTGACGACCGCCCCGGCGTGAAGTTCAAGGACGCCGACCTCGTGGGCTTCCCTCTCCGGGTTAACCTGGGCGAAAAATCCTTGGCCAAGGGTGAGATTGAATTGAAGCCCCGCACGGGTGCGATGCAAGCAGTCAAAATCGAAGACGCCACCCAGGCGATCATCGCCTTCGTGCGCCAAGCCCAAGCGGCGGCGGCGCTGTAATCGCCAGTATGAACGACGAAGCCGCCACGGATTCCGCAACACCCGTGGCGGTACCCGTCGATGGCACTTTGGACCTGCACGGATTCCGCCCGCAGGATGCCAATGAAGTCGTTATCGCCTATCTTGAAGCCTGCCGCGAAAAAGGGATCCTGGAAGTCCGCGTGGTTCACGGCAAAGGCCGCAGCGTTTTGGCGCGCAGCATTCACAGCGCCCTCGCGAAGCACGATTGGATCGAACGCTTCGCCTTCGCAACGCCCGCGTTTGGCGGATTTGGCGCCACGTTTGTCCACCTGAAGAAGCGGTCTTGAAGCAATACCGCCGTGAGAGCCATCCATCCCAGGAGCCAGCACAAAAGACGCGACCCGGCGCCAAGAGGCCGTTAAACTCCCAGAGTGATCCGCAACGTCATCTTCGATTGGTCAGGCACCTTGGTGGACGACTTGCCAGCGGTGTGGGCCGCCTCGAATCACTGTTTCACCCGAGCGGGGATTGAGCCCCTCACGCTGGACCGTTTCCGCGCCGAGTTCCAGTTCCCCCTGCGCGACTTCTATCTGCGTTTCGCCGGGCATATCCCACCCCGACAGTTGGAGGCTTGGTTCCATGAGAAGTTCGCCATGGTTAAGAACGACGTGGTTCCCCTGCCCTACACCCGCGACTTCCTGGAGTTCTGCCGCGAGCGCGGTTTGCGAACCCTCGTCTTGAGTGCCCTGCCCGAGGCGCACTACGCGGAACAAAGCCAAACCACTGGTTTTGGGCCATTCCTGCAACATCCCTATTTGGGTGTAAGCGACAAACGCGAACGCATCCATGACGTCCTGAAGCAAAACGGGTTGGTGCCCGGAGAGACACTTTTCATCGGTGACATGAGCCACGATATTGAAGCTGCACACGCCGGGGGCGTCGCCAGTGTCGCCGTGCTCACCGGGTATAACACCTTGCCCCAACTCCGGGCCGCCAAGCCCGACCTTATCGTGGAGCATTTGGGTGAACTCCGCCGCATCCTCGAAACCAACGGGATGGAACTAAGAAATCCCTCGGCCACACCCGCGATGAAGCGTTTTCCCTTGGCGACGGTAGGGGCGTTGATTTTCGACGAGCAAGGACTGATTCTCCTCGTGCGAACGAACAAATGGTCCGGGCTTTGGGGCATTCCCGGTGGCAAGATTGAGTGGGCCGAAACCTCCGAAGACGCCCTGCGCCGGGAGGTGTTGGAGGAAACCGGACTGGCCATCCACGACATCCAGTTTGTCATGGTACAGGACGCCATTCATCCACCGGAGTTTTACCGCGACGTCCACTTTCTCCTGCTCAATTATACCGCGGTGGCCGGCCCCGGCCAGGCGGTGCGTTTGAACTCGGAAGGCCAGGCGTACCAATGGGTTACCCCCGATGCCGCCGCCCGACTGCCACTGAACACCCCAACTCGAATTCTCCTGGAAGCAGTCATGGCTCAGCGGCACGGATAGTCCCCTTCGTCCATGGACTCCATTATCATCAACGAGTTGGAAGTGCGCTATCGGATCGGTGTTCCCGACGTCGAACGTGCCCATCCCCAACGTCTGCTCCTCAGCCTGGAATTGTGGCATGATTTTACCGCCGCCGCCGCCGCGGACGATCTGACCAAAACCATCAATTACTTCGCCGTGTGCCAGCGTCTATTGCATCTGGGTGAGGGACGCGAGTGGAAGCTTATCGAAACCCTGGCTGCCGAAATCGTGGACATAGCCCTGCGTGAATTCCGTGCCGACGAAGCGGCCGTGGAAGTGCGGAAATTCATCATCCCCGAAACCCGGTACGTTGCTGTCCGGTCACGTCGACGGAGGACCATTTGAATCCAAGGGTATGGGTTGTCAGGGTGCGGCACGGGAATTGCAAATCCTTTGCCGGACACAACGAAATACACTACCGATGAAGTCTGGTCCGGATCTCATGAAAAAACTCATTTGCGCGGCTCTTTTTCCCTTCATTTTCTTGTTTTCCGGACCCGCCCTCGCCGAACGAACTGTCACCTACCGCCTGGTGTTATCTGGCGAAAGCGTCAGTGAAACACTGGCGCGCACAGGCGGCTCGGAAACGGCCAAGACCGTGGTCAACACCGCCGCGTTGGGAAAGGCCCGCCACGCGGCCATTCTCAAGGACCACGCCGCCGTTGAAAGCCAGTTGGCGGCCCTGGGCTTGCAACGCCTCGGCCGCACCACCGTGGTGCTCAATTCTCTCACGGTCCAGGCCCCGGAATCCCGACTGGCTGAATTGAAACAACTGCCTGGAGTGCGGGCTGTCTATCGGGTCAATCACTACGAACGCACCCTGGTCCATAGCGTGCCCTTTGTGAAAGCGCCCCAGGCCTGGCAGAGCCCGCTGGGCCTGACCGGCAAAGGCGTCCGAGTCGGCATCATCGATTCGGGAATTGATTATACCCACGCCGATTTTGGGGGCAAGGGAACCGTTGCCGCCTATACCGCCAACGATTCCTCCGTCATCGAAACCGGAACCTTCCCCACCACCCGGGTGGTGGGCGGCACCGACCTGGCCGGGGACGACTACGATTCCTCCGGGCAGACAGGCTCGTCGAATCCCAGCCCGGATCCTGACCCGCTCGACACCACGGCCGGGCACGGCACCCATGTGGCGGGAATCCTGGCGGGTGGTGGAGTGCTCGCGAGCGGGAAAGCTTTTGCCGGGCCTTATGGCACCAATAGTTATACCAACACCTTCGCCGTCGGCCCCGGCGTGGCCCCGGAGGCATCGCTCTATGCAATCAAGGTTTTTGGTCCGTCCGGAACAACTGGCCTGACGATTGAGGGCCTCGATTGGGCCGCCGATCCCAACCAGGACGGCAGCACATCCGATCATATGGACGTGGTGAATCTTTCCCTGGGAAGCCCCTTTGGCGTCCAGGACTCGACCGACCCGGAGGAGATCGCCATCCGGCAGTTGGCGTCATTGGGCTGCGTCGTGGTGATCTCAGCCGGCAACAGTGGCAATACTCCCTATATCGTGGGTACGCCCAGCACCGCGCCCGACGCCCTCTCTGTCGCCAACGTCATGGACGATGCCATCGCCTTTTCCAGCACCCAGATCACCGCACCGTCGTCAGTCGCTGGAAATTATCAGAGCGCGGAAGGAATTTTCACGCCGCAGTTGTCGGTCGTTGGACCGATCTCCGGCCAGGTAATCTACGCCAGCCCCAATGACGCCTGCAGCGCATTGTCCAACAGCGCCGATCTAAAGGGAAAGATTGCGCTGGTCGATCGTGGGACCTGTTTCTTTTCCGACAAGGTACGCGCCTTGCAGACGGCCGGGGCCATCGGGGTCATCGTGGTTAATAATGTGACCGGCCCACCCCTCCAGATGGCGGGTTCCGGCACCACCAGCGATATTAAAATCCCCGCGGTCATGATCACGCTTGACGATGGCAACCTGCTGAAACAGCAACTCGCCAATGGATTGACTGCCCGCCTGGCCAACACGGCAGCCATCGCCCATCCCGAACTCGCCGACTCGGTGGAAAGTTCGTCGTCCCGCGGACCCGCGTTGGATTCGAGCAATCTCAAACCCGACATGGCGGCGCCCGGTTCGCAGATTCTCTCGGCCAGCGGCGGCACAGGCTCGGGCTCGGTGTCGTATTCGGGCACGTCGATGGCCTCCCCCCATGTGGCGGGCGCGGCGGCTATTCTAAAGCAGCTCCATCCCACGTGGTCCTCGGCAGACATCAAGGCCGTTCTCATGAACACCGCGGTGCCGTCCCACGACCAGCAAGGACGCCTCTATGCCGAGTCTCGCACCGGAACCGGCCGCCTCAATGTACTGGCTGCCGCCCAGACTCCGCTGCTATTGCGCAACTCCGCCAGCGTGAAAGAGGTTTCCCTGAGTTTTGGCGCCCTGGAATTGGCCGGCATTACCAATATTCACAAGCCGATCCGGATCGACAATCGCGGTTCGGCCCGGCTGGTCGCCCTGAGCGTCAGCAATACGTTCGCCGACCGCGGCGTCACCCTTGCGTTGGCGACCAATCTTATAACCCTGGCCGCAAACGCCTTTACAACGGTGGATGCCGTGCTGACGGTCGACCCTTCGCTGCTCCATCCGCAAAGCGATCCAACCACGCCAGCCGCCCTTTCCAAATATCCCGTGCAACCTTTGCCGGAAGCCAGCGGCCAGGTCTATGCCACGGATGGCACCAACGCCGCCCATATCTCCTGGCATGTCCTTCCCCGGGCTCTGGCCACTTATGCCGCAGCAACCCGCACGATGGGAGTGCCCGCGGGGAATTCCGCCACCGTGTTTGTCCCCACGACCGGCACCTCCGCGCACCAGGCGCCAATGGTTTCCCTATTCCAGTACGGCACCACCAGCCCTAATCGGCAAACCACTTTCCCCGATTCCGCCGCCGACGTTCTGGCCATTGGAGCCGCCACGGATTTTGGTTCCGCCGCTTCGTTCGCCGAGGCCCGGGTCTTTTTCGGCACCGCGGTCGCCGGGAAATGGACGACGCCGCAGCGGGCGGTGATCTCCCTGGACGTCGAGATTGACCTGGATGGCGATGACCAGGCTGATTATACCGTTTCCAATGCCACCCAGGGCAATCTGGTTTCCGGCGACATCGATTCACTGAGCGACGCCAACGCGGCCCTGATAAGCGTAGCCTACCCCTCCCTGGACAGCAGCGATCCCATGCCGGGAAGTCCACTCAATATCCTGACGGATCCGACGCATGATACCGCGACCTACCACAATTCGGTCGTGGTCCAGGGTGTGAAGGCCACCGATATCGGTCTTACCGAGGGATTCGCCAAATTCCGCTACCGCGTGATCGCCACGAGCGCCGATTTTACCCAGGACACCACTGCCTGGGCCACCTTCGACGCCGCCCACCCCCTCGTCGATTCCACGCCCTATGGTTTTGAACATTCGCCCTTTTTTGACGAGGGCCGGACTCCCCAGGCACTCGTCAACCGGACCAACGCCACTGCGGGGGCCACCCTGGTCCAAGCCCTCCTGCTTCACCAACACAATGCGGCTGGAAAGCAAGTCGAGCTCATCACCCTGCACCTGGAAACCCCGGATATAGATAAGAACGGCCTGCCGGATGCCTGGGAATTGGAGTATTTCGGGCATTTGGGCAACTCGACCGCGGCTGACAGCGACGGAGATGGGGTGTCCAACGCGGACGAAGCAGCCGCCGGCACCGATCCGACCAATGCCGCCTCGGTATTCCGCATCCTCACCGCCTCGAACACCTCGCTCGGCGCGAAGTTCGTGGTAAAGTGGATCGGCGCCGCCAATCGGCGCTACAACCTGGAACGTTCCACCAACCTGGCCCAGGGCTTCACTGTTTATAGGCAAGGCCTTGCGGGAGTCGACGGTACCAATGCCGTGGAAGACCCGAATCCTCCGGTCGAAGGCGCTGTCTTTTATCGCGTCCGAATACCTTGAGTCATGCACGTGCCGGACTGTCTCAAACGAATCGCTCGATATAAGAACCGCTCCCGTAACGGAAGCTGGCTCGCTTGGGCGGTGGGTTTGGGCTTGGCTTGCTGTCCGCTGGCCTGGGACTCCGAGGCGACCCCGGCGAAAACTCCTTCCATTCCAACCAACGCTCCACCAACCGTAACGGAGGTGACCCTCCGTTCGGCTGATCCAGTCCAAATCCAAGGCGCGAAGGCGGTAGTGCTGCTGTTTGTCAGTGTCGAATGCCCGATCTCGAACCAATACGCGCCTGAATTCCGGCGCCTCGCCCGTGATTTCGACGCCCGGGGAGTGGCCTTTCGCCTGGTCTATCCAAACAGAGACGAAACGGTCGCCGCCGTGAGAAAACACTTGGCGGAATTCGAATTACCCATCGCGGCCTGGACCGACCATGAACATCGATTGGTGAAGGCCTCAGGCGTCCACGTCACGCCCGAAGCGGCAGTCTACGTTCCAAACCAAGGCTGGGCCTACCACGGACGAATCGACGACCGTCATGTGGCCTTTGGCAAAGTGCGGACAGAGCCCAAAAAACAGGACTTGCGCGACGCGTTAGAGGCGATCCTCGCCAACCGGACGCCCACAGCCCCAACCACGCCCGCCTTGGGCTGCTCCATTCCTTCTCTTCCATGAGCCGACCCAAATCGTCCAAGCCAGCCCATAATCAACCTGTTACGCCGGCAAAACCTGCCGGACAGTTCCGTTCTATAGGCCTTGGAATTGCCGCTTTCGCGATCGCCGCCATCGGTGTCACCTATTGGCGATCGGCGACCGGGAATAATCAGGTCCGTTCCACTCCAGCTGAAGCCGGATACCAACGGCGACCCGACAATACGCTTACTTTCTGCAAGGACGTTGCCGTTATTTTGGACCGGAACTGCGTCACCTGCCATCGGCCTGGACAGTCCGGGCCGTTTCCCTTGGTGGACTATGCAGAAGTCCAAAAGCACGCCCGGGAAATAGCCACGGTGACCGGCAGCCGTTATATGCCGCCGTGGCTGCCTGAGCACGGCTACGGCACTTTCGAGCACGAACGCCGCCTTACCGCGGACGAAATAGGCATCCTGCAACAGTGGGTTGCCGAAGGCGCCGTCAAAGGCAATGAAGCAGACCTGCCCGTTCGGAAAACCTGGTCCGACACCTGGCAACTCGGAAAACCCGACCTTATCGTCGACCTTCCTGCTTATACCTTGCCAGCCGAAGGCAAGGATATATACCGCAATTTGGTGGCCGCCATTCCGGTGCCGGCGAGGCGGTTTGTAAGAGCCGTGGAATTCCGACCCGGCAATCCCAAGGTGGTCCACCATGCCTTTATCGAAGTCGACGAAACGCGTCGTTCACGCCAACGGGCGGACCGCGAGCAGCCGCCGGGTTTCGACGGCATGGAAAGTCCTGAAACCGCCTCCATGCCGGGAGGGCAGCTTCTCGGTTGGCAGCCTGGAAAAACGCCGGGCATCAATCCCGACGGACTCGCCTGGGTGCTCAATCCGAACACCGACCTGGTGCTCCAGATGCACCTGAACCCGTCCGGCAAGAAGGAACTCGTCCAACCTCGGGTGGCGTTCTATTTCACCGATGTCGCCCCCACCAACAGCACCTTTCGCCTGCGCCTCACCGCGCTCGAGCTGGATATCCCGCCCGGGGTGTCCAACTACGTCGCCGAGCAGTCTTATACCCTTCCCGTGGACGCCAGCGTCGTGCGAGTGGGCGCCCATGCCCATTACCTTGCCCGGGACATGCAGGGCTTCGCCACCCTCCCTGACGGGCGTCGGGAAGAACTGATCTGGATCAAGGACTGGGATTTCAAATGGCAGGGCGACTACGCCTACCAGACGCCGGTCCCGCTGCCCAAAGGCGCCAAAATCACGATGCGCTATACGTACGACAATACCACGAATAACGTACGAAACCCAAACACCCCCCCGCAGCGCGTTCGTTTCGGGCTGCAAAGCCGGGACGAAATGGGGGAACTCTACTTCCAGGTCCTGCCGCAATCCGCCGCCGACTACGCCACCCTGACCCGCGATTTCTCACAATATTACCTCGGGGTCAGCCTCGGATTCTTCCGCAACCGCATCGCCTTCGATCCCCGCGATGCGGAGGCCCACAAGCGGCTCGGCCGCATCCTCGGCTACCAGGGCAAACCACAAGAAGGACTTGCGGAACTCACCGAAGCGGCGCGCCTCAATCCCGCCGACGGCGAAGTCCACTACGACCTGGGTTCCATCTATATCCGCAATGGCGCCATTGCTGAAGCCTATACCGAATTCCAAACCGTTTCCGCGCTCGACCCCAACGACGGTCAAGCCTTGGGCAGCCTGGGGATCGCCGCCGCCCAATTGGGCAAGCTTCAGGAGGCTCGAAACTGTTTCGAGACCGCCCTGCGCATCAATCCCGACGACCAACTCGCCAGCAGCTACCTCGCCCGCGTCAACACCGCCCTGCAGCAGCGAGGAAAATAGCCATTGCGCCTTCGTAACGTGGATTTTGCGTGCGGGACACGCCGCCGCAACCGATGAAAATGGGCTTGTCCCCGGTGTGCTGACCACGGGACCGACGGACTGCACGAAACAGTGGAATCTGTTCTACTTTTAACGGAACTTAGTCTGGAGTGAACCATCGAATGCGGGTGATCGATCACTTCCACCATCCGGATCTGGCGTCGGCTGGCCGATGAGAATCTTCAAAGCCCCTAAAATACCCATTGAAATGGCCATGAAAGCCCATTCGAGTACCCAACAACGGGGTCAACGTTGGAGACACCTCCGGGCCCTTTTCATGTCGGCACTCATCGTTGCCCAGTGGATTTCCATTTCCCAAGGAGTGGCCGGGACCTTTGTCAAAGCGGGGGAGCTTCACAATATCCGTGGTGACCATGCGGCAGCCGTGCTATCGGATGGGAGGGTACTGGTGGCGGGAGGAGTGGATGATGGTAATCACATTCTTGGAAGTGCCGAGATCTTCAATCCGCTGGATGGGTTATGGACGACCAGCCAGGCGATGAAGATCCCCAGGCGGTCGCATACGGCCACCCGATTATTCAATGGCTTGGTGCTTGCCGCAGGTGGAGTGGGCGATTCGGGCGATTTGAAAAGCGCCGAGTTATTCGACCCAACGATTCAAACGTGGGTCTTCACGGGTTCCATGGGTTCAACCCACCAATCCCACGTGGCCATTTTGCTTCCCGATCGACGCCTCCTGGTTGCCGGTGGACGAGGTGCTGCTGATCCAACCGACTACGATTCGGAACTCTATGACCCGCAAGCCGGCACATGGACTCCGGCTGGCGCCATGTCGGTCGTCCGTATTGGTTTCACGGCGACACTTCTTTCGGACGGGCGAGTTTTGGCAGTTGGCGGATCCGGCACCAACGGGGTACTCGACACCGCCGAACTGTATGACCCCATCCTAAGCAAGTGGACTGCCACCGGCGTGCTTTCCGAGCCCCGCAAGTTTCACACTGCCACATTGTTGCATGATGGAAGGGTGTTGGTGGTGGGAGGCACGGACCGGAATTCGAAAATCTCCGCCACGGCGGAGGTATACGACCCCGCGAACGGTAGTTGGTCATTCGCAGGCACTCTCGGAGAGCCACGTTTGCAGGCCCGAGCCACAACCCTTCCCGATGGGACGGTGCTCGTCAGCGGCGGTGGCAACGACACGGTTTTCGCTATTTGCAACGCAGAATTATTCGATCCGGCAACCATGCAGTGGTCCCAAGTTGGCGCCCTGAGTGGGGGGCGCAGTTCTCACACCGCCAGCCTGCTCCCGGACGGGCGGCTGTTGATTGCCGGAGGATTCGGCGATCTCTTGTCACCACGGGCCACGGAGTTATATCAGGCCTCCTCCAGGACCTGGTCTCTTGGTGCGCGGATGCTCGTGCCTAGACCAGCCCGCGAGGCGGTGTTGTTGCCCGACGAAACAGTATTGGTGGCCGGAGGATATGATGGCACCATATTTGCCGATTCCGAGGTTTACCATCCCATGCTCGACGCATGGTCGGCGGTAGATCCCATGCACGTGGCCCGAATCGCCTCGGCGAATATCCTGCTCGCAGACGGCCGGGTACTGGTGGCCGGCGGAAGCAACGGCGGGGCACTTTCGGAAACTGAACTATATAATCCAAAGGAAGGAGCATGGACCACGACCGATCCCCTTCACGACGCGCGCTGGGGCGCGGCGGCAGTTCGGCTTCCGGGCGGAAACGTGCTGGTGGCCGGTGGTTACAACGGATTTGGGACACTTGGCAGTACTGAAACGTTCGGTCCAGCGGCAGGCAAATGGACGCGAACCGAAGCCATGGGCATCCCACGTTCCAATTTTCGCATGGTCGTGTTGACGAACGGTGACGTGCTGGCGATCGGCGGAGCGAACCAGACGGGAGTTTTATCCGGCTGCGAATTGTATACGCCTTCCACCGGACATTGGAGACCCACAGGTTCCCTGGGCTCGGGTCGGGAAAATCATACTGCAACACTCCTTCCAGACGGCCACGTATTGGTCACCGGCGGAAATCAAGGCCCCTACGGTGAAATACTGGCCACGGCTGAACTCTATGATCCCATCGCCGGGAATTGGACTCCGGGTCCTCCGATGCGGAATTCCCGCCAGGACCATACGGCCGTGTTGTTGCCCAAGGGATCGGTGATGGTGGCCGGGGGTTCCGGGACCGACGACGAGCCCACGGGCGTGGAACTCTATGATCCCACCCACAATACCTGGTCCTCCACCCTTCCGTTGTTCACCGGTCGGCAAGGCCACGCCTCCTTCGCACTCTCGGATGGGCGAGTGCTGCTGGTCGGTGGATTCAATTTTACCGATGGCGAAGCCATCGCGAATGTCCAATTATATGATCCCGCGGCGACGGTTGCGGCTCCCTTCGGCATCAAGCCTCCTGTCGCCCTGCCTGACGGGCGATTCCTGCTTGATTTCGATAATACCCCAGGCTTGTCCTTTGGCATTTTTGCCACCCATGGTCTGGACGTTGCGACCGAGTCCTGGTTGAGCCTGGGTCAGACCGTGGAAATCCTGCCCGGATTGTACCATTTCATCGATGAATCCGTAACCTCGACGACTAGTCGATTTTACCGCGTAATTTCGCAATAAACCTTGGCGGACCACCGCGCAGTGCTTTCGGCTGCCGATTACGCGTCTCCGGGACGCATCTTTTTGAGCCCCTCCTTCTCCGGCGCCCTGCGAAAAAACCTCGCTCCATCCTCCCCAGGCCGCCACGCTGGACAAAGGCTTTGCGAACTATGGCCATCCAGGCAAATCCAAAGAAAAGTCTGGTGCAGCGGGCGACAGGTCGCCCCAGCATCAATATGCTGGCCGTGGTTGCCTCGATCCTTGCCGCGATCACCGGGGGCGGATTCGTCATGCCGTCAGCATTGGCCGACTCCGTGGCGTCACCCCTCCCGGACTCACAACCTTATACCACCCGTCCGAAGGGCTCCCTGAACTTCTCCAAGGACATCGCCCCTATCGTTTACCGCGATTGCGCCGCCTGCCATCGGGCGGGCCAATCGGCACCTTTCGAATTGCTGGAGTACGGGCAGGTTAAGAAACACGCGAAGGAAATCGCCGAGGTCACCGCGAGTCGCTATATGCCACCTTGGTTGCCTGAGCATGGTTTTGGCAGCTTCGCAGGCGAGCGCCGCCTCAACACCGAGGACTTGGGGAAACTGCAGCAGTGGATCCAAGAGGGTTGCGCAGAAGGCCCGGCCAGCGATCTGCCACCTCCACCCACGTTTTCCGACCTGTGGCATCTGGGAACGCCCGACCTGGTTGTCGATCTTCCTCCCTATACCCTGGCCGCCGAAGGCCGGGATGTTTACCGAAACCTCGTAGCCGCCATCCCCGTGACTGTCCGCCGGTTCGTCAAGGCAGTTGAATTCCTGCCAGGCAATCCCCGGGTGGTCCACCATGCGTATATCCAGGTGGATGAAACGCGGCAATCGCGGCGGCGAGCCGAACGGGAACAGCCTCCCGGATTCGATGGCATGGACGGCCCCGAATCGGCCGTCATGCCCGGCGGTCAATTATTGGGATGGCAACCAGGCAAAATCCCCTCCGTAACCCCTGACGGCCTGGCCTGGCCCTTGAAACCCGGGACTGACCTCGTACTGCAAATGCACCTCAATCCTTCCGGCAAACCGGAAACGGTGCGGCCCCGGGTGGGATTCTACTTTACCGAGCGACCACCGACCAACAGCCCCTTCCGACTCCGCCTCACCGCCCTCCAACTCGATATCCCGCCCGGCATTTCGAACTATACCGCGACGGAATCCTATACCCTGCCGGTGGACGTGGCAGTCGTGCGCGTGGGAGCCCACGCCCACTATCTGGCCCGGGACATGCGCGGCGTCGCCACGCTACCTGACGGCCGGAAAGAGGACCTCTTCTGGATTAGGAACTGGGATTACAAGTGGCAGGGCGACTACGCCTACACGACCCCGGTGGAGTTGCCCAAGGGCACCCGTATCGATATGCGTTTTACCTACGACAACAGCACCAATAACATCCGAAATCCCAACTCGCCACCCGCGCGGGTCTTGCTCGGCCCACGCAGTCAGGACGAAATGGGATCGCTCTATTTCCAGGTGGTCCCCACCAAACCATCGGACTACCCCGTGCTGGCACGCGACTATTCCCAGTATTTCCTGGGCGTCAGCCTGGCTTCCTTCCGTTGGAGCACCGGCCTCAATCCCCAGGACGCCGAAGCCCACAAACGACTGGGACGCGCCCTGGGCTATATCGGGAAGATGGACGAAAGCCTCGCGGAACTAAAGGAGTCGAACCGCCTGAATCCAACCGACGCCGAGACCTACTTTGACCTCGGTTCCGTCTATATCCGCATCAAGCGCATCCCTGAGGCTTACGCCGCGTTCCAATCCGCCACCCAATTGGACACCCACGACTCCGCCGCCTTCGGCAGCCTGGGCATCTGCGCCGCCCAACTGGGAAAACTCCCCGAAGCCCGCGACGCCTTCAAAACCGCGCTCCAACTCAACCCCGAAGATCCCCTGGCCGCCAAGTACCTTCCCGAAGTCGAAAAAGCCCTGGCAATGAGAGCCCGGCAACCCGGCACAAATTAGAAGAAAGACCAAAAAAAGAGCCCGGACGCCAAAGGCGTTCCGGGCTCTCGTAAAATCACTAGACTGGATCAGCGGATGATCGACGTCGTCCAGACCGCGTTGTCCGTGCGGAACGGCGAAGCCGGCAGGTCGGCGCTGTTCGCCAGGTTCACCACCGGGAAATCCGCCCAGCCGTAACGAACCGTCTTGGGCTCCGGGACAGCAGCACTGGTCAGGATAAGTTCGTTCTTGTTGATGATTTTAGCATCCGCCCACTGATACACACCATCTGCACCGGCGACGGCGAAGCCGGTGGGCGCCCCCCCGTCCAGGGTCTTCAATCCATTGCCAACATTGTCGAAACGGAGCCGGAGTTCCTTGCCTTGGAAGGACACGTCCCCAAGGTCGGGGCCATGGTCGATTACCTTCAATCCGTAGAGATTCTTTTCCGCCAACAGGGCGAGCCGATGCCCCACCGGAAGTTTCTTCGTGGGATGAATGTCATCCTTGTCACCCACATCGGTGATGACTGCCGTTTTCACATTCTTCAGGGTCCGGGCCACGTGATTCTGCGATTCACGCAATTCGGCCCAATCGCTGTCCCCGGGCTTGGCGGTGATTTCCTGGAGCGAACGCTTGCGACCCTTGTCCCAAGGCGCCAGTTGGACCGCGTAGAACGGAAAATCGCCTTGCTGCCAGACCTTGCGCCAGTCGGTGATCATATCGGCAAAAAGGTTGCGATACTGCCAGGCGCGCCCGGCGTTCGATTCGCCCTGGTACCAGATGGCACCCTTGATGCCGTAGGGAGCGATGGGCAGCAACATCCCGTTGTATAGTTCAGCCGGGGACCAGGGGGGCCACGGCTGGTATTTGGTGAACTTCTCGCCCTTGGCTTCGGTCTCCGCCTTTTCTTTCCGCCAGGCGGCCAGGCTCAACTCATAATTCCTTCGCTCGCGCGAGGCGGTATCGAGGATGTCCCGGTTATAAACATGATTGCGACGCAGCGTGCCCATGCTCATCCAGGCCTCTGCCGGCGACCCACCCCAACTGGTGTGGATGATTCCGACCGGAACCTTTAAGTCGGCCGCAAGATCACGGCCGAAATAATACCCAACGGCGCTAAAATCGCGCACGGAGTCAGGGGACGCCACCGCCCAAGCATGCTTGGCGTAGTCCAAGTCCGTCTTCGGAGTGAAGGATTTGCGTTTTGTGACCTGGAAGACGCGGAGATTCGGATTGGCGCTGTTCTGGATATCCGCCCCCGAATCGTAGCTCGCCCGCAGAGGCCACTCCATGTTCGATTGCCCGGAACACACCCACACTTCGCCGACGACTACGTCATGCAATTCGATATCGCTGGAGCCGTGAATCTTCAGGTCTGCGCCCACAGCATTGGCTTTCATGGCCGGCAGGCGGACAGTCCATTCTCCGTTGAGGGTCACGGCGGTGACCGACTTGCCGCCGTAGGTAACCGTTACTTTCTCGCCATCGGCCGCGTTTCCCCACACCGGCACTGGCATACCGCGTTGCAGCACCATGTGGTCGCTGAAAATGGGTGAAACGGTAACGGCTCCCAGTAGATGGGGAGCAACGCTGAAAGCCAAAGCAGCCACCATCACTCTTAGTCGAGACGACTCAGTGGGCGGCGAAATACGGGTGAACATGCACGCTCTTGAAACCAAACGGCAGGCCTGTGGTCAACACTCGATTTGCCGAACCATGTAAATTGAATGCCAAGGCAAGCTCTCGGCGACTGTCGCTTCGCCCGCTCAGACGTTTGGGACTAGCCACGGGAACCGGCACCATGAATGATTTCAAGCTGTTGCCGGATGAAACCTTTGAGGCTTTTGGAGTACCTGCACTCGTGGGATGACGATCAGTTCGATTTGATCTATCCCCGTGAGATTCGCGAGTTGTCCGACATCCATTGGACCCCGCTGAAGATCGCCCGCGCCGCCGCCGAGTTTCTGGCCCCCGAACCAGGCATCAAAGTCCTGGATGTCGGCTGCGGTCCTGGGAAGTTCTGCATCGCCGGAGCGCTCAGCACCCAAGGCGACTTCACCGGAATCGAGCAACGGAAATACCTTTGCGACCTCGCGCACTCGGTCATGACCCAGGCTGGTATTCCTAACGCCCGGGTTTTTCACGGCAATGTGAACCGGGTTGATTTCTCCCAGTTCGAGGCGTTTTACCTCTTTAATCCGTTCGAGGAAAACCTGGAACCCAGCGTCAAGATCGATCCTTTGGTAGATCTTGCAGAATCACTTTACGAGGCTTACACCGAACACGTCGCCACTCAATTGACCCAGGCCCCTCTCGGAACACGTGTCGCCACCTATTGCGGCCTATGCCAGGAAATCCCCATGGGTTACGACTGCCAGATGAGACCGGAATTCCGTGGCCTGAAATTTTGGACGAAAACCAAGAACTACGCAGTACGGGGACACCCAGCAGCAGCTTAAAAACGCTCTCGAAGTCGGCCCCTCCTCGCTGCCCAATCGCACCCCCAGCGTTGCACATCGGCCCCCGGCAGGTCAGGTTAGCAGGGACATGGAGTACCTAATCGCAATGGCCCTGGGTCAGGCCCCAGGGTGGATGACCGCGGTAGGAGTACACCCCTTTCCGCTGCATGGATAAATCCCGAGTCAACGTGTTGGTCGTGGACGAAGAATCAGGCATCCGCACCAGTTTACATGATGCGTTGCGGCAGGATGGCTATAGCGTGGAAACAGCGGGCAATGCCGAAGCGGCACTGAAACTCACCGCCAGCAAGCTTTACAATTTGATCATCGCCGACGTCCATCTCCCCGGACGGGACGGGACGGAGTTGCTCCGGGAGGTGAAAAGCCATAGCCGCGACACGCTTTTCATCCTTATTACTGCGTTTGGCACCATGGAAAAGGCCGTTCAGGCCATGAAAGACGGTGCGTACGATTACCTGGCCAAGCCCATCGATTTGAAACGCCTGCGAGCCCTCGTCACCAAGGCCCTCGAATTCCAGGCCCTGATGGCCGAAAACAATGAGTTGCGATCGCGGCTGAGAAAACGCTCGGAACCCAACCCCTTGTTGGGCAACAGCGAAGGCATGGAAGGGGTCAACAGCTTGATCGGCGAAGTCGCGCAAAGCGACGTGACCGTATTAATCGAGGGAGAGAGCGGCACGGGCAAGGAATTGGTCGCCCGGTCTATCCACCTGAAAAGTTCCCGAGCCCAGCAACCGTTTGTCTCGGTCAACTGCGCAGCTCTTCCCGAACAGTTGTTGGAGGCGGAACTATTTGGCCACGTCAAAGGGGCCTTCACCGGTGCGGTTGCCAATAAACCAGGCCGATTTCAACTCGCCGACCGGGGAACTCTCTTTCTCGACGAAATAGGGGACCTCTCACCCAAGGGACAGGGTGATCTGCTTCGAGTACTCGAAGAGGGCACGTTTCGCATGGTGGGCGGCACCGATCTGGTGCGGGTCAATGTGCGGGTCTTGGTCGCCACCAACAAGAAACTCCAAGAAGCCGTGGCTGTCGGAAAATTCCGGGAAGATTTGTTCTACCGATTGCAAATCGTACCCATCGTGGTACCCCCTCTCCGTGAACGGGCAGAGGACATCCCTTTGCTCGTAGAAAGTTTCTTCACCCATTTCCTCGCGAAACACAAACGACGCAAGAAGGCCCTGTCGCCCGAAGCCATGCAGCTTTGCCAACGGTTTTCCTGGCCGGGAAATGTCCGTCAATTGCGCAATATGATCGAGCGCTTGGTGATCACGTGCAAAAACACGCTCATCGAAGTCTCCGACCTGCCGGATTTTCTGCGCCAATACGACCAAACGGTCACCGGCTTCGCCTTTCACGCTGGAATGACCTTGGCCGACGTGGAAAAACTGGCCATTCGGCAAACGCTCATCCACTTGACGAACAACCGCGAAAAAGCCGCCAAGGCGTTGGGAATCAGCCGCCGCACGCTTCAATATAAGCTCAAGGAATACGGCCTGATATCGGAGAACCGGCAGCCGCCCGTCGAATGAAATCCGGGGGAGACGACGTTCCAATCGCAACGCACTCGGAAAGCTGCACTCTACTGTCGCTAATATGTGCAATAATTGCACAAACCATCGAAAACCTCTCCAAGCGGCAGCCGCATCCTGCTCTAGAAAATTCACAACCTGTTCTATTTCAATAGTTTATAAAACACACAAGTAGCATGGCACGACGAATGCGGCGCGCGACACCTGATGAAGAATGTGACGGCTGATTTACTCGCGCTGCAGAATTCAGGCTCCAAATCCGGGGCGAATGGTGGTCCCGTTGAGTCGAGTATCGAAAAGCTCCGCGGAAAGGTCCCGGAAGCCATTCTGGCCCAATTTGATCGCCTGCAATTGCGCGGGAAAAAAGGCGTCGCCGTGGTGCGAAACGGTGTCTGTGGTGAATGCCACATTACCATTCCCCTCGGCACTTTGCGTCGTGCTGCCCTGGGAACCGAACTTCAGCGTTGCGGCAATTGTGGTCGCTATCTGCACCTTCCGGAAGATGTGATCATCGAACCTGTTGCACCGGTTGCCGCCCGGAAGCCGGTTCGGAAGCGCAAAGAAAAAGCCGCCATTGCGAGCTGATTTTAGCGTCAATCTCCGGGAAGCGCCGCTGTTTGCCCGTTACCACTCAACCGCTCCGGCTGCCTGGAAGGCCGCGAGCGGTTGCTTGCTTTTACCAGGCTAAACCGGCGCTTGAAGCGTGGTGATGAATTCGCGCATCGCGGGCGAGAGAACCTTCTGCTTCTTGTGAATGACCGCAATGGGCCGGGAAAGCTCGGCATCCGCGAAGGTAACCGCCGCCAAAGTCTGTTTCGCTATCTCCTGGGCCACCGTTCCCAACGGAACGATGCTGATGCCCGCTTCGATCTCTACCGCCCGTTTGACGGTCTCGATGTTATCGAACTCCATCACGTGGTGTACCGTCACGCCCCGCTCCCGCAGTTCGCGATCGATCGCCTTACGAGTGGGAATGTCCGGCTCGAAACCGATGAATTTATTGCCGTTAAGCTGCTCCAGTTTAACAGTTTTGGCCTTGGCCAGCGGATGATTCGGATGGCAGATCAAGACCAACTTCTCGTCGCGTAGGGGCACTACCTCCACTCCCGATTCTTTTGAGGGATAAGCCACAATTCCCAAGTCTACCACATTGCCCATCACGTCTTCGTACACTTGGTTGGCGCGCTGATATTCCACGTGCACGTTGACCGTAGGATAGCTCTTCAGGAACTTCTTCACGTACGGCTGCAAGTCGTGAAGGCCGATGCTGTAAATCGTCGCGATACGAATGGCTCCGGAAACGATTTCCTTCACCTCCTGAAGGCGATTTACCAAGGATTCGTACGACTGGATGATCTGCTTTCCGTACTCGTACAAAATCTCGCCCTCGCAAGTCAGGCGAAACTTCTTCTTACTGCGCTCGATCAGTAGGGCCTTGAGCTGACGTTCCAACGAAGTGACCTGCTGGCTGACTGCGCTCTGCGTAATGCCATTGACCTGGGCGGCTTTCGTGAAGGATTCCGTCTCGGCCAAGTCGCAAAACACCTTGAACGACTGAATGTGCACCCCCAAGGAATACCCGAAAAGCGGGGGGCGAGGGAGAGACTTTTTGCCGGACGAAGCAAAAGGCCTGATTTCACGGCCTGTTTTGAATCTGAATTCAAGAGACAGAAGAAAGCTCCGCCCCAGTCAATTGCCATTTACCAAGGCATTACACACAACGGTTTGGCCCAGCCGTAGGATGGCAGCAGACCACACCGCCGCTGCTCCAGGATCATGAAAACCGTGCTTTGCATCCTCTTCGCCTTTTCCACCGCCGCTCTTGCCGATCGCCCGTTCATGCCTACCTCGAACCCGTCGCGAGTCATCTCGGTCACAGGGACGGCCGAAGTTCGGGTCAAACCCGATATCATCCATATCAACACCGGCATCGAAACCCGGGACACCGAACTGGATGCAGCCAAAAATGAGAACGACCGCCGAATGGCCGCCGTCCTCCAATTCCTCAAGAACCAGGCGATCGCCAAAAACGACATCCAGACGGACCGGATTAACCTGATGCCGGTATATCGCAACGAATACCAGCAGAACGCCACCAAACCGATTTACTTCGATGTCGATCGCCGTTTAGCTGTCTGCCTGCATTCTTCCACCAACTTTGACGAGCTGGTCACGGGTTTGGTCAAGGCGGGGGTGACTCATATCCAAGACATCGAATTCCACACCACCGAGTTGCGCAAGCACCGCGACGCCGCCCGCCAGCTTGCGATCCGGGCGGCCAAGGAAAAGGCCGTCGCCTTGGCCCAGGAGCTTGGCGCCAAGGTGGGTCCACCCCAGTCCATTAACGAAAATACCTGGGGCGGCAGTTACGCCTATTCCGGCATGAACAACCGGCAAATGATGAGCCAGAATTCCGTGGCTTACGGCGGTAACCAAGGAAGCGGTGAATCGGCAGAAGGCCCGGATGGCAGCCTGGCCTTGGGCGTGATAAATATCGGGGCGACAGTGAACGTGACCTTCGAACTGCAATAACTTGGATTCCCATGAACCCTAAACCATACTTAATCCCATGACTTCCCGCCGTGTACTGGTAGTCGAAGATGACTCGGCCATCCGCCGAGGCGTGGTGGACGCTCTTTCCTTCGCGGGATATGAGATCCTCCAAAGCGGACACGGCGTCGAAGCCCAAAAGCTCGCCGTTACCGCCACTTACGATCTGCTGTTACTGGATCTCGTCCTGCCAGGAGTCAGCGGATTCGAAATTCTCAAGTCCGTCCGCGAACATCGGCCCACCTTGCCAGTAATCATCCTGTCCGCTCGGGGTGAAGAAGCCGACCGTATCAATGGCCTCCGACTCGGTGCGGATGATTACGTTGTTAAACCCTTCAGTGTCAGAGAATTACTGGCCCGGGTGGAAGCCGTGCTGCGTCGCTCGCCCGAGCGCCCGAACCAAGTGGAACACGTTCCCCTGCCTCATGGCACTGCTGACCTTGCCCGCCGTGAAGCGCGGTTCAATGACGGCGTTCGCGTCGAACTTTCAGAGCGTGAAGTGGATGTCCTGCGCTATCTCGCCGCCCATCCCGGACGGGCCATTTCGCGGGATGAATTGCTCCAACGCGTCTGGCGGCTCGATCCGAAACACTTGGAGACCCGAACCATCGACATGCACATCGCCAACCTGAGGCACAAGTTGCGGGATAACCCGGGCGAGCCAACCATCGTCCTGACCGTCCGTGGCAAAGGCTACATGCTGGGCACGATCGGCCCCGGTTCCAGCCAAGCCCACCCGGAGGCGTCCGTCGTCGCATGAAGAAGGTCTACGAGACGTGGGTGACCTTTGTTGCCTGTGCGGCCGTGCTGCTCACCGCCATGATCTGGCTGAGCTCGTACGTGCTCCAGTTCGACTCGGTCCAACGCCAGGCCAAAGTGGAGGCCGACCGTGAAGAAAAAGTGCGGTTGGCCCTCTGGCGCATGGATTCGACCCTCGCTCTCATCGTCGCCGAAGAAAACATCCGCCCGGTAGAGGACTACGCCCCTACCCCGCCGGGCGCGCCGTCTCGCGATCTCCAGAATCAACGGCGGATGGGCACTCCTTGGCTGCCCGCCGCCTTGCGAAGCGTCAATCCCACCAATATCAGCCTCCACTTCGAGTTCGGCTCCGACAACGTCCTACGCTCGCCCGACGCGCCGTTGGACCGCGCTGGAGGCCCGCCAGGCGTGCAAACCCTTTTGCGCCTGCAAAATATTCTCAAACTGACCGGCGCTCCTGACCTCTTATCGATCCTGGCAACCAATGCCGACAGCGAGCCTTCGTTGCCTACCCGGCTCTACAATGGTCAAAGGTTAACCAAACAGCAGGAACTGAGCATCGTGGAACAGCAGGCCCGCGCCAACACGGTGCAAAACGCCTACAATAATACTGTTCCGGATTTGACCCCTTCCCCCAGGCAGAGCGGTTCCGTGAGCCAACTCGTCCCCACGTGGTTTGGAGATGAACTCCTGCTGCTCAGACGCGTGGGAGATAGAAGCTCGGGGCGAGTACAAGGTTGCTGGCTGAATTGGATATTAATTCGGCGGACGTTGCTGGGTTCGATTCGGGATCTCCTCCCAGGAGCGGAGCTCCAGCCCCTGCACAAGGAAGATGATCAGCCCTCTTACCACAGTCTGACCGCACTGCCCCTGCATTTGGTCCCGGGCGAATTGCCACCCGTCACCGCGCCGGCCTTGACCGCCATCCGACTAACCCTGGTGTTCGCTTGGTTTGCGGTCACGCTGGTGGCTATTGCGGTCGCCATGATGCTGCATGGGGCCATGTCGCTCAGCGAACGTCGCGCGGCCTTTGTGTCTGCCGTCACGCACGAGCTGCGGACGCCTATGACCACCTTCAAGCTCTATTCCGAAATGCTGGCCGACAATATGGTCAGCGATCCCGCCCAAAGAAAACGGTATCTCCAGACTCTGTGCGCGGAAGCTAATCGCCTGGGACATTTGGTGGAAAACGTCCTCGCCTATTCCCGGCTGGAACGCGGGAGCGCCCGCAGTCGAATCGAAAAACTGACCCTCGGTCAGCTCATCGAACGCGTGCAGGAACGTCTTGCAGAGCGAGCCGAACAAACGGAGATGGTATTGGTCATCGACACCGACCCGGACACGACCCAGACGGCCATCCACGTCGACGCTACGGCGGTCGAACACATCCTGTTCAACCTCGTTGATAACGCCTGCAAGTACGCCGCACCGTGCAGTACGCGACGAGAGATTCATCTCGAAGCCATGCCGGACAGTGGGAAGTTTGCCATGCTCCGGGTGCGGGACTACGGCCAGGGAATTTCGGCCGACGTGCAACGTCGTTTGTTCGAACCCTTCTGCAAGTCAGCCGATGAAGCCGCTTCCATCGGGCCGGGTGTCGGCCTCGGTCTCGCGCTGTGTCGACGCCTGAGCCGCAGCATGGGTGGCGACCTCATTTTCGACCGCCGCAACCGCGACGGAGCTGCCTTCCTGCTCCAACTCCCCATCGCCGCCACCCGCCGCGAACCCTCACTGGCGTAAAAGCACGATCTACGAATTCGAAGCGCTTGTCGTCGTGGAGTGCGGTGGCAAGCGAAGCGCGACACCGCTATGGCAAGCGGTCCCGTCCTCATAAACATTTTGCGCCAGGTAGACTGCGAGGGGTCTATTTCTTCGTCCATTTTCCCACACCGATCACTCCACCCACTACAATCGCCCATTATCAATCAACCGCGTCTTTCCGACAAACACCGCCAGCGCCATGTGGGTTCCGCGCCGGACCTCCTGGGTTGGCTGCAAAGTCACGGAGTCGAAAAACTCCACGTAATCCAAACGAGCCGAAGGCTTGGTGCGGATCAGCTCCTCGATTTGGGCTCTTAGCGAGGCAGCAGCCATCGGTTTCTTCGATAACTTCACGGCCTCCCGGGCAAACTCGATGGAACCGGGCACTATAGTGGCCTGCTCCCGTTCGTCGGGACTCAGGTAACTATTCCGCGAGCTCATGGCCAGCCCGTCCGCCTCACGCTTCGTGGGGCTGATGATCATCTTAAGCGGAAAGTTCAGGTCCTTCACCATGCGTTGGAGCACGGCGGCCTGTTGCCAATCCTTGGCGCCAAAGATGGCGAAATCGGGGAGAACACAATTGAAGAGTTTCGCAACCACCGTGGTCACCCCGCGAAAATGGCCGGGCCGTGAAGCGCCTTCCATGCCCTGCGAGAGCGCCTCTTCGCTGACATAAGTAGAATATAGTCCCTCGCCACGACCGGCGTACATCTGTGCGTCCGCAGGGGTGAAAATCGCATCCACTCCCGCCTCGCGGCACAGGCGTGAGTCATTGGCGAAATCACGCGGGTATTTCGCCAAATCCTCTTTCGGTCCAAACTGGGTGGGGTTCACATAGATACTCACCACCACCACCCCTTTGGGCCCCACCCGTTTCCGGGCTTCATGGGCCAGGCTGATATGGCCGGCGTGGAGATAGCCCATGGTGGGCACAAACCCCACCTTGACGCCCGCGGCCTTCCAAGCCCGGGCTTGTCGCTGCATAGCCAACGGATGGCGGATGATTTTCATGGATCCCTGGGGAGGTATCTTATTTCTTCAACAACGCATACTCGATACTATCGAGCAGCGCTTCCAGGCTGGCGGTGATGATATTCTCGCTGACGCCAACCGTTCCCCAATCATCATGCCCATCGCTGGTAGTGATCAGCACCCGGGTCTTGGCCGCCGTTCCGGCGATCCCATCCAGGATTCGGACTTTATAATCGGTGAGGCGTATTTGTTGCAGCTTGGGGAAGGACCGGGCGAGCGCCGTTCGCAGCGCGCCGTCCAGGGCGTTCACCGGACCGTCACCCTCGGCGACTGTATGATGAATAGTTTCCCCAACCCGCACTTTCACTGTAGCCTCGCAAAGCGTATTGCGGGAATCGCCACGCATGGAGACATGGTACGTCTCCACCGCGAAAGGCGGTGCGGGACGATGCTCCAGGACATTGCGGATCAACAAGGCCAATGAAGCCTCGGCGGCTTCGTATTCATAACCCCTGTTTTCCCGATCCTTGATGCCCGTCGTGATTTGCCGAGTTTCCGGTTGATCGGCCGCCAGTTCAAACCCGAGTTCCTTGGCCTTGACCAGGATGTTTGTGCGTCCGGACATGTCGCTCACCAGGACGCGGCGATAATTACCGACGGCCTCCGGTTGGATATGTTCGTAACTCCGCGCCACGCGCTCGATCGCGTGTACATGGATGCCGCCCTTGTGCGCAAAAGCCGTCTGCCCCACCCACGGCTGGCGTGGGTCATGGCGTACATTGGCGATTTCGTCCACAAACTCCGAAAGCTCCTTCAGCTTCGGCAGGGACTCTTCAGGAACCCCGCGCCAGCCCAGCTTGAATTGCACCAAAGGCATGACGCTCGTGAGGTTGCAGTTCCCCGTGCGTTCACCGTAGCCATTGATGGTGCCCTGTATCTGGCGCGCGCCCGCTTCGAGTGCCGCGATGCCGTTGGCCACTCCCAGCCCAGCGTCGTTGTGGGTATGGATGCCGATAGCGCACGTCAGTTGCGCCCTGGCCGCCTGCACGACACGGGAGACCTCGGTCGGCAATGCCCCGCCATTCGTCTCACACAAAACCACACAATCCGCACCCGCATCGGCCGCCGCCTTCCACGTCGCCATGGCGAAGTCAGGCTCATCCTTATATCCATCGAAGGAATGTTCGGCGTCATACATGACGATCCGGCCCTGATCCTTCAGGTAACGGATGGTGTCCGAGATCATCGCGAGGTTTTCCTCCGCCGTGGTCGCCAGGACTTCCTTCACGTGCAGGAGCCAGGTCTTGCCCACGATCGTGATCACCGGCGTTTGGGCGTCCAGCAGCATCCGGATTTGCGGATCATCCTCAACCCGGACGCCTTTCTTACGGGTAAATCCGAAAGATGCGATCTTCGCGTGACGCCACGAGCGCCGGGCCGCCTGCTGGAAAAACTCCATGTCCTTGGGATTGGAGCCCGGCCAGCCACCCTCGATATAGTGCACGCCAAATTGATCCAGCCGATCGGCAATGCGCAACTTGTCGGACAGCGAAAAGTTGATGCCTTCGGCCTGCGCCCCGTCGCGCAAAGTCGTGTCGTATATCTCGATCTGGGTTCTCATGGATGTTCCTTCGTGCTCGTTAAAAACACAAAGACCCCGCTCCGACGATGCGGAACGGGGTCTTCGTGTCGAAAAACGCGTTCAGCACCGCCTAGGGCGGCCAATAATGCTGCTAATCGACACAATAATGACCGCCGACCCATTTGGGGTCGGAATCCCTGCGGGATGGCGATCAGTGCGATTCATCAGTTACGAGGGAACAATGGTGGGTTCGCCTTGACTTGGCAAGAGAGAAGAAGTCCGTGGGGTTTTGGCATCACCTCTGGAAGGGAGACCATAGCCGCCGGGAAGTACTCAGGTCGCAGGCTTCAGGCGTAGCCACCGAGGTAACGAGGTGGAGGCGCGTGGCAAGTCGTCAGTGTCACAACCGCCTCGTTACCTCGTCGGCTACTATCTATGCATCAACCCTCCGGGCCGAAAATCAGACGAACCTTATGCTTAGGCTCCCCCCCGAACATGACTCCCCTTCTTAATCCTGCCCCTTGCGAACCACTGTCAATCTCACAAATCGTTGGCGGCTCCCACTCACCGGTGCTGGATCCCAATAAGTCACGGTTTCGGTGCCGTCTGGATTCAAGACCGGGGCTAACGTGGCCATCCCCATCGATTGCCACGACAGCAGGTCGCTGGAGACTTCCGTGCGATAGTCCACTTCGTGCTCCAGCAAAAGGCGGCGGAAGCTCACGTATAAGTGGTTTTGCCCATCAATGGGCGCGACCTTGATCTGCGGCTCGAGGACCCACGCCGAATCGGCATGCTTGGGGTTATGACCCAGCCCATATTCCATGAGGTTGCCCAGACCATCGCCGTCCGGGTCGTCCAGGTCTCCGGCGACACCCATCCCAGCTTGTTCGTTGGCGGTAAAATGCAGGGTCTTCCAGGCGGTATAGGAAAGGGTGGCGGGAAAAAGATCGTGAGTGGGCCAGGTTTTGACCAACGCCTGGGCGTTCCAGCCGATTCGATCCAGATCGTTGAAATAGTTGTTGTCTTCGTGATAGGCCCGAAAATTGAAAAGTATAACCCAGGTGAGGCCGTTGCCGGCGCGTATCATCTCCGTGCCCGTCCCGGGCAGGGCACCGGTGTGCCACCAATTATCGGAATCGGGACGCACCATCCAGCCCATGCCATAATAGGAGGCATCCGATGGCGCCCAAGGGGGTACCGGACGGGCGGTCATGTCGGAGATGCCGAAAGGCGACAGGATATCGGGCGGCGAATCGCGGCCATCCACCACGGCGATAAACCGAAGCAGGTCGATGGCGGAGGCCACCCACCCGCCATGGGCGTCCATCGTGGGAACCGATCGCGAATAGGCCTCCGACACTGGGGCCGTCTCATCCGGAAACGCGGGATCATCCTTCGGCGCATCCGGATAATCATAATAGACTACTTCGCCTGGAAATCGCTCCGCCAGTCGACTGCCACCGATTCTCATGCGACTGATCCCGGCAGGCTGCAGCATCGACTGGATATACGCCTCGTAAGACTGGCCGGAGAGTTTCTCGATGATGCGGCCCAGGACCGTATACCCGAAATTCGAGTATTGATACTGGCTGCCTGGATCGAACTGCAGGGGTTGCCCCATCATCCACCGAATGATCACCTCGGGCTTGGCCGGGCGCTCAACACCCATGGCCGCGGCAATCCGGGTGGTCCAGAAACTCGACACCGTGGGATCCATACCCGTCCCTCCGGCAGGGTTCACTCCGGTGGATCGGTTCCAACCGCCGGAGTGATTGAGCAATTGCCGTACGGTGATGGAGCTGAGGCGGCTGTCCCGTTTTGCCCCGGCATAGGTGGGATCATTATAATTAAGCAAGGCGAAAGCCGGCTCGTCCAACCCGAGCGATCCGCACTCGCTCAACTGCAACACCCCGGCCGCAGTAACGGCTTTGGATAAACTGGCGATTCGGAACAAAGAATCCGGATGGACGGGTTCCAGGCTGTTCGTGTCCGCATAGCCATAACCGCGCACAAAAATGAGCTTCCCGTCGCGCACCAGGCCAAAAGCCCCGCCAGGGATCCGATACCGGGCCATAAAGTTGGTAACCCCGGCATCAATGGGCTCCAAACCGGGGATTGCTGGACCGGAAACGGGGAAACCCTGTCCGCGAACGTGGATTGTCAAAACTGCCAGGGCGGCGGCAGACGCCAAGAGGAAGTAGCGAACGAATCGGGAAGCAAGGTTCATGGGCAAAACAGCGGGGACAAGACGCGGGGAGTCATGCCCAACCGCGCGTCATTTTCGCCCACGGTTTGGCCGCCGCCACAAAAAAGACAGGGCCTTTGTTAACCCTTCAGCTTGACCGCGCGCAAGCGCTCGACGAAGGCCACGAACTCCGCAGCCTGGCGTTCGAGACGGCCTAATAGTTCTGCATCCTTCAATTGCCCCTGGTCGTCCAACAATCCGCCGATGCCGGGCATGAAAACGCGTCCCGGGAAGTTGTGCGCGTTGCGGTAGCCGAAGATGGCCTGCAGTTGCTCGACCGACCGCAAAGCTCCCCACATACCCGCCGCCAAGCCGACATAGCACACGGGACGTTGCTCGAAGCTCTCGGGAAACTTGAGATGATCGACGAACAGTTTGAGTACGCCGGGGAAGGAACCGTTGTATTCGGGAGTCACCACGACCACGCCATCCGAGGCTAATATCTGCTTCGAAAACGGTTCAAAGGCGGCGGGTTTTTCGAAATAGGCGGTGGGAGTGAAAAGCGCGGGAGGAAGTTCCTGGAGATCCAGTACTCGATACTCAACGCCCAGGCGCTGGTAGATTCCTTCGAGGATGGCGGTGATTTTTCGAGTATTGCTGCCGGATCGATTGGTGCCAGAAAGGAGTGTGATCATCTGTTGCCGAGAGTTCACGGCCTCCCATGCAGCCTGTCAATGGTCACTGCGGACCAAATCACGACCTCGTCAAAGCAGACCTCACCCCGCGTCAGGTTCTGCTTCCAACCTGTTTCGGCCACCGATCAAGGCATACACTTGGCAACCACTCGTTCTAAAACTCGCGACAGCGTCGTGGAGTGCGGTGGCAAGCGAAGCGCGACACCGCTTTGGAAAGCAAAACTACTTCGTGGAAGGAAGATATGATCAAGCGCAACCACTCCGAAGGACCTTCGTTGCCAAGACTCCACAAGGATAGGACTTGGGCAACACCTCAGGACTGGCGGCTTCGGGAATCCCGATCCGAAACCACACCCTAAGCTTGAACGGTTTCCCCCGGCAACGGAGACACCACCTTCACATTCGGACAACGATTCTTTAGTTGCCCCACAAACCACTGGCGCGCAGCCGGATCACCATGGCCCAGTATGACCGTCTTGGCCCCCGTCGCGACCGCGAACTCCAACAGGTCTTCGCGCAAGGCATGGGCGGTGAGATCAAAATGATCCACGTCGCAGCGCCGCGTGCATTTGCCCGCGTCCGCACTCAATATGAATGGCTCACCGAGTTTCGAACCCCGCAAACGTCCGCCCGGGGAATCGGGATCGGTGTATCCGACAAAGAAAATGCCGTGCCGCGCTTCAGGTAACAACCGCACAGCCATGTCGTGCGACGCGGTGTTTTCATTGAGCATGCCGGAGGTCAGGACGAAGATCTTGCCGGAACCCAACGACATACGGGGGATCTCCTTGGTGGCAACCTGTAAATCAAGCGCCTCCGTGAGTTTCAGATCCCGGTGATTACGATTCGCGCGCAGGGATTCCACATCGTAAAGCTCGGTGAAGACCTTGCCCAAGCCTCCCACATACACGATTTGGTCTTTCAACCGACCTTCGCGCATCATCAAGGCCAGCATCGCCAGCATTTCCTGGGTGCGCCCCAAGGCGAAGGCGGGAATCAGGACGCAGCCCTTGCGAGCCAAGACCTTTTCAATCGCATCCGCCAAGCGACCCAATTCCGACGCACGGGAAAATCCAGGTTTGGTTTCGGCGTCTCCGCGCGTGGTTTCCAAAATGAGGGTGTCGCACCGAATCCCATTGTATTGTGCCCCTTTTTGGATGGTCTGATCATGAAAACAGACGTCTCCCGAATAAAACAGCGTCTGGCCTGGGGTATCGATCATGACCCCCGCAGAACCTAACACGTGTCCGGCATCATGAAACTCCAGCGAAGGACCTTTGCGGTCAGAAGGCCCGTGACCCGACCAGTAAACCTTCTTCCGATAAGGGATACCCTCCATCACGGGGTCGTAGTCCTCGACATCCTCGTGCGTGTAAAGGGGGTATTCCTTGATCCCCTTCTCTTCCCGCTGGCGCATCATCACGTTTACCGAATTGTGCAAGACTCGTTCCGCCACCAGGTAGCTGGATTCGGTCATGTACACCCGGGCCTGGGGGAAATAGCGCAACGCCACCGGCAGAGAGCCGAGGTGATCGTGATGACAATGGGAAACTGCGATCGCGTCGACATGCTCGGATTCGAGCAGCCGATACGTGGGCAAGGCATCGAGCCCTTCCCGTTTGGGATGGGTACCGGCGTCCAGCAGGATGCCATGTTCGCCGGTGTTGACGTACCACGCACTCGCGCCGATAGCGTCATCGGGATTTAGATTGGTAACCCTCATCCGTTATCCTGTGAGCTTGGCTCAATTCCAGACTCGACCCGAAGCACAAAACACCGGTAATTTCGCCTCGACAATGTCCTCTTTCGTTCCAGCCGCCCTCAAGTTGGCCCCGTTCTCGCTTGCCATCCTGCCATGAAGTCGATTCGCAAACTCTGCGCCATCGCGCTCGGAAGCCTCGCCCTTTCATCAGCCACCCGGCTGTCGGCCGAGGTTCTCTTTCACGACACCCTGGACACCGCCGCCAGTGCTTCCCAATGGAAGACCTTCGTCGGCTACTACGCCGGGGGTGACACCAATGATTTCTCGGTCCAGTGGGGATTCGACTACAGCCAGCAGCAGTACGATTTCTACTCCGACCCCAACGGCACCCCGGAAACTCGCACCGTGCCACCCCCACCTCATTCGGACGGTTCCACTTTCGGATTGAAGGTCGCCGTCAATAAGCTGGTGAACTCGGATCCCAACGCGCGGGAAGCCTTCGGGTTGAGCCTGTATCCCATTGGCCAAAACTTCAGCGGCGATTTCGTGCTGAAGTTCGACCTGTTCATGAGCTACAGCGGCTACGCGGGTACGGCGAATACGACGACCGAGTACGCGAACTACGGCATCAATTTCGTCGGCGACAAAGTGAATTGGACTTCGCCCGAAATCGATCCGGCCTTCACCTCGGGCCCGGGAGCCCACGCCAGCGACGGCCTGTGGTTTATCAATTCGGGTGACGGATACGCCCGTCGCAATTTCCGGGGTCTCCAAGGCGGGCCCTTCGGGGAACCGGTGCTGGCCCGAACCACTTCCGCCGCCAACGATCCCGATGGCGACTCGATCTTCCTGGATCGTGACGGTGACGGCTTTACCGACAACCAGGTGCCCGCCGGCGGCCCATTCAGCGCTGATCTATCCCCGTACATTCAACGGGTGTTCCCGCAACCGGCTGCGGAATTTCGCGGTACGGTGGGCAAGTCCTGGATTCCCGTCGAAGTGAGCCAATATAAGGGAGTCATCACCTGGAAGATGAATGGCTGGGTCATTTCCACCTATACGAATTCCTCTTCTTATACCAGTGGCACGATCATGCTGGGGTACATGGACATCTTCGATTCCATCCCCGACCCGGCGGACGGCACTTGGGCCATTTTCGACAACGTGCGCGTGGAACGCATTCGCACGGTGGTGGTCGATACGGCGGACAACAACAGTACCGCTGGCGACGGCAAGACGTCGTTGCTCGAAGCCCTGCAGCAGCTTGACGACAACGACATCATCACCTTCAACATCCCGGGTGCTGGACCGCATTATATCGCCACCCCGCTGGGTGGATATCCCCTGATCACCAAGAACAACGTCACGATCGACGGGTATAGCCAGCCCGGGGCGAGCCCCAATACCGCCACCATCCATTCGCCGAACGACGCCAAGATCAAGATCGTGCTCGATTCACGGAATGGCGGGACCACTTCACTTGCAGATTACGGCGACCACGGTTTTGGTTCCTCCGAAAGTGCGATCCTGCCGTTGCTGGGTGTCCAAAACTTCACGCTGCGCGGCGTCTCGGTCCTGTCCATCAGCGGCGAAGACTCTGACGAATCGCCTTATATCTACGGTGTCGCCATGATCAAGGACGTCGGCAACTTGCGCATCCAAGGCAACTGGTTCGGCGTGGACCCCGGCACTCCGACAGCGGCAGGCGTCAGCGGCGGTCGTAGCGCGCTGGCCGGATTCAAGTGGGACGACGACACCTTCTCGTCCAATGTCGTGTTTGGCACGGATAGCGATGGCCTCAGCGATTTGGCGGAGCACAATGTCGTCTGCGGACAACTGCTCGCCTTGCACCTGCAAACGCCCAACGTCCGGGTGGCCGGCAACTTCTTTAACTTCCTGCCCAACGGCTCGATTTTTGACTACGCCGCTGCCGGGGTGGATCTGGGCGGTGATGGCACTTACGAATTCTTCGAAAACGGCGCCGGTTCCGGGAACATCATCGGGACGGACTCCGATACGATCAACGACGCCGACGAGGCGAATTTCGTCGGCCCCATCCGGTACGATCACTATATGGAATTCTGGCGGCCGGCAACCAACGTCGTGGTGGCGGGCAACTCCTTCGGTTTTGGCCTCGAGAGCAAGCCGTCCTACACCAATGCGGAGGCTGTGGCGCTGATCGCTTATCGCGAGTTGTCCACGCTCCGGGTTGGATCGTCCTTCCGCGGCGACCCCAATGGCCAGGACCAGGCCCAATTCCTTGCTTCGGATCTGCTGGCTTTCAACCATATTGCCAACTTGGGCAAACCCGCTCTTTCACCCGGCAATAACAACAACGATCCAGACAAGCATTCATGGGTTATTTTCGCGGGCAACGAGATGATCAATAACTTCGGCATCCTGCCGATTGATCCTGCTTCCGGAGTGTTGCTGGAAAATTCGTATGCCGGTTTGCTGGCTGATCCCGCCAACGCGAATGCCCCGATCGTCTCCACCAATTCGACGATCAATCACTTGCAGGGTACGCTACCCGCACTGGCCGATACAGCCATCGTGGATAGCCTGCGAATCTTCATCTGGCTGGCCGATACCAATAGCCTGGCCAAGGTGAGCCCCGACTATCCCAACGGTTGGGTGCAGGGCAACGTATACGTCGGCGAATTCACGGACAACGGATTGACCGACAACAACCCGAATCCCGACGCCTTTGATGTTGACCTGTCGCTCTTCGGCCTCGCGTTGGAGGACGTTGAACGGGTCTTTGTCGTGGCTGAATACAAGCTGACCGACGGTCGGGAAGCCACGATCCAATATTCGAATCCCGTGGGTTCTTTCCTGCCGCCGGGTGATTTCATCCTGCTCAGCACTCCAGTCTTAGCCGGTGACACCTTGTCGCTTTCGTGGACCGGAGGGCATGCACCCTTCAAGGTTCAAACCCGAACCACACTGACCGCGGCCTGGACGGATGTGACGACCGTTTCCGCCACGACCGCCAACGTTTCCGTGACAGGCACCGCGGGTTTCTATCGCGTGCTTGGCAACTAATAATGGCACCTGCCATTTATCGATACCAGGCCTCCTTCGGGAGGCCTTTTTCTTTCCCGGAGCCGGATTCATGCGGTTGAGAAGGAAGGCCTTGCGCGGTAGATTCCTTCAAGTTGCGAGGCGTGAGGAGGGCGCGCATTGGATACCAATACGCAACCAACGAGCCACGAAGCAGATCGAAGGAAGACTGATTCAACTGCATGATTCCGGCTGAGGGCAGTCTATTCCCGCCGGAACACCCGCCTGAAGTTGCCTTCGACTTGCGCGGCCAACTCATTCAACGGAACCCCCAGCACCTCGGCCAAGCCCTCGTAGATGGCAGGCAAGTTTGCGGGATGATTCAACGGCTTGCCGTTCGACGGATTATCAAGGGGAAACCGATTCCATCGGTCCGGCGGCAGTTGATCCGGCGCGTCGGTCTCCACCAACAGTCGATCCAACGGAACCCGCTTGAAAACGTCCCGTTGCCGCTGTTTCCGTTCCTGGAGAAAATAACCGGGAAAACTGAAATAAGCACCCAGCTTGGTGAATGACGGGATCATTTCCGCCGGACCGCCATAGCTGTGGAGGACGACGCCACATTTCGGACGCGCGTTTTGCCGCAGCAATTCCTCCATGCGCCCCCAGGCCTGGAGGCAATGAATACTCGCGGGTCGATTATATTTATAGGCCAGGGCCAGTTGCACCACAAAGACCTCGCATTGTTCCTCGATCGACGTGGGCGTCGCTGAGGCCAGGGCGGGATTATAATGAGAACGCACCGCTGCGGGCTGGCCCAATATCCACCGATCAATACCGATTTCGCCCACCGCCGCCCCGGATTGTGCGAGCAACGCCTCCAACCGCTCCAGCCAGCCTGGCGTCCGTTCGTGGAGATACCACGGATGAAAGCCCAGGCTGGGGATAACCGACGCATGGCGGGTCGCGAGTTCCACGACGTGTGGCCAATCGCTTTCACAGGCCCCGTTGACGACCATCGCGGCCACGTCTGCCCCTTCGGCTTGGGCCACCAACTCGGATTGGCGCCCGGCGAAGCGGTCATCCTGAAGGTGATTGTGGGCGTCAAAGAACTTCATGCGGCAGGCGGTGGTGGACTGCCAACGCGATTAGCCACCGCGAACTCCCGAATCTTGTCCGCGACACGCAGGATCGTCGCCCGCCGGTTATCCGCCAGATGTCGTAGCAACCCCAAGCGTTGCAAGAAGTCTGGGTGATGAGAGGCAATGCTCTCTGGTGACTCTGCGGAATAGTAGTCACACAACAGGCCCGTGATGGCTTTCAGGCTGGCGGCGTCCGAATCGGACCGGAAAAAGCACAGTTCCCCCCGCTTTTCCGGCACGAACCAAAGCCGGACCAGGCAGCCCTCGACCCGGAAGGCATCGGTCCGGCACTCATCCGGTAGTGACGGCCGGTGACGCGCCTGATCCACCACCCAGGCCAGGCGACTCTGTGGATCACGCAAGGCCACCAGCGGGGCCAAAAGCTGGACTTGGCGCGGGGACGCGCCGGTCTCGGTAGTTGGAATGTTGTTCGTCACGGATACTGAGACAGAAAGGTAGGGGGACAACCGGGGGACGAGCAACGCCCGTGTGCTCGCCGTGAAATGCGAATCTCGCTTAACTCCGCGACCGGGTTGGCTTAAGCTCTTTCCATGATTCGACTCGCGGCACCCTTCACAGAGGAGAAAATTCGTTCCCTCAAGGTCGGCGATGAAGTCGCCTTGACTGGTGTGGTTTTCACCGGGCGCGATGCCGTCCACAAATACCTGCACGAAGGCGGGCAACTACCGGCCGAGGTCAATCTGCGGGACGGAATCCTCTATCATTGCGGTCCCGTCGTTTTGAAAGACGGCGATGAATGGCGGGTCACAGCCGCCGGGCCCACGACCTCCATCCGCGAAGAACCTTATCAAGGTCAAGTCATCCGTGATTTCGGTATTCGCGGGGTCATCGGCAAAGGCGGGATGGGAGACCGGACCTTGCAGGCCTGCCAGCAATACGGCTGTGTTTACCTTCACGCCATCGGCGGCGCTGCCCAGGTCCTGGCCGAGTGCGTCAAGAAGGTGCGCAACGTGTATATGTTGAAGGAATTTGGTTCCCCTGAAGCAATCTGGGAACTGGAAGTGGAGGATTTTCCGGTGGTCGTCACGATGGACGCGCACGGCAAATCGTTGCATCGCGAGGTGTTCGCCGCCAGCCAGGCCGCCCTCAACGAACGCTTATAGCACACTGACATGATCGCTCCCATCGAGATCACCGGGCTGTTCACTTACCCGATCAAATCTTGCCGGGCGATCCAGCACGCGTCCCTCGCTTTGGACGCCTTCGGGCCGGTGTGGGATCGACGGTGGATGCTCGTGAATCCAGCGGGGGAATTTGTCACGCAACGGACGTTCCCAAAAATGACGCAGATTGCGGTGACCGTGGACGCTACGGACCTGCTGGTCCAAGCGCCCGGTGAACCTGCTCTGCCCATATCGCTTTCCAAAATCCGTGACGCTGCCCAACCAGTCGTGGTCTGGAAAGATACCTGCCAAGGCTGGGACGAAGGCGACGCAGCGGCTGAGTGGTTCAGTCGGTACTTGGGAAGTTCCCTGCGACTTGTTCGCATGGCCGACGACTTTGTGCGGGTGGCCAATCCCAAATGGGTTTCTTTCGCGGCCAAAGTGTCGTTTGCGGATGGGTTCCCCATCTTGCTCGCCAACGAAGCCTCGCTGGACGACTTGAATCGCCGGATGGAAGCCCGCCAGGCAAAACCCGTAACCATGGATCGGTTTCGCGCGAACTTGGTCATCCGGGGTGCCCCGGCCTGGGCGGAAGATCACTGGAAGCAAATCCGCGTCGGAAATCTGGTGATGGACGTCGTGAAACCCTGCACGCGCTGCGTCATCACCACCACCGACCAAGACAGCGGCAAGATTCCCCAAGTAGGCGAACCACTCGCGACCTTGGCCACCTTCAAGCGTTGGGAGAATGCGGTGGTCTTCGCCCAAAACCTGGTCCATCGGGGACCGGGAACACTTTCGGTCTGGGACACGGTCGAGGTGATTGGCTGATTTTGCCACACACCTCCGACCGAATGGCAAAGTGGTACATGAGCCAAAACTACTCAGCCTTGTTCTGCTCCTTGTGGGAAGCAACGGCGGTGTAAGTGAACTTCTTGATCACGACCTCGACCTCCCGCGAGTCGGTTGGCGGTTTGCCCTGGAAGAGCCAGAGATTCAGGTGCAAGGGCAAGGGCTTCTGCGGGACCGCCTGGAGGGCATTCGCCGGGGAAAAATCCCAGTGAGTGATTTCGTTGTCATTCCCAGTTTGGTGTCCGTGAAGCATCTGGTAAAAAACGGAACCACTCTGCCACTGGAAGCGATGGGTTGTGTAGTCGCCGTTAAGCTGGAAAGGAAACGTCCGAGAAACCTGCCGAATCCCGGATACCGCCGGATAGACCGTGAAATTGCCGATGTTGGCCGCCGGATTGCCCCAGTGAGCGATCTCGATATCGATCTCGTTTTGCCCGTCGGGACCGCCATACGGGAACAAGCCCAGCACGATATTCCGGTCAAAGGTATCGAGCCTCCCGATCACATCCCATTGATACCGCCCGAAGCCCAGTTTCTCCGTCGTGTAAACTTCGGCGCATCGCCATTGGTTTCCCACGTGGGAAATCTTGAGGTGTAGCTGCCCGGCCGCGTCAACCCAGGCATTCGTCTCACTCCAATGGCAAGGCCCCGGACCTCCCGTGCCGCCCGGGCGAACGGTCCAGGTATGGCCGGAAAACTCGATGGATTTGGCGGAGACTGTGCCAATGTTCATAGCCAGAAAGGCCAGCACCAATTGCACCATCCGTCGCGCCAGAACAGTCGGCGCCATCCAATGACAAGGGCGTGTTTTCACAAGGGTTTAATCAGGATGCACTCCTGCCCTTTGAAAGCACGCCTCAAACTCGCCAAAAGAGAGACTTCGCTCAGTGCGCATTGCACCGAATTACCGCAACTACAAAGCGATAATGCAAGCTGCAGCCCGTCATCAATACTTTTGGCCTTTCCTCTCTCACAGGTTTCAAGGACATCCAGATTCCGACGCCTGATCGATAGCTTTTAACGTCCATGCCGTGCAGGACCCATTGAGCCGCTCAGCTTCCAGCCGCCCCCTAAAAACATAGGCTGCTACCATCCACCCCAAAGTGGACCACCACGTTGTAGATGGAATGAGCGGCAAATACAGCTCGGCAGCGTGGCCGAATCCACCCCAAATCAAATTGACGAGACTCGCCGGACGCAAGATTCTGTCCCTAACATAGCTGGGACAGTCGCATCCATTACCGAAAGCGAACCGGGCGTGCTGAGATGAAATAGACTCGCTAAACCACGCTCTTGGTTGACCGGGACAGCAGTTCGAGGTGGGCAAGCTGTTTGGGTGTTTAGTTAGAGGTAGGTGAGCTTTGCTTCGTTTCGAGAAGCGTTCGTAGCCGAGAAGCCGTCTCAGCGCCAAATCATTTTCCTTGGCACACGCCATGCATTGGTTGGCGTGTAGAGTTCACCCAATTGCCGGAACGCGTTCATAAATTCTTTAGTCTCTTAGTATCAGCATAGCCTACTCTTTGGAACCATAGTCGTCAATTGGAAGAGTCGTTCTTTGAATATCGAAATCGCCATTCCTCCAGCAGATTCGCCAGCTCGACGGGCGATTTGCCATATAGATCAGGCAAAAATCTGTCGTACCCGATTTCGCGCCGGTTAATAGCTCTAACTCTCTCCTCCCCTAAGAAATCTGGAGCCAGCGTAAAGCAGACCCTTGTCGATTCAACCTGGCCCACCCCAAAGGACGCCACTTCACTCCACTTATAGCTGTATTTTTTTCGAATTGTGCCGAATCTGAAACCCTCAGGGGTCAAGTACAAAGTCATTCGATTAGTCAACAATCCCACTAAACATGTAGGGATCCCGAGCGCACCAAAACCCAAACCGAAGATAACCATAATCCATCTACCGGCAGCGATGCTCACCCAACCCATAATAAACATGAATACCGAAAATACAAATATCAATGCGAATTTCAAACAATTCACAGGCAGTTTCAACACTGGAGCCTCTTGAGTATTCATTCAGTACCCTCCGGGTGGAACATAAATCGGTGAAAAAGGATAGTTGGCAGGCATGGTGTAAATACCACCAGTAGAAAAGCCGTTTTTCTCGATTTGATTTGCGACAACGTTTGCCCCCAAATATCCACCAAATCCTCCAGCGACACCGCCAACAAGTGTTCCTATCAAAGCACCTGGGCCAGTCTCAGATAAGAGTCCGGTTCCAATAAGTGCCCCACCCTTTGCTCCGACCCGGGCGCCTCCCCATCCTCCTGCTTCTCTGACTGCTTGAGCACCAAATGGACGCCCCGAGTCACTCTTGAAGCTCTGGTCTGCCGCTTGGGCTAGGTTCCACGCCGACACCCCTACTCCAATTACGCCGGCAGTCTGCCCCAGCCGATTAATCACCATCATTGACCGCGTGTTAATCGCTTCAGCGGGAATTCGACCGGCAATCACTGCCTCGCCTTCACCCCTGACCTGATTTGCCTGATAGATGGCAATTCGGCCTTCCGAAATCCCGTTTGCCCGCATTGCCGATACTATCTCTGCGTTTCGAGCGATTGAGCCACCTTCAGCCTCCACTTTCGCAACTTCAATCCATAAGGGGTCTCCGTTAATGTTTGGTGCCCCCTCCAATGTGGTGCTTGCAGGATACCCGTATTCATGACTGCCATTCAATACCGTTTCCACCAGGGATCCACCCGGAGGCTTCGGATAGCCCGAAGATAAATAAATTTCCGTTAGATAAGAAAACTCTTTTCGCACAAGAAATTCCCCAAAACTCCAACGATTTCCTCCAATCTGCATATGGTAGTAGTCATCGCTAGCAGTTTGATTTTTCCCAAATCTCCCATCGGGATCAATTCCATTAATCGGGTCATTGCCACAGTAATCGTAAAGCGACAATGAAACGCCATGGCCCACGGGATCCGGTGACAACCAGCGGCCAGCAATGGGATCTTGGTAACGAACGCCGAAGTGGTAGTACCCAGTCGGATCGATCCGTTTCCCGCGCCAGAGCGTGGCCTCGGCCAAACTAACGGAGGGCGAGAA
>DATJII010000131.1:0-8864 GCA_035493435.1 Candidatus Limnocylindria bacterium | reverse complement strand
AATGGACACCGCACCGGTGCTTGTGGTCGCGACACCCGCAGGACAGGTCCACGAACTTGGTGCACTCCTCGCCGCGGCGGCGGCAGCAAATCTCGGCTGGCATGTCACCTACCTTGGCGCGAGCCTCCCGGCGGCCGAAATTGCCGGGGCTGCCCGCCAGAGCCGCGCCCGCGCGGTAGCCTTGAGCCTGGTCTATCCGGAGGACGATCCCCGAATGGAAGGTGAATTGACGCGACTGCGCGAGTCACTGCCGCCAGCAGTCACACTCCTTGTCGGCGGGCGAGCCGCACCCGCCTATCGCAACACCTTGAAAAGAATCGGCGCGGTGCAAATTAATGACCTCGCGCGCTTTGGAGAGGCTCTTGATGGATTGCGCAAGCCCGCCGCCCCCGGCAGGGCTACACTTCCCAGGAAGTTCCCACAGAATCGCTCGAACCGGTGATATTTGCAGTCCTGTTGCTCTCTGAAGTGGCTATCCGTCGGAGAGTCAAGAGTTCCAACAGTTGCCAACTTGGACTTTGCCTTGGTTCTTATACGTTGAGGCCAGCCCGCTGGTCCGTCTGATTCCCCCCTATTTTGCAAGGCGCCAATGCGGCCCTCATATACACAGCCGATCGATGGGGACTGGCACTTCTCCGTTAAGTAAAATCTTGCTATTTAGAAATTTGGCCGCCACGCTCTGGCTCCAGCATGACGGCAACGCAAGTGGTGAGCTGGAGCGGTTTGTGGAAAACTTCCGCTCCAAGTTCGACCGCAGGGAACGGCGGCATTGGTGCGCGAAGTATCTTGAGGGACTGCTGCTGGAAGGGGAGCGCCAGTCGATCGAACCCATGTCAGCCCGGGTGGAAGGCGGCAATGAGCAGGCGTTGCAACAGTTCGTCAATCAGAGTCCCTGGACGCAATCGGCCGTGATGGAGAAGCTGCGGGCGTGGATGTTTTCCCGCACCCGGGAGCAGAACGCGGTGCTGGTGCTGGTGCTGAATGATACGAACCTGCCCAAGCAAGGGCGCCACTCTGTGGGGGTGGCCCGCCAGTACTGCGGAGCGCTGGGCAGGATAGCCAACTGCCAGAGCGCGGTCAGCTGGCATTGGCCCGGTGAGAGATCTCACTGGCCACTGGATGCGCGGCTATATCTGCCAAAAGAATGGACCTGCGACAGGGAACGGCTGGAACAAGCTGGCGCACCAGCGCCGGAAGATCGAGCAGGGATACCAGCAACTGAAGGAAGAACTGGGCCTGGATCATTCTGAGGGCCGCTCGTGGACCGGGCTCCACCATCATCTGGCACTGTGCTTCATGGCCTATGCGTTCCAGACGAGCCTGCGGCTGCGCGCACAAAAGACTTCCGGCACTGCCCGAAGTGCGCCGTCGGATGAACGAGGCTGGTGTTGGTGAAAAAGAGCGAGGGTGTTGTTGTCCTTCGGTCACAGATCTGCGGGTATGCTCCCCAGGACGCCTAGCCCTCGCTCTTTTTCACTGGCGTATCGTACCCCAGCCCCTTTTAAAACAGTCTCTTAGGTTCGGCGATGATGATTGGCGGCTTCATCGGCGGCTCTCGCGACCTGCTCGCGGAGTTCCGGCGGTTCGAGTATTGAGGCATTGGTGCCGAATGACAGCAGCCACCCCACGAACCACCAGTGGGCTCCGCCAGAGAGGGTCAGTATAGTGCCATTCTCGACCGGTTCTTCGTGGATGACGCCCAGCACCCATTCCCGACGGGCTCGTTCCACGGACCACTTGGCAAACCGGACGCGGATGATGACTTGTCCAGGGCTGATGGACATCCGTTGCCGGTAGTCCTCGAAACTGAATCCATCGCGTGGCGCAAAACATTCAGCCAACACGGTAATCTTCTGGATTCGATCCAGGCGGAAATCTCGAATGTCCTCTCGCAAACGGCACCAGGCAATCACATGCCAGCGTTGGAGGTAATGTACCAAACCGAGGGGTTCCACGTCGCGGTGCGTGGCTTCGCAGGCCTCGCTGGCGCGGTAGCCAAGGCGGAGGATTCTACGTCTCGCCAAGGCGTCCTGGATTTGCACCAGATGGGCGGTGTTGTGGCCTCGGGAGTCCACGCTCGGTTGCTGCAGTAGGGTGGCCCTTTCCACGCGTTCGACTCGTTCCTGTTGTTCCCGAGGCAGCACTGCGCGAATCTTCAGAAGCGCGGATTGCATGGGACCGGAAAGGGAAGGATCGGTCATGTGGGCCACCAGGACTGCGCCAGTGGCGATGGCACCCGCTTCGTCCGGGGTAAAGGTCACGGGGGGCAGGTGATAGCCTTTGAGCAGGCTGTAACCGACGCCCGCTTCACTGACGATGGGAACCCCCGCCTCGCCGAGGGCGGCGATGTCTCTGTAGACGGTGCGCAGGCTAGTCTCGAAATGTCCCGCGATATCTTCCGCCCGACTTACGCGACGTCCCTGGAGGAAGAGGACGATTCCAACCAATCGATCAATCCGGTTCATTGACCGAGCCAGCGTATCGGCTTATGCCAGTCGAGGAAACAGAAGGAGAGCAAGAATGCGCACCCCGATGAAATCCAATTCCGTCACAGCGCCTTGACTGCAAACAACCAAAGGCGCTGTTAGCGTGCCTTAAACTCGGTTTTCCCGAGTCGAACGAGAACCGATGTCTGCCATGGCTGAGGGAGTAGCAGCATCGATGGCCGTTTGGACCCGGTTGGCGATCTGTTCGGCCGTTGGGAGGCGAATGTCCCAGACCAAGCCGACCGAGGATAGAATGCGGATCAGGAAAAAACCGAAATCGGCCTGCCACCAACGCAATCCCAAACTGGCGGAGGTGGGAAATGCATGATGGTTGTTGTGCCAGCCCTCACCGAAAGTCAGTAAGGCACAGAGCAAGTTATTGCGGCTGTGGTCGGTGGTGGCGTAGGGACGGGTGCCAAAGAGATGGCATACCGAGTTGATGCTCCAAGTGGTGTGGTGCACCAGGAAGATGCGGACGAGTCCCGCCCAGAGCGTTGCACTCAGGAACGCCTGCCAGTGGCCAGTCACGGCGAAGGCAACGGCGCCGGGCAACAAAATGCCAGCCAACACAATGTACAGATAGGCACGATTCAGGCGAACGATGGAACGGTCGCGAATCAAATCGGGGACGCGGCGAACGTAGTTCTCGGGAGGATGCGAGAACATCCAGCCGACGTGAGCATGCCACCAACCCAAAAGGATCTTCGAGGCCCCATGTTCATGATGATGTGGGGAGTGGGGATCGCCTTCGCGGTCACTGAATTGGTGATGACGGCGATGACAAGCAGACCAAAACAAAACAGGGCCTTCTGCGGCCGTGCTGCCAGCGATGCACAGGGCAATCTTAACCGGGGCGGCGCATTTGAAGCTGCGATGGGTAAAAAGCCGATGAAATCCCAGCGTGATGCCCATGATGCTGATGCTGTACATCACCACCGATAGGACCAAGTCCAGTACTGAAACCCCGTGACCCCAGAATACAACAATGGCGCCTAGGCATGCTAGGAAAGGCGTAATCACCGTGACAACGGCGAAAATACGCTCAGAGCGTTCGGCCTGGCTGGCGGAACTCTTTCCGGAGTTTTCGTTGATAATATGCTGTGCTGCAGGAAGTCAGAACGAATTCGAATCGTATTCACCCTTGGCGTGACATCCCGAAATGAAAGAGGAGCGACCCAAATGGACGCGAATCAAGAGTCCCCTTACACACGAGGCCGTATTGGTTTTGCTTCCGAGCAAGGGCATCAGATCGCATAATCCTCCCGCGCACAAGCACAACTTCCGCTTAACTTCGGCGAACGACCCGATTAGGGGCGAAATCCCCTCGCGCCGCGCTTTTTTCGGCAAAAGATGTTCCAGGGCTTGACTGGGTGGGCGCTTTGCCGGTAGGCTCTCCACTCTTTTCTTGTTAGAACGATATGCCGAATACTAAATCCGCTGAGAAGCGCTCTCGCAGCAGTGTCCGCAAGGCTGACCGGAACCATGGGGTCAAGTCCAAGGTGAAGACCTTGGAGAAGAAGTACCTTTCGCTCGTGACTGCGGGCAAGCTGGACGATGCCAAGAAGGCCCTCAATGAAGTGGCGTCCGCCTACGACAAGGCAGCCAAGGGCGGCGTGATTCCCAAGCAGACCGCCAGCCGCAAGCGCTCGCGTTTGCAGATCCGCCTGAACGGGGCTGCCAAGGCGCCCGCAGCCGCTGCCAAGTAATCCTCCCGGACGTTCATTCGCCGGACCAGACTCTCGTGGGTTGCAGTAGATCTGCCAACCCTGCGGGATTTTTTGTGTCTAGATATATACCTGGCCCGGCTAGTCCGTGCCGTGGTGCCCTATAATCAGGGTCGGCACGGCGTGAAGTTTTATTGCGCCCATCCCCCTCTTTGAGGATCTGGCGGGGACGTCAGCCTTTTTCGATGCAGGCGTACGCGTTGTGGTTGTGGATGCTCTCCTGGTTTTCGGCTTCCACCTTGTACCACGCGATATCGGCATTGGTATTCAGTTTCAACGCCACGTTGCGGACGAGATCCTCAACAAACACGGGGTTTTCGTAGGCCCGCTCGGTCACGGCTTTTTCGTCTTCCCGCTTCAGCAGCGAATACATTTCGCTGCTGCCGGAGGCTTCGATCAGCGAGATTAGATCCTCGATCCAGATGATCTTTTCCGATTTGACCTGGACTGTGACTTCACCCCGTTGGTTATGCGCGCCATAACGGCTGATGGCCTTCGAGCAGGGGCAGAGGGTGGTCACATTGCATTTCACCGTGAGGGTGAAATCCAAGTCTTCCCCGCAGAGGGTCGCGTCGAAGCGGACCTGGTAATCCATGACTCCCTCGCGACCGGAAACAGGCGCCTTCTTGATCAGGAAATAGGGAAATTCCATTTCCAAATGAGCGCTGGTGGAGTGGAGCTTGCGCTGCATGGCCTTCAGCATGTCTGGAATATTGGCCACGTGGACGATCGCACCGTGGGAATTTAGGACCTCGACAAAACGGCTCATGTGCGTGCCCTTGAATTCCTTGGGCAAATCCACAAACAAGCCAATCGTGGCAACCGTGTTCTGGAGTTCGTGGGCCTTGTCGCGAACTTGGATGGGGAACTTCAGTCCGCGGACGCCGACTTTGTCGATGCGCAGTTCACGGTGGTCGCGCTCGCTTTGCTTGTCAGAAAGCGGCTTCACCGGCGCTCCGTTAACGGCGGCTGGACTCTCAGATAGCTCCATTGTGTGTTGTTGTCGTGGTATCGACATGGATGACTAAAACCAGAATATCACTTAATCGACACCCCGCAAAGGGCATCTTGCCACATCCAGCGAGAGCGACTGCGCAGTGCGCAAATCTTGCGCACTTGGCAGGGCGGTGAGCAGCAATTGCGCAGGTGGGAAAAAGGAATGGTGGGAATAGGCCTATTTCCTTCATGGCACGGTCTTTGCATCTACTGGCGACACAGCGAGCGGCCAGGACTTTCCCGAGCGGAATTGCAGGCCGGAATCGCGGGGACAAACTAGATCGCAGCAAAGCAGAGTCTATGAAACTAAATCGAATCTTGATGGTTTTGACACTGGCGGCCGCCTGTGTAGCAGGAATGGGAAGTGCGTTCGCCCAGGATGGCAACGCGGGTGACGCTGGCGGGCGTCGTAATCGGGGCGGTGGCCAAGGTGGACCTGGAGGTCCCGGTGGATTTGACCCCGCCAAGATGCAGGAACGCATGATGGAAATGTACAAGGACCGCTTGGGCTTCACCAACGAGACTGAGTGGAGTGCGGTTCTGCCTTTGGTCCAGAAGGTGACCGAGGCCCGACGTGCGACGATGAGTGGCATGGGTGGCGGAATGTTCCGTCGCCGCGGCGGTGACAATAACGGCGGTGGCGATAACGGGCCGCGCCGTGGTGGATTCGGTGAGCCCAGCCCCGAGGCTGAGGCTCTGCAGAAGGCCTTGGACGACAAGGCTCCTGCGGCCCAAGTAAAGGCCGCCCTGGAAAGGTATCGCGTCTCTCGCAAGGACAAGGAAGCGAAGCTCCAGGGCGCACAAGACGACCTGCGTAAAGTGCTTAGCTCCCGCCAGGAAGCGGAAGCGGTGTTGCTCGGCTTGCTGACCTAAATTGCCGGGCAGACAAGAAGCTGGCGATCCCTATGACAAGCGAAGTTCTCGATACTCCCGCAAGGAAGCTCCTCGACCGGATGGTTGCCGCGAAGCAGCTATCGCGGGTTGACGCCGAATTGCTGGGTCGGATCAATCCCGGGCTCGCCACTGAAGAGGAGGCGCTCCGCTGGCTGGCCGAAGAGTATGGGCTTACCTATTCCACGCTGGAGGACATCGATCCGGATCGCCAGCTTCTGTCGCTTTTTCCCGCTCGCCTGTTGTTGAAGGAGGAATTGCTTCCCCTCAACCGGGTGGACGGCGCGGTATTGATAGCCACCAGCCGCCTCTTTGCGACGCACGGGCTGGACTCGCTTAAGACGCTGACAGGTCTGAGTCTCAAGCCAGTGCTGGCTTCTGCCGAAGCCATCCAGCGCGAGATGAAGAAGCGCCTCGGGGTGGGTGCCGACACCATTGATACGCTGGACGAGGAGAAGGGCCTCCAGGTTGTCGACGAAAACGCGGAGGATAACAACCTGGACGGGGCGGCGGAGGACGAAGCCTCCATCATCCGTTTCGTGAACCAGGTTTTGCGGGATGCCATTGAGCTCCGCGCGTCAGACATTCATCTGGAACCGTTCGAAGACGAGTTTCGCATCCGGTATCGTATCGACGGTGTGCTACAGGAGACAGCCGTGCCGGCCCAGTTGAAGCGGTTCCAGCCGGCGATCGTTTCCCGCGTCAAGATTCTCAGCCATCTAAATATCGCGGAAAAGCGGCTGCCCCAGGACGGGCGCATCAAGATCCGGTTGGACGACAACGAAGTGGACATCCGGGTATCGGTCATCCCGATGTTGCACGGTGAGGCAGTCGTCATGCGGCTCCTGCGCCAGAATTCGGCGCTCCGGGGAATGAAGGACCTGGGGATGGCCAGCCGGGAACTGGAGTGTTTCCAACGGGTGCTCGAATTGCCGCACGGGATCGTCCTGGTCACCGGGCCCACCGGCAGCGGAAAGACCTCGACTCTTTATACCGCCCTCAACGCCATCAACGATTCGGTCCGCAAGATCATCACGATCGAAGACCCCGTTGAATATCAGTTGAAGGGCGTCAACCAGATCCAGGTTTCCGAGAAGGCGGGGCTGACCTTTGCCCGCGGTTTGCGATCCATTCTTCGTCATGACCCGGACGTCGTGTTGATCGGTGAAATTCGTGACCAGGAAACCGCGCAGATTGCCGTGCAGGCATCGCTCACCGGCCATTTGGTTTTCTCGACCCTTCACACGAATGACGCACCTGGTGCGCTGACCCGCCTGGTCGACATGGGCGTGGAGCCGTACCTGGTGGCATCTTCCTTGGAAGCGGTGCTGGCGCAACGCCTGGTGCGGGTATTATGCAAGCACTGCAAAGTGGAAGACACTTCCCCCGCGTCACAATTGTTCAAGGCCAAGATGGGGATTTCCAAAGAGACGATTTTCTTCAGGTCGGTAGGCTGCCGGGAATGCCGGAACACCGGATTCCATGGACGCCATGGCATCTATGAGTGGATGGACACGGACGACGAAATCCGGGAACTCATTTTGGAAAGCGCTTCCACGGATAAGATCCGGAACCACGCGCGCGCCGCCGGAATGCGCAACCTGGCCGACGACGGCTGGCGGCTGGTCCGGCAGGGGCTGACCACGGTGGAGGAAGTCCTCAGCGTAACCACCGCGAAAGAGGTTACCCGTTCCAAGAAATCTCCGGATTCCGATTCGTCCGGCAAGGGTGAGAATGGCGAGCTGGCGGGCGACGCCGCGGCGAAGGCCGGTTAATCTAAACATATGCCCACTTTTGTTTACCGAGCCATTCAAGCGGACGGCAAGATGGCGGAGGGCCAGCTTGACGCGCAGGGAAGGCCCGACGCCTTCCGGCAGATGGAACTGCTGGGGTTGCGTCCGGTTTCGCTGGCGGAGAAATCCCAGGCGAAGGCCAAGTCGGGAGCGAAGACCAAAGGTGGCGCCGCCCAGCCTGCTGCAACGGCCTCCAGCGCAGGTGGACTCGGCCAGATTACGTTCAAGTTTGGCACGGAAAAGGTCTCACCCAAGGCGCTCGAGAATTTCACCCGTTTGCTGTCGAGCCTCCTGGCGGCCGGCGTGCCCCTGAGCCGGGCTCTAGTGATATTATACCGTGAGGCGGGCAGTCCCGTGGCGGCCACCAAATGGAAAGCCGTCCATGACGCCGTCATAGACGGCATGTCGCTGGCCGATGCCATGGCCCAATATCCGGACACCTTCCCGCGGGTCTATGTCGCCATGGTGCAGGCGGGCGAGACGGGTGGGTTTCTTGATGTGGTCCTGGCCCAAATCGCCGATTTCCAGGCCCGCGAGAAGGAATTGCGGTCCAAGGTGATGACTGCATTACTATACCCCATCATCCTGCTGGTTTTGGCCTTGGGGGTGTTGACGTTCCTGATGGTCTTCTTCATACCGCGCTTTCAAAAGGTTTTCGCCGGCTTTGGCGGCGCCTTGCCGCTTATCACCCAGATCATCATCGCCGTCAGCAATGTCATGCGGTCGTACGGGATATACTGCGCCATTGGCCTGGTGGTGGTGGGCTTCCTGGTGAAGAACTGGTTTGCTTCCGAGAAGGGCAAACGGGTTTGGGAAGGAATCATCCTTAAGTCGCCCATTGTGGGCAGCCTCTCCGCGCAGTTTGCCATGGCGCGCTTTTGCCGGATGCTCGGAACCCTCCTTGGGGCGGGAGTTCCCCTGGTCCAAGGCTTGAACGTGGCGCGCAAATCCATTGGCAACCAGATCCTGGTGGA
>DATJII010000130.1:0-6234 GCA_035493435.1 Candidatus Limnocylindria bacterium | reverse complement strand
AGCCAATCGAGCAATTCAGGATGGCTGGGAGGCATTCCCTGCGAACCGAAGTCATCCGCCGATTTGACGATTCCGACACCGAAGAACTGCTGCCAGAAGCGATTCACGGTGACCCGGGCCGTGAGCGGGTGTTCGTCACTGACCAGCCAGCGCGCAAAATCGAGGCGGGTAGGAGTTCCGGTGGACTTCAAAGGGGGGAACACCGCTGGTACACCCCGGGTAACTTTCTCGCCCTTTTTGTCGTATTGGCCGCGGACCATAATGAAGCTGTCACGAGGCTTGTCCAAGTCCCGCCATATGAAGCTGCCCGGAATCGAATTCTCGAGGTCTTCACGCTGCTTGCGCAACTCGGCGACGCGTCCGTTCAACGGATCGAAGACCGGGCGCGTATCGCCACACACTTTGGCCAGGTAGTGGGACCGGAGTTGCTCGACCTGTTCGGGCGTTCGGTTGGTGGGGGAGGAGTCTTTGAAAATCTTCCTCAACGCCTCCGGCACTTCGCCGGGCTCCTTGCCCTCATATTGCGCGGTCCATGCGAGGAACGAATGGATTGCTTCATGGGCCGGATCGATAGTTCCCTGGATTCCCAATTTGTCCCAATAGACCGTTCCCCCGTGCTGGGTCAGTGCGAATCCGCTCAGTTTATCACCGGCGTTCAAGCCGACCTTTTCAGCCGGAATCTCCAGTCGCACCCATTCGCCGGCCTTCGGAAGTGGCCCCATGATATAACGACTCGGCGAATCCTTGGTACCCCACTCGATCGCCTCCGCATCGCCCCACACGGCCCGGTGTTCCCATCCCCCTTTATTAAACTGGAGCATGATGGTCTTGGGCTGGTTGGTCGGCGTCAGATAGACATAGGCAAAAATCCGCGCCTGGCTGGGGATCGCCAGCGGTTCGGCCCCGCCTTCATAGAAGTCCTGGCCCAAGCCGGATTCATGACGGCGCAGGGCACGCTTGCCAGAGAATACGGGACCGTCTTTCGCTTCGGACCATGTGAGTCCCGACCCGGCGGAACCTGGATTCGCGCCCTTCGGAAAATCATCGTCGAGCCAGATCGCTTCCTCGTCCTTCGGCGTGGGCGGCGGTGTCAATGTGGCTGGATCTATATAATGAACGGTTTTCACCGCCTCCACGACCCGCTTCTCCGCTTGTTTCCGCTCTTCGTCGAGTTCGGCCAGTTTCTGGTCTTGGTTGGTCGTTCGCAGCTTGACGATGGGGGCGGTCAGCAGGGCGTTTCCGTCCATGGCCGGATCGGCCGCGCTATGGAAGAAATCGTAGAGGGAATAAAATTCCCGGGCACTAATGGGATCGTATTTGTGGTCATGGCAGACGGCGCATCCGGCGGTCAGGCCCATCCAGGCTTGGACGGTGGTGGCGGTGCGATCCACGGCGTAGCGGAAGATGAATTCATCATCAATGGCTCCGCCTTCACCGGTGGTGATGTTGCAGCGATTGAACCCGGTCGCAACCAATTGCTCCTGGGTTGGGCTGGGCAACAAATCTCCGGCGAGCTGCTCGATGGTGAACTCATCAAACGGCAGGTTCCGATTGAATGCCCGCACCACCCAATCGCGAAAGGCCCAAGTCTGCCGTTCGTTATCCAGGTGGAGTCCGTGGGTATCCGCATAGCGGGCCACATCCAGCCAGTATTTTGCCATCTGCTCGCCGTAGGTGGGCGACGCCAAGAGGCGGTCGACCACCCGCTCGAAAGCGCGTGAATCGTGGTCTTTGAGGAAAGCCGTGAGTTCCGCTGGGGTCGGGGGAAGTCCGGTGAGATCAAAGGTGACCCGGCGCAACAGTAGCCCCTTTTCGGCGTCTGGCGATGGAGTGAGCCCCTCCTGGTCCAGGCGCGCCGCAATGAAGCGATCAATGGAAGTGCGCGCCCATTCGGGGTGCTTGGTGGTCGGCACCGGATGCTTCACTGGGGCTTCAAAAGCCCAGTGTTTCTGGTAAGGAGCGCCTTGCTCGATCCATTTCTGGAGGGTTTTCTTATCGCTGTCGGTTATCTGTTTGTGCGTGTCCGGAGGTGGCATCACGTCATCGGCGTCTGTCGTATTGATGCGCCGCCAGAGTTCACTGTGCGCGAGATCGCCCGGTTTTACTGCCACTCGACCTTCTTTGTTGGGAGTGAAGGCGCCCTCCGCCAAGTCCAGACGCAGGCCAGCCTTTCGCTTCTTGGCGTCAAGGCCATGGCAGGCGAAGCACTTATCCGACAAGATCGGACGGACTTCGGCGTTGAATCCGATCTTGCCTTGAGGCGCCGGGGAATCGGCTGCCAGCAGGGTAAGACCGGCCAGGAGTGTCCCAAGAACACTCCCACCAAGCTGTTGGGTGACAGACAACTTCATTGCGACAAAGAGAAGGGACGTGTGGCTTCCGCCCGTATTCGTCCCGGTCCGGGTTTTCGCCACTTTGGAATTTTCAAATCCAGAGTACCGAGGCGGTTGCGCCCTGCGCAAGCTGGGTGAAGGGGAAGTTTGGTGCGTGGGCACATCTTCAAATCGTGGGTGATGCCATTCTATGTCCCGTCCTCAGGTTTTCCCCGGAGACCCTCGACTGACGAGGAGATAAACTACCCACCTGCACCGAATCGAATGTCCTTCCGATCCCGTAGGGATCAAAGCCATTAGCCGGTCGGTTGAGTCCGCGAAACCACCGGTATTCGTCCCGGAATTAGTGGCTCGCGTCCGCAACGTATTTCGGGTTCTCGCGTATCGCGAGCCCGGATTTCAGCCAAAATTTCCGGCATCAGGCCTGCCCTTCTTTCCTCTTCAAGCGTCCTTCATTCCATCAACGCTCGCGACGTGCCAGAGGAAAAACACACCTTGGGCGCGAGCGATAACTCTGACTCCTATACCGGTGGTATCGCGGACTCAACCAACCATCTACTAGCTGGCATCCTCCGGATGCTCTTCCGGTCGAAACCAAAACTTCCGACCACGGGCTCACGTGCAGTTTCAACCACCTCATCCCACGATTTGAAGATGCATCCTTCGTGCACGCCGACCTGAGGTTCAAAGCCTGCCATGGTCATCGGAAACTCCCAAAACGACGGAAAGTGCAAAGCTGGCGTTGTCCGCCTATTCCATACCAAAAAAACAGGATCCCTCCAGTGCGAAGGGATCCTGCGGGCAAGTGAGGCTAGGGTAAGCCTCTAAGGTGTAAACTTGATCCGGTAAAATGCGGAATCGTTGGCGGGGTCGTCTTGCACCGATTGTGTTCCGCCGCCGGAAACTCCGTTGAGGACCGGCGTCCAGTCCCCCGGAGCCAGGTGGGTGGCCCGCTCGAGGGTGTATTGCTGGTCCGATAGGGCGTTGAAGTTAATTCGAACCGTTCCGTTGGAATGCCGGAACAACGCCATTTTGGGAAAGCTCGCGGCATTTTGCGGGTCAGTGCCGGACAAGTACTCGATCCTGTTGGATACCCCGTCGCCATCGGTGTCAAGGTCCGCAATATCCATTTGGGGATCGAATCCATGCGCCAAAACCCACCAGTCCGGGATGCCGTCTTGGTTTGAATCCCCAAAGATCAGCGGACCTGTCACCAGTGCGCCACGCGTGATGAATGCGATATTGGTTTCTCCCCAGGATACCAGTTTTTGGATGGGACTATTGGTGATGTGTGAGTGCAAAACCACGCCGGCGCCAGCCCGCCCAGTGCGGATATCGGTAAAGCGATACTCATCGCCCGATTTGGCACCCAGTATTCCTTGGTTGCCATCCGCCGAAAAGGCGATGGCATCGGGAATGAACGTCGATTGGGATGCTTTTACGGTAAAATCGCCTTGGGTTAAGATTACCCCAGGCCATGCCAGGAGTTTGTCGCCGCGAGTATAAAACTCCTGGTTGGCCGTGAAGCGATATTCCGTGACAAACGGTTCCGCTACGACGCCGTTCGAGCTTACGGTGAGCTTCATGGGCACACCGTCGGGATCGCGGAATCCGATCAGTTCGTCCGGGGTGCGCCCGGGTTGGATGGCGCGAATTCCCGTGCTACCGCCAGGAATGAAGGTGGGGCGGGGAGTTGCGTCGTCGTAGATCCACACTCCTCCGCCACCGCTCCTGCCTGGCGTATATTGAGAAACGGCAACCGTCCGCGACTGGCCCAAAAGTGGAACAAGACTCATCACGGCGTTGGTGGGGGCATCGGCCGCAAAGGCTGGTGAAACCTCAAAATCCACGGCCAATGGGTTTCCGCTGAGTCTTAGGAATTTCCTGGCGCCCCGCAACGAGACATAAAAATATTTTCCATCGTCGGAGATCGCAACCTTATCGGGAGGTCCCGGCAACTGCGAAGAACTCAAGGTGTGCCTGTTCGTATCGGTGACTTCCAAAGCACCCAGATTGCCCAGAGCCTCCGTGATATAGAGATACCCGTCATGGGCATTGTACACCAGGTCGGCCGGTGGGAAGGTCAAGGGGCGTCCGGCCAGTTTGGTCGTCGGAATCACTGGGCTGCCTGCCCGGTACAGATTGGCCTGGTTGTCGGAAGGATTGGAGTCCCTCGAACTGGTTCGGAAACTAGCCAACCCACTAGAATTGGGAGTTCCGGGGGGGACGTCTGCGGTCAGCGTGAAGTAGGTGGTGCCGACGGGAATCGATCCCAGGAAATAGCTGAGATCGGGCTCGTTGAAGACGGTGGGCAGACGTTCGCCAGGCACTTGGGCGAGGTAAGCGCCGGCGGGAAGCTGGACGTCGATCCAGGAATCCTTGGCTGGAAAGGGACCCTTGTTAACGATGGCAAGCGTCCAGGTAAACCGGGTATTGGAGCCTGCGCTGGAAGTGTTCGCCAGGGAAACATCCGTAGTACCGGCGCCTCCGGCAAATTTGCTCCGGATTATGGAAATGCTGCCCGGAAAGCCGGGGATTGAAGTTTTCGTCCAGACGGCGACGTATTCTCTTCCGGCCGGAACCGCGATAGCCGGGTAGATCGAGCCCGCGTTGGAAAACCCCTGTGTCCGAAGCAAGGTTTGGGTGTCCAGATCGACGAGTCTTACCACGTCTGGGGCACGAGTGGTCAAATAGACCAGGCGGCTTGAGGGATCAAAGGAGGGATAGCCCTCCAGCCCCATGTACGTCGCGTTAAAGCCGTCCTCAACATCGAAGGCATATCCGTTCTTTGAGAAAAGCCGCCCGGATGAGAAGACCAGGTCCTCTGAAAAAGGCATGTTGCTGGTATAGTCCGACTCAATGCCTTCTAGCGTGATATGGTATCGGTTGAGGATCCTGCCGAAATTAGAGTTTCCCAAGAAGGAATGTGACGAGTAATACCCCAAGAATCTTCCGTCTGCGAATGCAACGGAAGTAGGCTCGCCATCCACGAATAGTCGGTAATGGCCCAGAATGGATCCGACCACCAGTTGCCGCGAGTCTCCGGGATCCAGGTATAATTCCCAGCCTGGGTCGTTGATCCCTCCCATGGGCGTCGTTCGTTTGACCGCGAAAGTATCACGATCCAGGACCACCAGGTTCGCGCCATTGTCCGTCAGGGCGTAGGCTACGTCGGGATTGCGGCCGAGAACGATCTGGCTGGGGTCGGCGCCAATATTCCAGTGGTCTTTGACCAGGCCGGTGTCGGGTGCAATCGCGACGAGTTCTCCCGAAAAATCCCCGCCCGTTGCCACTGCGAGCAGGTCTCCCCGCTTCTCGTCGAATACCACTGACGCGGCCCGATAGCCCAGGGTCGCCAATTGACTGTCGGCGAGGCTATAGGCAATGGGTATGGAGAGGCTGGCCTGATTGTCAGCGAAGTTCGCATCGGCTCCGGCGGAGACCTGTGCGTTTACCCTGGCGATTCCAGCGCTCTTGAACCGGATCTGGTTGGTCACGGTTAGCGCCGTGTGGGCGGCAAGGCTGAGATTGGTCCAGGTCACGGTGACGGGGGGCGCAATTACCGGAGGCGAAACCAGGAAAAGGGTAGATTCCTGCGGTATTTGCAGTTGGACCGTTGCCTTGCTGGCATCGACGTCGCTCCGGTTGGTGATGAGAACCGATACAGTAATGAACTGGTTGATGGATGCCGGACTTTCGACCGGGCCGAACGATAGCTTGAGGTCGGGGAGAGCTGAATCGCCAGCCTGGGAGGATGCGACGCCAGCAGTGGCCGCCACTAGGATTGTCCTCCATCTTCCGAGACATCGTAAAATGGAACGATATATGAGGTTGTTTTTCACGGGGTGTCTTATCAAGGTTGATTTGTAAACCGATTGTAAATTTAGCAGTACCCGTGCCA
>DATJII010000129.1:0-3034 GCA_035493435.1 Candidatus Limnocylindria bacterium | reverse complement strand
TGAAAAACAGCGGGTCGAATTCATCTATCCCGTCGAGAAAACTGCCCCAACGGCAGCGGCCTTGCCCGTTTCCAAGCGCCTGGCTCAAGATTGCGCCCAGATCCCAACGCGACGCTTCGCCCACCAAATCATCGCCCTTGGCGAGGTGCTGCCATAACTCTTCCGGCGTGCGCGATTGGGCAAAGCGGCCGCTGATACCAATAATCGCAATAGGGCACTGCTGGGTCGATCTCGGCGAGTTGGCGGCTGCCGGCGACTTCGTTTCCGCCTCCACTGTTGGCGCGGCGGTCTTGGGCCTCTCGGGAACGACTGGAGTTTCCGTGGGAACCTTCGCCAACGCGGACTCTCGCAAACCTTCGCCATAACGCGCCACAATATGGGTCGTCAGACGGTTGACGGTGCTATGATCGAAGAGAGCGGTGGTGCTTAGCTCGATGCCCAATGCTGTATTCAGGGCCTCGACGAACCGGACGCCCGTAATCGAATCGACGCCAAACTCCGCAAACGGAATTTCGTAGTCGATCTGATCCATCTGAATCTTGAGCGATTCACCCAGTTTTGCCACCAATGTGTCCCGGACGAAATCCTCGGTTCCGACATCGTCCGGCGACGTCTGGGTAATCACTCGTGCCGGAGGACGGACGGGAGGCACTTTGCGGGGTATTTCCTGCGGAGCATTCTTAGGTTTCTGTGCGGGCAGTGCCCGTTCCTGGCGGATCACACCATTACTCTGCGCGACTATGACCTGCTGCCCTAGATCGCGACCCGCACCCAGCGGCAAAAAGCCGTTTCGGTACCCTTCATCGCGCAGCACCGCGAGCCAGCTATCCGCAGTCAAACCAGGGCTTCCCGAGAGGCGCACTGCGGCATCTTCGTAAAGCCACCAACCGGCAAGCAACCCGAAGGTCACATGGGTGAAAACCGTGTTCTCGACGAACTCATTGACCAACAACAGGCCGTTCGCACGAAGAGCACTCTTGGCATTGCGGAGGGCTGTCCTGATGTTGGGAGTGGCGTGCAACACATTGGTCGCAATGACCAGATCAAACGCGCCGATGGGCATTCCCTGCAGCCCCAGCGGACGCGTGACATCAAAGTTCTGGTAGACGAGGAAGGGGTTCTCGGCACCAAAGGTGGACTGGGCGTGACGGGCAAAGGCGCTCGAAAGATCGGTATAACGATACTCCTCAATGTGCGCTCGAAGCGGCTTGAGCTTTCGCAATACCGTGGCAGTTGTCCCACCCGTGCCCGCACCAATTTCCAGAATTCGAATCCGCGCGGCCGGATCTTGTTCCAGGCGCTGTTTGATACTCGCCATCGCGACCTCGGCGAGGGCTTCGTTGAAGAAATCGGAGGCCAGATTGTTTTTATAGATACCCTCCACCAGGCGCATGGAAGAGCCAGGGAACAGGACGTCGGTCGCCGGACGCTTGCCCGTCAGGACCGCGGGCAGTGCTCGCAAGGCCGTTTCAGCCAGCACCACCTGGGCCTGTGTATTGGTATTGTGGAACCAAAACCCACGGGCATCTTCCCAAGCCGCCCACACTGCGCCAGGCTCGACCGACTGCCCCTGGGGAACCACCCAGCCATTTCCTTCACGACGGCAAAAACCGCGAGCGGAGCAGGCGTTCAAGGTCTCGTCCAACCACCGGGTATAACCTGCCTCAAGACCCAGTAGACCGGCCAGTTGCACGGTGGTCTTGGGGGCTTGGCCTGCGGGCAGGTTGCCCAAATGCATGATTTGCGCCCAGAGAAGTCGCGCAAACCAATCATCGAGAGCACGGTTGCGGCACTCATTTTGTGCGGCTCGCACTTCGGCCGTTCGTGGTCCAAAGTCAGGAAGCCGTGATCGCATGGCCGCAACATTCGCGGTACCCGTCTGCGACAAGACCTCTATCCACTCTTGTCCCAGGCCCATTTGTTCCGCTGCCTTGAGCTCTTGAATGCGAATCAACGCCATCTGGTCCACCGGCGATGACAGTAGCTCCTGCAACGCGTCCATCGCTTCCGAGGGCTCTATTGACCCCAGCCCTGCGCGGGCCATGCGGTCTTGATAAACCCCGGACGCCACCACGCCGGCGCCGCCCCAATAACCCCAATTCATCACCTTGACCCGGCAGGATTTCTCCCGGGAAAGGCGGCGGGCAAACACATCGTTGAACAGGCTGCCCGATACATAATTACTTTGACCGGCGGGACGCACCTGGCTCATCATCGATGAGAAGAAAAGGACGAAATCGAGCGGTTCGCCTCCAAAAACCTGGGCCAAACGAACACTGACCGCCGCCTTGGCGGAGAAACTGGCAGCAAACTGCTCTTCCGTCATATGCCGGACACTCTGGTCCGATAGCACGATGGCCGAATGCACCACTCCGTGGATGGAGCCGTAACGGATCTTAATCTCCCGGTAGGCACCCTGCAGGGAAGCCAGATTGGCTGCGTCCGCCGACAGGTATTCCGGTCCGGGACCGTAGGCAGCCAACGCGTCTAATTGACGTTGGATCTCCGGCGTCTTGGCTCGGCGGCCAATCCAGATCACTCGCGCCTGGTATTGGCGAATCAAGTATTCCGTCCAAACCGTCCCCACTCCACCCGCGCCACCGATAATAACATAAGTACCACCTTTCCTCAACGGACCGTCATCCAACGGGGTCCGCCACTCTGGGGCAAACAGCGCGGGCACCAGACGCTCCCGGAACCACTGTCGATTTCGCCAAGCCCAACTCGTTCCGGCTCGATCTGCCACAGGCATTGACGAGGTTTGTTCGGGCCAGGGTTCGCCCGGGGCAAGATCAAGGCATCGGGTTTTCCATCCTGGCTGTTCCTTCGTCATGGAACCGAAGAAACCCACCAGCGCCGCATGGGTAGGGTTGACGACTTCGTCTCCAGTCACCGGGTGCGCACCATGAGTGATCAAGGTCCATTCCAATTCCTTGGAACCGAGACCCGACTGAAGCAACACTTTGACGAACCGGAAGGCTGCGAGAACTCCCGATTGTTGGTCGGCTATGAGTTTCTCGTCATCACACGTGCC
>DATJII010000128.1:0-7547 GCA_035493435.1 Candidatus Limnocylindria bacterium | reverse complement strand
GAACAAGGTAACCTTGGCCCTTACCACGCACGACCAGGGCGGATTGACCGAGCTCGATTTTGAATTGGCTGCCCGTTGCGACAAGCTTGCCAGCTAGGCCAACGCCCGTGAAGCTGGGTGACCGATTGCAGGCGAACGATTGCCTGGATCGTTTTGCCATCCATGCGAGTCCTCCACGTCCACGCCCACTTCGACGATTTCGAGTTTTGCGCCGCAGGTACGTTTGAACTGTGGCGCCGCCAACTTGGCGAGCGTTTCGTCGGCAAGATCATTGTCTGCACGGATGGCCGGAGCGGTCACCACTTTCGCAGCCGCGCCGAAACCTCGGCCACCCGGCGTCGGGAACAGCAGGCCAGTGCGGAATTGGGAGGCTACGCCTGGGAAGAACTGCGCCGACCCAACGGCGAACCCTTTGCCGAAGCCCGCACCCTGAGCACCGATTTGCTCGCCTCGCTCTGGCAGGCCATTCGCGCCTTTGAGCCCGATTACCTTATCTGCCCACCCCTGCCCATCGATACCCTGGCCGGAGTTCATCCCGACCACATCAGTGTCGCGGAAGCCGTCCGCCGGGTGGCGTACATGATCAATGTGCCCCATGCATTCCTGGACGATTACCCGGCTTCCGACACCGCCCCAGCGAAGTGGATCAAGACCCCCGTCATCCTGAACACCCACGATGGTTATATGAGCGGCGCCAACGCCTGCGACCTCGTCGTGGACGTGGGCGATGCCTTTGACTTGATCGCCGCCGAAAGCTGGTGCCACCAGAGCCAGATCTGTGAATGGCTCCCCTGGGTCGGCCGGCATAATATGGATGTCCCCGGCGATCTAACTGCATGGAAATCCACCCTTCGGCGGCGGTTCGAGAGGAAGACCGTCGAACTCGGATTGCCCGCCGAAACGATCGTGGACACCTTCACCGTCACCGCCTGGGGCTCCGTCGCGACCGCCAATTCCCTGCGCCGCGATTTCCCGAATCTAATGAACCCGCCGATAGGATCGCCCTCGTTGGAAACCCGGCTGGCCCGGTGGCAGGTGGGGTGAATGCAAGCCGATATCTTTGATTTCAATAATCGCCGTGCTAACGACGTCCGCCATTAATCAACGCACGATCACGGAAGGAGATCAGTTTCAGGGAACCGTCCTTTCTATCAAACTCCGCGGCAACCATTGGACGCGGTGAGACGTCCTGTTGGGCGGCAATCTCGGCATCAGAATGCCATTCCACCAGGCATCTTGCCGATTCCGGGTCGTCCGCCACTATCCTCGCCCTATAAATTTCGAACCGCGACATAGAAATGCCATACTCCCGGCAAAGTCGCTGCTCCAGCGCTTTCGCGCATTCTTCCCAGGTTTTCGGTCGCACCTTGTCAACGATGGACCGCCCAATCGCTAGAGAGCTTTGTCGCGCGGTGTTATACTGCGCATCGCCCCTCAAATATGAAAGAGGATGTCCTTCCAGGCAGAAAGCACCACCACCATTCTTAAAACCAACAAATGCCAGCATTTGCACACCAGACCTATCGGCCACCCTAAGGGTCGTGGTGCGATCCCAGTCGATGGAATTCTCCGTGAGGGCGGTGTCAATCCCGATCCCGACGCGGCTGCCGAATATTGGCAACTCATCAAGCAACTGGCGCACCACTCCAGCATCAGGCAGTGGATTTGTGGATCTATTGATCTTGACAACCGGCGCAGGCGGCGGCGGTGGATCTGGCGTGTATACTCGATTGCTAATTATTTCCAAGAAGGCACGATCCTTAAACCCTTCATCGAATAAGAACACGTGGCTGATGCGCCGTCTCGCCGCGTCTATTTCAATTTCCGCAATGCGCCCGTATTGAATTCCCCGTGACACTGGCCATTCGATCGAATAGTAAGGAATGATCTGTCCGCCAGGCAGTGTCGTCGGTCCCTTGACGATCGGAACCACACCAAGTATCGGATTTCCCACTTTTGCCAGCCCGGCTATTGTCCTATTTGCCAGTTCCATCACCTCGTTTGAGGAAAGGGTGGGAACGCCCGCAAGCTTCGGCAACAAACCCGGATCATCCAAGGCCTGGACCGACCAAGGTGAATCAAACGCCTCAACAATTCCTCCCGAAACCCAGTAGTGACTGCCATGCTTCGGAAGGTAGGCAACGCTGAAGGGCGTTCGGTTACTAGCCAATACCACCCGGTCACAATCATTGGTTGATCGCGGTACCCAGTCTGGCCGATCATCCACCAAACGGGCAAAATCGGCAACAAGGCCAAACCCAAGGCGTATTAATTCGTTGGTATTTATCATCGGCAACAAACGGCACCGTGCGTCTACCACGCGCACGAATTACCGTCAAGGCCAATCGGATCCATGATTGTATTCATTGAAATGTAATTGACCGTACCCGCTTAGTTTCATTTGAAGGTGAGGATCAAAACCATCCATGGAGGAGGTCCCATCGGAATGGTCAGTCAGCACCTGAATCTTGCTAATGTCGCTCAACACATTTTTTGCACGATCCCGGATGACTTCACCCGCCAACATCGGAATTTTAAATGTGTCATTGGCCAAATCGATGGAATGCGACAAAGAGAACTGGTTGACGATCCAATTTGCGAGAACATTATTATGCCAATTAGCAATGGAGCTATGAGCCTTGATAATGCATGACGCACCCGTGGTCGGATCCGTTTCGGGTGTCAGAAGAAAGTAGCACAGTGGCACCTGACTTGACCAAGTCAAATAGGCACCAGGGCGGCCCCCCTTCGCGTTGTACGTACTCAAAGCAATATCGCTGCCGAATTCGAAAGATTGCATGCCAAACGCTCCCAAAAAGTCTGAGGAAAATGTGTTGCATCCATCAATGAACACAAACCTAAACCGTTTCGAATCGATGCCGTCTTTGAACGGCTCGCATTGGATGTTTGCAAACCTAGTTGAAAATCCGTGCCCTCTTCCATAATAGTTCCGGCTGTCATCCAGTCCCAAATACGACAGAAGCAGTTTTTCATCCAGTGCCGCCTTTTCCGAATCCAACAAAGGATCCCGCTTCGGGTAAGTTTGCCCGCCTTTTCCAGTAGGGTTATCCTGCGAAGTGGTTGCGTAGGTCGGCGCACCCGACAAGGGGCCGTTGTGCACCCAGCTATCGAAGACGAAATAATGCAACGCCCTCCTGTACGAGCCGTTACCGTCCGGAACCAATGGATCGGCGATAGGATTTGCAAACAGCTCCGTGTCGCCGCAATTCGCATCATACGACACCACCCAACGCCCTGTACTTGGGAAGGCTTTGTCCCGCGGGACGACTGGCACCAACGAAGGGGTTCCAAGAGAAGCCAAGTCAGAGCCCACCTGCAACAGCGCGTACATCTCCCGTGACGCATACAGGCCACCTCCGAATCTATTGTCAAAATCCAGCATATTCAAGCTTGTATCGATGCCTGCAGCGATATCGCCTGTCGAGACAAGATCAAACGTGCCCGAACCGGGTGGCCATGTGCATGTGGGCTGGTCAGGCGGGAGCCAAGTTATCTGGTACTTTCCGGACGAAGCGTCTACTTCAAGCCTAGCGTTGGCCTTAGAACCAAAAAGCGTTTGTTGGTTGGGATACCGATAGTCGTTATCCACAAGCAACATCGATGGTGACGACGCTTCGAAGGTGTACTGGCCGCTCAACGCATCCGGCAGAGCCGCACGGACCGCAAATGCATGCGCTCCCTGGGAAAGACGCCGGGTATCTATCTGAATTTCGGTGCTGGATTGGCTTGGATTAGAACGGGAAATTGCCCGGAAAGCTGGTTTTCCATCTACATACGGAATCAGCGATTTGATGCTTGTGGCCGTGGCGCCCAGGCGGACGCGAATCGACATGATCCCCTGGACCTGTGTTCCGGCGACCGGATATACAATCTCGAGGGGGCCGGAATTGGCCGTGTTCCATGAGCTCTCTGTAGTTTGAGAGACTCCGTCGCCATTTGCATCCTCAATATAGTCCGCGATGCCGTCAGAATCCGAATCAACCGGTTTGCCTCCGGCGGACATCGACAAATAATGGGGCCCGATATTGACGGTCTTGGAGAACGCATCGCTCTCATTGACGACCTCGCCACCCTCCTTCAGATTGCTGGCAAACGAAGTGTAATGAAACAGACCGGCATCCGACGCAAATCGAGATCCACGATTTAATAACTGTGGGGAACTCGCCGGAAGATAGTAATTTCCAAGTGTTCCGCTGGCATATGCGAGGGATCCGAGAATTTGATCGCCAGTCCCCAGACCGGGCCCAAGATAATTATTCATTCCAACATAAGCGTTATGATGACTGTTTGGTATGGGGGAGCTGCCTTGCACGAAGCCGCTATGATCGAGAATGTTGTCGGAAAAGATCCAGTCCGCTCCACCGGTCGGCGCCAGATTCAAGCTGGAGTAATAGAAGAGACAATTGCTGACTCGGAAGGACTGTTCTGGCGTTACGGGTTGATGATAGCAGAATTGGAGCATTGCGATCCGGCATCTCTCAAAAATGCAATTCTCGATGGCTACTGTCCGCGAGACCGGCCCAGCGGAATTGTAGAGGAACAGCCCTCCCTGGAAGCTGCAGTTCCTGATACGTATATTACCCACAAGGTCGAAAGTCGGGGGCGTCAGGCCCGGGCCGCCCCAAAACCCGATAGCGAGCCGTTCTCCGGCAAGGGAAGGAAAATCGGAGAAGTTCAGGTCGATTTCCGGGAGTGGCTGCACCAAATTGCCTTGGAAATACCAGCCCCAGACCGTGATGAAAGGAAGTGTATCGGTGTTCCATTCGAGTATGGGATTTTCCTGAACCGCGTCTAGACTGGCAAACGTCACTCGATTGGTGGGCGTTCCCTCCACCATTAACCGCGCGCCATTATTCAGTCGAATTCCCCAAAAAGGTAAATAATTATGTATTCCATCTGGCTCCAAAGGGAGACTGAATGCAAGCACGGTCCCATCCGCGATCCGAAGGGTCGAATTGTTGACTGTCGCTCCATTGCATATATAATCAATTGGTGCATAATGATATCCCAAATTTGGCTTCCCCTCATCCCTCGGGCAAAGCGGCGTTAGCGAAGTGTCCGCTACGATATTCTTTGAGAGGAAGAGAGGCGAATGAGTCGTCTTTCGCTTAATAGTGGACAGCACCGTAGCCGGTATGTTGGTGGTTCCCGCGTCGACAAATTGGGAATTGGGGCGCAGATAATACCAGCCTTCAGCGGTGCTGGGATTTGGTTCGCCGGATCCAGAGTAGGTTTGGGCCTCAAATGGGGCCACGGTCTCGGTGGTGACAGTCGATCCGAAGCTCGAAGTACCTGTTCCGTTCTGATAGAATCCATTGTATGAACCCGCGATTGAGACGGTCCCGCTGGACAACGCGGAACAACTCGAAATCACGCAATTGGTGAAATAGCAGGCTGCGGACGACAGGCTCCCTGTAGCCAGTGTCGTGGCATGGTCGAAGGTGCAATGTGTCAAGCCCAGCGTGGCGCCACTCCCGTTCCAGCTCAAATTGATGGGTGCTGGTATTGAGCCAAAGAGAACGTTGTTGAAAGCCCAGTTTGGACCGGATATCGAGCCGCTAATGCTGCCGGACCCCGTGATTGTCAACCCTCGCAGGCAATGCACAAGCTGGCTGTCCGTCACCGTTTCTGTGCTTGCCCCGGTAAAGCGGATGGCTTCCTGGCAATACGCAAAACGCACGTTGGAAAACGACGTCGCGGTGTAGCCAAAGGAAAGAGCCGGGTTGGCGTAATACTTCTGGACCGGGGAGCCGCCATTCGTGGGGATGGAGAATAGGGCGCCGCTGTACCGGTTGGGCGCGGGGCTCACGTCGATATATCCGGCGGAATCTCCAACTGTATCATCATCTATCGCTGTAAATAGGACAGGTCTGTATGCTGTCGCCTTTACAGAGAAGCCCGCGTTGATTCTGATATACGTGGTGAATGGCGAGACATCGTCCGAATTGTTCGCGGTCGACGCCGGAAACTTAAGTACTGCGCCCCCTTCGATGCTCAAAGAGCCATTGTACACCGCTGGATTGACCACAATGTATGTGGTGTCCCCCTGGAGACTTGTCGAGGAGGAGATGGTGCCTCCGATTGTGCCCGAATAGTCGATTATGAGGCCCGGAGAGAGGCCCAGGCCGTCTACCCGCCGCTGTGAACGGTCCATTGCGGCAAGGATCTTCATTGGCGTACCGTTGGGAGGTGGCAGGGCGGCCAACAACGACTTGATATTTGAGGTGGGAGATCTCCTTTCGGTTCCACCCGCGCCAGCCTTGTCTCGTGGCAATCTCGCTAGTTTATCGCTAACCGCCGGGTATTCCACCGATTCAATCAAAAATGATCTGCCCCCTTCGACCCGGATGAATTCCTTAGCCACCGGCACCGCTTTCTCGCTATCATTGGCTTGGCCTGCAATATATGAAGCATTTCCAGTGTAGAGCGCAAACTGGCCAAACCCCAGCACTTCGTCAACCAAATCGGGTTCCTTCAGTTGTCTACGGATCTCCTCGGAGTTCTGGATTCGCAACGGTCTTCTGATTTTTTCTGGCGTTGGTTCCCCGTAGAATTCCGTGAATATTTGAATTCGCGTCGTATTGCTTGGAAATCCGTAGTCTTCGGGAACAATTGGGGTCCGCAGGACCACGTCTTGATCGAATGACGCGAGGGACGTGGTATATACTACATCGGCACGAATTCCCTCGTGAACGAAGGCGTCGGGAAAAATGATCTTGTTGCTTGATACAAGCATTCCCGAGCAATCCTGCAGTTTTGCCAACAGCAACGACTGCCCCGATGCCGCATCGTAAAGCCCCAGTGCAACAGGTGTGGACTTGAGGTGAATTCCGTCCGGGGTCCTGAGCGACACTGCGCCCTTTTGGTTGAGATTGCCCTTAAGGAACACAGGGTGCTGGATATGCATGGCGGCGAATCCTTCGGACTCCTCGGTAAACGAAGGATCGCTTGGAGTCCAAGATGCCCCGTCCCAATAGTTCAGTCCTGTAGCGAGTTCCACGATGCGGCGTGGGTGATTCGGAGAGACTCCATAGCCGTCGGCTGGCTGACGATTCGGCTCGGATTTGCCAGAGGCTATCCATACTCTGGAATCGGGTCCGAGCGAGTCTATTACGAACTTGCCGTGTTTGGACAACGTATCTCCAGGTGATCGCTGCGATGGCGAACTTGGCGATTTTATCCTGCGTCCAACTTTGATGCTGGTGTTTTGAGGCCCGCTGTTGGGATTAGGATCTGCCTCCTGCCCAAGTACTGAGAATATTCCAATGGCCAACCAAACGAGGATTGAAAACAAAGAATTGTGATACCTGTTGGACATGGAATTTCCGGGTTTTGATTTCAATTGATTTCATTCGTAACTGCCACCATGGCGACAGTTATGCACTCCTTGGCCGCGGGGCTAGGGGTTGCAAAACCTTCGTCAAGATGTTTCTTCTATTTCAATATTCACCGTGCCCACCTTGGCGCTGTCCGGATTTTTTGGGTGGTTGTTGACTACGCCAACCTCAAAACCCGATTGACGCCTG
>DATJII010000127.1:0-16261 GCA_035493435.1 Candidatus Limnocylindria bacterium | reverse complement strand
TGAATGATTTCCGAACCGAACGCACGGCAGAGGTGTTGAAGAAACTTCGCGAGCACGTGGGGGATTATCTGCAAACCGCCCAGGAAGCATTGTCGCTGGACTGGACTAATTTGGAGGGCCTGGCTCGCACGCGGAGCCTGGATCCAGGCTTGGTTGCCGCGTGGCGGGATCGATTGGAACAGTGGCGGGGCACGAGTCATCCCGTTTTTCAACCATGGTTTGCCTTGGCGGCAAATACCAACACCGACTTCGCGGTCCGCGCCGCCTCCCTGCCGGAAACTCTAAGCAAGGCGGCGAAGCAACCTCCGGCCAACGCGGCCATTCTTAAGTCCATCAAGGAACACCCACCCGCCAACGTCAAGGAACTGGCGGAACTATACGCCAAGGCCATTTTGGACGCTGACAAGGCTTGGAAGAAACTGGGCGATGAGGCCACGGCGGCCGGGAAACCAGCGCCTACGGCGCTCGCTGACGCTGACCAGGAAGGCCTGCGCAAGATTCTCTATGCCGACGATTCGCCGGTGAACGTCGCCATGAAGGACATTGATCGCTTCTTTGATACGCCCACCGGCCAGAAGATCCGCAGCCTCAAGCGTTCTTTGGAAGAGTTGGATGCCAATCATCAAGGCGCACCTCTAAGGGCGATGTCGATGGCTGACAAAGCCCAGCCCATCGAGCCGGTCGTGTTCAAGCGTGGCAACCCGGGCAATCATGGCCCGACGGTTCCGCGGCAGTTTCTTGGCATCCTGGCTGGTCCCGAACGGAAGCCCTTCAAAAAGGGTAGTGGCCGTATGGAACTGGCACAGTCGATTGCCGACAGAAACAACCCCCTCACGGCGCGGGTCTTCGTAAACCGGGTCTGGCTGCATCACATCGGTTCACCGCTCGTCCGGACCCCAAGCGATTTTGGATTACGTAGCGAACCCCCGCAGAATCCAGCGTTGCTGGACCATCTGGCCGTCTGGTTTATGGACCACGACTGGTCCATCAAGTCCCTTCATCGTTATATACTGCTTTCCAGCACCTACCGCCAGACGAGCGATCCCGAGGCCGTGGGTGTGTCGGAAGCGGCAGTTGCCGCCGCGGAAAAAGTCGACCCGCAAAATCAGTTACTCTGGCGCATGAACCGCAAGCGGCTGGACTTCGAAGCCGTTCGTGACTCCGTGCTCTATGTCAGTGGACAACTCAATACCACCATGGGCGGCCGGGGCGTAAGCATGTTCGAGGATAAATTAAGCCAGCGCCGTACTCTCTATGGTTTGGTGGATCGACAGAATCTTCCCGGCGTCCTGCGATCCTTTGACTTTGCGAGTCCGGACGCGACCTCGCCCATGCGGTTCCAGACGACGGTGCCGCAACAGGCGCTGTTCCTGATGAACGGTCCCTTCGCCGTGACGAGTGCCCGTCATTTTGGGGACACCGTAGAAATGACCCCTGGCGGGGAAATGAAAGCGATCCAGGCCCTATACCGCACCGCGCTTCAACGTCCCGCGACGCCGGAGGAACTGAAAGCCAGTCGCGAATTCTTGGCGCGCGAACGGGCGCGTGATCCTTTCGTCCCACCGACTTCTGCGTGGAGCTATGGCACTGCTAAATACGACGAAACCGCTGGCAAGATCGTCGATTTCTTACCGTTGGCCTATTTCCACGAAAAACAATGGCAGGATGCAGCGACCTTTCCGGCAACGGGGGATCGCGGCTATGCCTCGCTGTCCGCCAAAGCCGGGCATCCGGGCCGGACTCCGGCTACGGCGGTGGTACGGCGATGGAAGTCCCCAGTCGATGGGACCCTCAAGATCAAAGGCGAGCTGAATCATCCGGGCGAAGCGGGCGATGGTGTGCGGGGCAGGGTGGTCTCCAGTCGGCAAGGAAAACTGGGAGAGTGGACCGTTCACCATGACAAGGTCTCGACCAAGCTCAGCGCCATTAATGTGCAGCGGGGCGAAATCCTGGATTTCATCGTGGACTGCGTGACCAGTGACAACACGGACTCCTTTGAATGGGCGCCTGAGATCGGATTGAGCGCCGGCACTGCGTCGGAATCTCAATCATGGAGCGCCTCGCGTGATTTCCGCGATGCGGACCACGTGGATCGTCCATTGGACGCGTGGTCCAAGCTTGCCCAGGTTTTGCTCGCCTCCAACGAGTTCGTTTTCGAGGACTGAACTTGGGATTTTCTTTTTTTGGAGAGATCGGGTACCTTTGATCCGGTCATGGAGTTGAAGCATCCCGCATCGACATACGCCTCTGCCGCTGAGGGGTGGCTTATGCTGGGATTGCCCCAGGAGGCGTTGCGTGAGCTGACCCAGATCCCGGCGGCTCTGATGACCCATCCGTCGATCCTGACGCTGCATTGGCAAGCCTTCGCTGACCAAAAACTGTGGGATGCCGCCTATGGCGTGGCGTGTGAATTGGTGGCCCTTTATCCCGAGAAACTCGAAGGCTGGCTAAATCGGGCCTACGCCTCGCGCCGCCGCCCTTCAGGCAGTCTCGCCCAGGCATACCAAGCCCTCTTGCCTGCCGCCGCACGGTTTCCTGAGGCACCCCTCGTACGGTTTAACTTGTCGTGTTACGCCGCCCAAATGGAACGTTTGGATGAAGCTTGGGGGTGGTTCCGCGATGCCCTAACCATGGGCGATCCCTCCGCGATTCGACGCATGGGATTGGCCGACGAGGATTTGCGGGCGCTGTGGCCCAAAATCTCGGAGTTGATGGAGTAAGTCGCGAACAGCGTTAAACTTTCCTTTTGCCCGAGGCCGGTTGGGCTCTAGTCTCGCTTCCCTTTCGAGGTATGAAGGAACTCACAAACGAGGAAATCCGTCGGTATTCGCGGCATTTGATTCTCCCGGAAGTCGGGATGGCCGGTCAGCGCAAGATCAGGAACACGTCCGTCCTCTGCATCGGTGCAGGTGGATTGGGCTCCCCGATCGCCATGTATCTGGCTGCCGCCGGTATCGGCAAGATGGGTATTGTGGACTTCGACACCGTCGATTACTCGAACCTGCAGCGCCAGATCCTTCACGCCGATGCCGACGTGGGCGTCTCCAAGGCGGACTCCGCCAAGGCGAGCATCCAGGCGTTGAATCCCAACGTCGAAGTGGAGTTGCACAAGGTCCGCATCAGCGCCGAAAACGCGATGGATTTGATCCGCCCGTACGACATCGTCGTGGACGGCACGGACAATTTCCCGACGCGGTATCTAACCAATGACGCGTGCGTCTTGCTCAAGAAGCCGAACGTCTATGGCTCCATCTTCCGCTTTGAGGGCCAGGCCAGCGTCTTTGCGCCTCATCTCGGAGGGCCGTGCTATCGCTGCCTTTATCCCGAACCTCCGCCGCCGGGTATGGTTCCGAGTTGTGCCGAGGGTGGTGTGTTGGGCGTCTTGCCGGGTATCGTCGGCTGCATCCAGGCGACGGAAATCCTGAAGCTGGCGTTGGGTAAGGGGACCTCCCTGATTGGACGGCTCCTGCTGTTCAATGCGCTCGACATGAAGTTCCGGGAACTGAAGTTGCGCCGCGATCCGAAGTGTCCGCTCTGCGGCGACCAGCCTTCGATCAAGGAACTCATTGATTATGAGGTTTTCTGCGGAATCCAGCCCGAACCGTTGAACCCCGGCCAGAATCCGGACGAGGTCACGGTCCAGGATATGAAGAAAGCCTTGGGCGATCCGAAGCTCGGAATCAGGGTTGTGGACGTACGGGACCCGGACGAATACGAAATCGCCCGAGTCGCTGGCACAGTGCTGATTCCCTTGGGCACCCTGCCGCAACGTTTCACGGAACTAGACCCGAACCAGCAGATTTATCTCCACTGCAAATCGGGCAAACGCTCGATGAAGGCCCTGGAGTTCTTGCGTCAGCAAGGCTTCAAGTACGTCAAGAGCGTCAAGGGCGGCATTTCCGCCTGGAGTGACGAAATTGATTCTTCGGTAGCAAAGTATTGAAAAAAGTGGCTGCCGTGGCAGCCATGGATTGACGCCAGCGGGCGAAAGCTCTATGCACGGGAAGATCTTTCAAGACTTCCCGTGATATGAGTCCCATAACCTCCCGCCAACGGGCCTCGCTTAATGGGCGTGGTTTCACCCTGATCGAATTGCTCGTGGTCATTGCGATTATCGCGATCCTCGCGGGCATGCTTCTCCCAGCTTTGGCCAATGCCAAAGCCAAGGGGCAGAAGACGCTTTGCACCAGCAACGGCAAGCAATGGGGCATCGCCGTCAACATGTATGCCGGGGATAATCAGGATTACTTCCCGGACAATTCCGAAGGTGCCGACCTGAGCTGGATGGGGGCGACCATGAAGAATTTCTGGTCGAACTACCTCATCAAGAGCGCTCGTACCAACGTCAAGAAGGCGGCCAACAATGTCCTTTTTTGTCCCACGGACGAATGGCATCGGGCGGCTGACCTCTGGGATCTTTCCGCGACCTCCGACGTTCTTACCGGATATTTTTATCTGCCTGGACATGACGCCGCGAAGGACAAACAGAACGGCAACGCCTGGCCCTACGATTCCAATGGCCTAGGGACGTGGCACTATCGCAAGAAGCTGGGGATGGAGTTCAAAAATGCACCCGTGCTGGTGGACCGGTTCCAGGCGCTGGGGACTTGGGATCCGAAGGCCAACACCGGCAACCTGACTTGGACAGTGCGGGATGATACCGCCAAAAAGACCTATCCGACGTCCATTCACCGGGGCTCAGCCGGAGCGCCCACGGGCGGCAATTTCACCTTCGAGGATGGCCACGTCGAATGGTTCATCCGGAAGCGCGTGGAGATGGGCTCAAAGTCAGGGAGCTGGGTTTGTTTTTATAAGATACCGATTGATCAATAGGCATCGGTATAGGTTTAGTTCATTCCCAAGCGCTGAAGGTCGTTGTTTTTCAGCCGAAGCGAAGTTATCTATATTACTCGTACCGCAACGCTTCAATCGGATTCAAACTTGCCGCTTTGATCGCCGGGAAGAACCCGGCTATGACACCGACGGCGGCGCTGAACAGCACGGCCACGATTTCAGCCTGGATGGTAATCACCGGCGAGTTCGCCGTGGGTGAGAGCACCGTTAGGAAGTCGACCAAGCCTCCCGAAGCGGCGACGCCAGCGAGGGAGCCCAATACCGACAGCACGACGCTTTCCACGACGATCTGGATAAAGATGCTGAAGCCGGTCGCACCCAGCGCCTTGCAGGTGCCAATCTCCCGGATGCGCTCGTTGATGCTGGCCAGCATGATGTTCATGATGCCGATGCCGCCGACCAGGAGGCTGATACCGGCAATAATTCCGCCACTGATCCGGGCATTCTTGATTTGCTTATTGATGCTCTCGATCTGGTTTTCCTGGGTCTGAAAGGTAAAATCTTCGATGCCGCGATGCGTGATAAGCAGGACGTTTTTGGCCTGCTGGATCGCGGGTTCCAGCATTTCGATATTGGCCACCTTGATATCGATGTCGGTCAATCGGGGATCGGGAACACCATTCAGGTCGCCCGCCGCCCGGAAGCGGACCCAGGCCGTATTGAGCGGGATATAAATGGTCATATTCTTGGACCAGAAGGCCCAGCCGCCTTTTCGCCCCCAACCTTTGCTGCGTTTCGGTCCGCTTTTGTCGACCGCCAGCTTACCCTGTTTGCGAAGTTCCACTTCCTTTCGTTCCGCTTCGCCCATGTATTTGGTAAACATGCCGACGATGGTGAACGTTTGCCGGTTGATCTGCAGCGTCTGGCCGACGGGATTGATTTCGTAGCCTAAGTCTTCAGGCGAGCCGAACAAGGCGTCCCGAATACCGGTGCCGATGACACATACCGGATTGGCCCGTTCCTCGTCCAAGGCGGTGAAGAACCGGCCGTATTCGACGGTATGCAAATTCATGTCGAGTACTGCGGGCCAGGCTCCCACGCACTCCTCGGGGTTGACCGCTTTGGGACCGCGGGAAAGCGTGACGTCCTCAATTGCCATTTCCGGAGAAACGACGCGGAGCAGCGGGGCGCTTTTCTTGAGGGCCAGCGCGTCACCGATGGTCCGGCCGGGGGCCTGGTCTGCCAGTTGGTCCTGATAAGAGGGAACTTCCTGGACCTGCAAGAGAACCTTGTCTGCGCCGCCCGCGGCGACCATGGCTTCCTTCATCCCATTTTCCATGCCCTTGATAATGGCGCTCATGCCCACCAGGGAAGCGACCCCGAGGACGATGCCGAACATGGTCAGGACCGACCTGAACTTATGAGCCCAGATTTCCTTCAGGCCGATGAGGATGGTATTATATAAATTCATCGATCGGGCGTCCGGTTAATCGTAACGCAGGGCCTGGATGACGTGCATCCGCGAGGCCTTCAAGGCGGGAATCAGGCCGGCAAAAATGCCCACCACCGCGCTGAAGGCGAAGGCGAAGGCCATGGCGCCGAAGGTGATGATGGGTGGATTGTCGGTGGGCGTGGCATAGGAGATTCCCCAGACGACCACCTGGGAGAAAACCAGGCCCAGTGCTCCACCCAACAACGCGATGACGAGGCTCTCAACGATGATCTGCGTAAAAATATCAAGTCCGGCGGCCCCTACCGCCTTACGGATGCCGATTTCCCGCACCCGCTCGCTGATGCTGGCCAGCATGATGTTCATGATGCCGATGCCGCCCACGAAGAGCCCGATTGCCGCGATGAAGCCACCGCTCATGCGGGCGTTCTTCACCGAGCGTTGAATCTGTTCGGCCCATTCCTCCTGGGTGCGCATATTGAAATCCTCGATCCCCCGATGCCGCACCAACATGACATTTCGCAACTGGGTCAGGGCGCGTTCGAAGTTGGAGATATCCTTGATTTTCACCTCCAGGCTCGCGAGGACCGGAGCGGAAGAGCTGTTCGTATTGCCAGCCTTCAACTTGAGCCACATCGTGTTCAACGGCATATAGACCGTGTTGTTCTTAATCCAAAAAGCGAAGCCACCGTTGCGGCGATTATATCCGCGGCGACGATTCACTTTCACGGGCGTGTTGGTGGTTGGGCCACCTTGTGCAATGGCCGCCGCTTTCTCGGCCGTATCCACTTCGCGTTTTCGCCGGTCGATCTCGCTCTCATAGTGCTCAAACATGCCGATGATCGTGAACGGAACACCGTTGATCGACATGGTTTTACCAATGGGAATAATCTCGGGCTCGGTGTCGGACGGCTTGCCAAAGAGTTCGTTCCTCACTTCCGTCCCAATGACGCAAACGTTCCGCGCCAGCTCGTCATCGAGCGAGTTGAACATGCGGCCGTATTGGACGTGATGCTCCATTAGTTCCAGTTGGATGGGCCAGATTCCCGAGGTCATCCAGGTGCGATAGGTACGCCCGTTCGCGGAGAGGGTCGGATTCCGCTCCATCCGCATGTCCGGCGAGACGGCTCCGATATCCGGGCAGCTTTGCTGGATGGCATAGACGTCGCTGAGGGTAATCCCGGGCGCGAAGTCTCGCAGGTGTCGTTGTTCAACGGGCACGGGTTGGGCTTCGATGCGGATCTTTTGGAGGCCACCCACGGCGACCAACGATTCCCGGAGACCGTTTTCCAGTCCCTGGACCATCGCACTCATGGCCACCAAGGAAGAGACGCCGAGAATAATGCCGAGCATCGTGAGCGCGCTCCTAAACTTGTGCGCCCAAATCTCCTTAAGGCCGACAATGATGGCGTTGTAGAAAGACATCCCGAGGAATCCCGAAAACTAATGTGCGGCGGCCGACACCTTGGGTGTCCGGTCCAATCCGGCCAACTTCGCGTCCAGATTGGTCGCCACTTTGCCGTTGCGAATCTCGATCTTTCCGGGTGTAACAGCCGCGATTTCTGGATTATGCGTCACCAGAATCACGGTGCGCCCTTCTTGCGATAACCGGCGGAAGAGCGCCAGGATCAGTTCGCCCGTGTGGGTATCGAGGTTGCCGGTGGGCTCGTCGGCCAGGATGATCTTGGGATCGTTCACCAAGGCGCGGGCGATCGCCACCCGTTGCTGCTGTCCGCCCGACAACTGGCTGGGGCGATTCTTCAGGCGGTGGCCCAATTCCACCAGTTCGAGTGCCTGCAGGGCTCGTTCCCGCCGCTGTCTGCCACCAATTCCGGCGTAGATCATGGGCAACTCCACGTTTTGCACCACGTTTAGCTTGGGCAGCAAATTGAAGAATTGGAACACGAACCCAATGGTCCGATTCCGGATACGGGCGAGTTCTCGCTGGCTGGAACTGCCGATTTCGTTGCCGTCCAAAACGACGCTCCCCTTGGACGGTGAATCCAAGCAACCGAGGATATGCATCAACGTCGACTTACCGCTGCCGGAGGGGCCGATAATGGAGACAAACTGTCCGCGATCGATATCCAGCGACACATCGTCCAACGCGCGGATTTCTTCTCCGCCCAGATGGTAGATTTTGCTGACGTTGCGTAGTTCCAATAACGCCATAGTCCAGTCAGGCCGGGATTGAGCCGATCAGCGGGTGGGAGAAGTGGCCGGCCGGGAAGTGGCTGGTTTGAGCGAGTTGCTTCCGCCAGCAGCGGGAATTCCCGGAGGTTTGCCATTACTGGCCAAGGCTGGCCCATTGGCTGACTTGGCGACCTTGGACTTATCTTCCAACGAGATTTCATCACCACTCTGAAGCCCCTTGGTTACTTCCACGTACGAATAGTCGCTCACACCGATTTCGATCTTACGACGTTCCCATTCTCCATCCTTCCTGACGAAGGCGAAGCGTTCGATTTGCCGGGTATCGGGATTGGTCTCGGTGAAGATGGCGGCCAACGGAGCGGCAAGTACGTTGTCGGCGCTTTCCACGGGAATCACGATGTTGGCCGTCATACCAGGCCGCACTTGGCGATTAACGTCCTTGAGGAGGATACGGACTTCAAAGCCGCGAATGTTGTTCTTCACCGTCGATTGCGGCGCGATCCGTTGCACGCGGCCTTTGATAGACAGACCGGCGACCGCCTCCACGGTGACATCCACTTCCTGGGCGAGCTTCAGGCGGGTGATGTCGGCCTGATTGACGTGGGCGCTGATGATCAGGTCATTCAAATTGGCGATGGTAAGAACTTCAGTTCCTGCGTTATAGCCACCCGAACCGCTGACGGCCTGACCCACGGAAATGGGACGGGTAAGAATCGTGCAATCAAAAGGTGCTCGAACGATGGTCTTCTTCAGCTGTTCGAGGTCCAAATCGAGCACCTTTTGGGAACGGGCGATATCGTTCTTGGCCAAATCGAATTTGGTCCGGGTATCTTCGAACACTTCCAAGGATATCAGCTTTTCGTCCCAGAGCTTTTGAGAGCGCACGTAATCCCGTTCCGCCTGTTCCAGTTCCAGTTTGGAACGCTCCACGTTCTTCTCGTCCTGCTGTTTCTGGGTTTGAAGCAAAGTGTCTTCCAGCTTGAAGAGGATCGAGTTGCTTTTGACGGAATCGCCAACGTCCACTGTCATCATCTCAATCTTGCCATTGACTTCGGGACGGACGCTGACCTGCTCGGCGGGACCGATGTCGCCAGCAGCGTTGACTGCAAACTTGATGCTACGGGTTTCCACGGCTGCGATGTTGGCGTGAGATTCCTGGACGGGCGCCTGATTGGCTGCGCGCTTTTGCCAGGCAAACCAACCGCCGGCTACCAGGGCGGCGGCAATCAACGTGGTGAAGAGGGCTTTCATTCGGATCAATGTGACTGAAAAATAGTACGGATACGTATCAATTTTTGCGCTTTTCGGTCTCTCTACAGACAAACACTGGAATTATTGTTAACGTCGTTGCGACGAACCACATGTCACCGGAATTCATCCAGTTTTCAATCGGCGCTCTTCTCCTGCTTCACACCGGAGTGGAATGCTGGCTCAACTTCCTCAATTCGGCCCATGTTCGCGCCAAATCGGGCAGTATTCCGGAGGAATTGCGGGATACAGTCGATGCCGCCACCCACGCCAAATCCGTGGATTATTCCGTCGCTCGTTTGAGGGCCGATTCGTTGGAACAGATTTGGGACCTTTTGGTGTCAGGGGTATTTCTGTTCTCCGGGCTGCTCCCGTTTACCTTGCGACTGCTTACCGGCCGCTGGAATGACTCTCCCATGATCCTTACGATCTGGTTGATCCTCATCGGGTTCCTCGTGTCGATCCCGTCCATCCCCCTGGAGTGGTGGCGGACCTTCAAACTGGAGGCCCGGTTTGGATTCAATACAACCACCATGGGCGTTTGGCTGGCGGATCGAATCAAGGGCGCGGTGCTGGGCATTGCGCTGGGTTTTCCGTTGCTCTGGCTGATCCTTAAATTGGTGGGTTGGGTGGGCGACTATTGGTGGGCTTGGGCATGGGTGGTCATCATGGCTTTCCAATTGATCATGGTGGCCTTGGCTCCCCGGTTCATTCTTCCACTATTTAATAAGCTAACTCCGCTACCGGAAGGGGCACTTCGGGATCGCTTGCTAGCCTTGGGAACGACCACCGGATTTTCTGCCCAGACGATTCTGGTGATGGACGGAAGCAAGCGTTCTCGTCACTCGAATGCCTTTTTTACCGGCTTCGGACGATTCCGCAAAATCGTCCTCTATGACACGTTGGTGAATCAACTCACCACGGAGGAATTGGAAGCCGTGCTGGCCCATGAAATCGGGCACTACAAGAAGGGGCACATCGTGAAAATGCTGATTGCAGGGGCTGCTTCGACGCTGGTCGGTTTGGCCGTCATTGGTTTCTTAGCGCGGAGCACCGTGTTCTTGCAGGCCTTCGGGTTTCCGGCCCTCCAAAGTGTGGCTCCGGCTCTTTTGATCGTCACCATGGTCAGCGGTGCGGCGACTTTCTGGTTATCGCCGTTCTCGCACTGGTGGTCCCGTCGTTTTGAATACGAGGCGGATGCGTTCGCCAAGACCATCGTCGGTTCAGCGGCACCACTAGTGGGTGCCCTTAAAAAGCTCAGTGAAAAGAACCTGGCGAATCCCACGCCGCATCCGACCTACAGTTTTTTCCACTATTCGCACCCGACACTGGCCGAACGATTAGCCGCCCTGCGGGCCTGATTCTCAGGACCCGTAGGGCGACGAGTTCGATTACTTCGTCCTAAACTCGAGTTCCTCGCCTTTGCCGACGGTGGCAATAATCGTGTCGCCGGGTTTGAACTTGCCGGTGAGTATTTGCGTGGCCAGCGGATTGAGTAGTTTGTCCTGGATCGCCCGTTTGAGCGGGCGAGCGCCGAATTGCGGATCGTAGCCCTCCTCGGCAATGAGTTTCCGGGCGGCGGGTTCGACTTCGATGCCGATCTGCTGTCCTTGCAACCGTTGGACCACCCGTTGAAGTTGGAGGTCCACGATCCGTCCCAGGTCCTCGTCGTCCAAGCTGCCGAAGACGATGACGTCATCGACGCGGTTCAGGAACTCTGGCCGGAAGTGGTTCTTGAGTTCACCCATGACCTTGTCCTCCATTGCCTGGCGGGCGCCGATGGTATTTCGGCCATCAAGGAAATACTCCTGAATGATGGGGGAACCGATATTGGACGTCATGATGATGACCGTGTTCTTGAAGTCCACAGTGCGGCCCTGGCCATCCGTGAGGCGTCCGTCGTCCAGTACCTGCAACAAGACATTGAACACGTCGTGATGGGCCTTCTCGATTTCGTCGAACAGCACCACGGAATAGGGCTTGCGGCGCACGGCCTCGCTAAGTTGGCCGCCTTCTTCATACCCGACATAACCAGGAGGCGCTCCGACGAGCCGGGACACCGTGTGTTTCTCCATGTATTCGGACATGTCGATGCGCACGAGGGCGCTTTCGTCGTCGAACATGAACTCCGCCAAGGCCCGGGCCAGCTCGGTTTTGCCGACGCCCGTGGGGCCGAGGAAAATGAAAGAGCCAATGGGACGATTCGGATCCTGCAATCCCGAACGAGCCCGGCGGACTGCGTTGGACACCGCCGCGATGGCTTCCTTTTGTCCGACCACACGCTTACCTAGACGTTGCTCCATTTGAACCAGTTTTTCCCGTTCACCTTCCAGCATGCGAGTCACCGGGATGCCGGTCCAAGTGGAGACCACTCGCGCAATATCGTCTTCGGTGACTTCCTGGCGCAGCAAGGCGTTCTTATTGGGCGACGCTGCGGATTGTTTTTCCACTTCAGTGAGCTTGGCCTGCAGGTCGGGCAATTGGCCGTATTGGATCTCAGCCGCGCGGCGCAGATCGCCTTTGCGGCGGGCCTGATCCAACTCGTTTTTCGCCTGTTCCACCTGCATTTGGATGATGCTCACGGCGTTGATGGCCGTCTTCTCATTCTGCCACTGGGCCGTGAGGCGGGTGGATTCTTCCTTGAGATTGGCAAGATCCGACTCGATGCGTTTTAGCCGATCCTTACTGGCGGAGTCCTTTTCCTTGGCCAGGGAAGTGCGTTCGATCTCGAGTTGTAGGATCTGACGATCGAGCTTGTCGATTTCGGTGGGTTTGGAATCCAATTCCATTTTAAGGCGCGAAGCCGATTCATCGATCAGGTCTACCGCCTTATCGGGTAGGAACCGGTCGCTGATATAACGATGAGAAAGCACGGCTGCCGCGATTAGCGCGCTGTCCTGGATACGGACGCCATGGTGGGTTTCATAGCGTTCCTTGAGCCCGCGCAAGATGGCAATGGTGCTTTCGACGCTCGGCTCCGCGACCAGGACGGGTTGAAAGCGCCTTTCCAGCGCGGGATCCTTCTCGATATATTTGCGATACTCGTCCAGGGTTGTGGCCCCAATACAACGCAGTTCGCCGCGGGCCAGTTGCGGCTTAAGCATATTGGCGGCATCTGCCGCACCCTCGGCTTTGCCAGCGCCGACGATGGTGTGCAGTTCGTCGATGAACAGGACGATCTGGCCCTCGCTGGACGTGACTTCCTTAAGAAAGGCTTTGAGGCGATCTTCGAACTCACCCCGATACTTGGCGCCGGCGATCATCGCTCCCAGGTCCATGGCGATGACGCGCTTGTTTTTGAGGGATTCCGGTACGTCACCGTTAACAATGCGGCGCGCGAGCCCTTCGACGATGGCGGTTTTGCCCACGCCCGGTTCGCCAATGAGAACGGGGTTGTTCTTGGTGCGGCGGGTGAGGACCTGCATGACGCGGCGAATCTCATCATCGCGTCCAATGACAGGATCTATCTTGCCTTGGCGTGCGAGGACCGTTAGATCACGTCCGTACTTTTCCAGGGCTTGAAATTTGCCTTCGGGCGTTTGGTCGGTCACTCGTTGATGCCCCCGGAGTTCGACCAGGGTCTTAAGTATGGCGTCCCGTTTGACGCCGTTTTTGGCGAGCAGTTTTCGCAGAGAATCGCCCCCTTTATCCACCAGACCAAGCAAGAGATGTTCGGTGGAGATAAAATCGTCCTTGAGCTTCTTGGCTTCCGAGCCGGCGGCGGCAAGCACTGCTTGGAGATCCGATGACGCATACGGCTGTCCTCCTCCGGCGACCTTGGCTCGTCGGTTAAGTTCAGTCTCCAGTTCGGTGGCCAGGGCGGAGGTATTGGCTCCGAGCCGCTGCAGAAGGTCGGGAATCAGGCTCTCGTCCTGCTTCATGAGGGCGACGAGGAGATGTTCGCCGTCCAATTGCTGGTGCGAGCGTTCCTGCGCCAACTCCTGGGCGGACGCCAAGGCTTCCTGTGCCTTGACTGTGAGTTTCTCTGAGTTCATCGCAAACTTGACCGCAGGAAGGGTGCCGCACGCGTACGGACAGATTTCGGCCCCTTTTTCGCTGGTTTAACGCGAACGTGTGACTCTCCGGGCGGATTGCAATGAGAAGCTTGTGTCAAAGCGTCCCAGGCTGTCCCACTGGGAACATGACCGAAGGTTCAGGTACTATCCGACCAACGACGCACGAAACCCTCGACCAATTTCTCGGCCGAGTCTGCGACTTGCTGACCCACATCAAGGACCTCTTCGTGATTCACTTTCTGGTCCTTACCTCCCAACCCTGCCGCTACGTTCGTGATGCAGCTTAAACCGGCCACTCGAAGGCCGCATTGCCGGGCCACAATGGTCTCTGGCACCGAACTCATTCCGACGGCTGAGGCTCCCAGGATCCGAAAGGCGCGGATCTCTGCCGGAGTCTCGAAACTCGGCCCACTTACGGAGAGATAGACACCACGATGAAGCGGGATCTGGGCTTCCTTTCCCGCATCCAAGAGTTGTTCTTGAAGGGTGATATCGTAGGCCGTTGTCATATCGACGAAGCCCTTTGGTGGGACTCCCCAAGTTCCGCGCAGGGGATTCTCACCCATGAAATTTATATGGTCTTGGATGACCATGAAATCGCCGGGACGCATGCGATCGGCTATCCCTCCTGCGGCATTGGTCAGGAGCAGCGTTTCGACGCCCAGCTCGGCCAGGACACGAATGGGAAACGTAACTTCCTCCAAGGAAAAACCCTCGTAGTAGTGGGCTCGACCACAAAGTAAAATGACGGGAACTGAACCGAGCCGCCCGACGGCCAATTTTCCGGCATGGCCTGGGACCTTACCAATCGGCCAGCCCGGCAAATCAGAGTAGGGGATGGAATGGGCGTCCGTGAGGCGATCGGCCAGATTCCCGAAGCCACTTCCGAGCACTATAGCCAGTTTGGGAAGAGCGGGAATCCGGTCCTGAATCAAGGAGACGGCATCAGCAAGATGGGACTGCAGAGGGGGCATTCTTTGGCTCATTCTCCCGCTCGACGTCGGCACTCAGCGGCTAATACGGGACCAGGATGGTATCCCCATCGAGCATTCTTTCTAATAAGGTTCGAATTTAGCGGTGGCAGGTGTTCGAGCCTCGCCACGGGTTGGAATGTAACGGCTACCAGCCTGGCCGGGAAGTCCGCATTCGAGTTCGCATCCATGCGTTGGACATTTGGGAGTCAGATTTTGCTTTATCGACCTCCATTTCAGGATGTTACGTCTTTCAGTTCTGCGGGTCGACGTCAATCTATTCCAAACGCTGTTGGCAAGGCGAAGCGGGAACGCTATCAGTAAAGGCAAAGGCCGATCTATGGCGCAATTGATTGTTCAAAATATCGAAGAGGAAGTAGTCCAAGCTTTGGAGACTCGCGCCAGGTGGCATGGTGTTTCCGTTGAGGAGGAACTCCGGCAAATCTTGCGGGTGGAGTTATTGGGCCAATCGTCACCCCAGTCTTTTAAATCCGCGTTGATGGCTATTCCGGACGCTGGGGAGGATGGCGACTTTGAGCGGGGCGAGCAGGTGGAACGGCCCGTAGCGTTGTAGATGTTTTCCTTATTCCTTAAACCCCGTTTGCCGCAGGGCCTCGAAAAGCACAATCGCAGCGCAATTCGACAGGTTCAACGACCGGGCGTCGGTATTGGCCATGGGTATGCGGAGCCAGCGATCGGGGGACGATTGGTATAGACTGGCAGGAAGCCCGGCGGTTTCGCGACCGAAGACGAGGTAGTCATCGGCCTGATAGCCTACTTCGGCATAGTGTCGCGGGCCGCCGGATTCGATGAACCAGAGCCGGGCACCGGTAGGAAGGGATTGGGAAAATTCGCTCCAATTCGGCCACCGATGCCATTGGACGAGTTTCCAATAGTCCATGCCAGCGCGGGCGAGTTGCTTGTCGTCGATTTTGAAGCCCAGAGGCTCGATAAGATGCAGCACGGTGCCGGTCGCCGCGCAAAGGCGGGCGATGTTGCCGGTATTCGGAGGGATTTCCGGTTCAACGAGGACGATGTGCATGGTTAGTCGCGGTCCTCGGCGGCTTGGTCAGCCGGGTGTAGACGGCGGGCTTCACCAGGTTTGCGGTAAAAGACCTTCCACAAAACCAGGCCGTGCGCCGGGGCGGTCATGCCCGCGACCGAACGGTCCTTGCTTTCTATCATGGGCAGAACTTGCTCGGGTTTGAACCGTCCAACGCCGACCTGGATCAAGGTGCCCACGATGCCCCGGCACATCTTGTAGAGGAATCCGTCGGCCTCAATGATGACGGTGATTTGCGGGCCACTCCGGCGAACTTCGCAACGGCGGACATTGCGGACCGTATGTTGTCGTTCATAGCCGGGCGACGAGCTGAAGGCAATGAAGTCGTGCCGGCCTTCCAAAGTTTGGGCTGCCTTCTCCATCGCTTTAACATCCACCGGCTTCGGAAAATGCCAGTGGGTATTCCGTCCCAAGGGCGTTTGGGCGGAATGATTCCAGACAAAGTAACGGTACTGTTTTCCCACGGAGTCGAAGCGCGCGTGGAATTCATTGCTGACCCGCGCGGCATGGGAGACGCGGATGTCTTCGGGGAGGTGCGCATTGAGCGCCAGGATGAGTTTACGGG
>DATJII010000126.1:0-4478 GCA_035493435.1 Candidatus Limnocylindria bacterium | reverse complement strand
TTTTGTTTCTGGGGCCTCTGCTGTTCCTGCCCGGCCGGCTATTTGCCGTGTACTGGTGCCTGCCGCTGACGGGCGTGGCGATCATGCTGATGGCCCTGGCCTCCCGCTACCAAACCGCGGCGGCGATTTTCCTGCTCCTGTGGCTTCCGTGGAACCTGATTCAGCTCCATCGGGAACGGACCGAGGTTCTCCGGCTAGCGAGTGGAAACCGCGCGTTCGTCTTCGAGCTCGAGCGGTTTGCCCGCGCGGCCCCAAACCAGCGCTCCTTCGTCTACGACGGCGTCCCGGAGGGGTTTCACTCCTGGGGCGTCAGCGGCGCTCTCACCTGCATCTATCGCGTTGGCGGATTGCGTGTGCTTTACATTGACGAGCCTGGCGCGCGCCAGCTCGTGGAAACGGGCGCCGCGGTGCTGCTGCATTGGGACCCTTCGGCGCGCCGGCTGGCTATTGCCGCAGCACGGTGAAACGGCTGATCGAATATCCAAGCGCACCACCCATGAAGACATCCGACAAGAAGTGGGCCGATAGGGAAAGTCTCGAAAATCCAACCAGTGCCGCCATGCCGTACGCAACGTATGGAACCCAGCGGTGATTTCCATAGCGGCGGGCAATGACGGTGGCAACCGAGAACGCCGCGATGGTGTGACCAGAGGGGAAACCTCCCCTTCCTCGCAAACGTGAGCCGCTGTTCTCAAACCAGCTATCGGAGAAGTTACCTCCCGCCGGAATGCCGGACGGACGCACACGATTGGTGGCGTCCTTCAAAACCGTCGTCAGGATCTCGGCGTTGGCGACGGCCTCGCCAGCGAACAGCGCCGTCCGTTGCATTTTCGCGTCTTTCCGGAATAGCCCGGCAACATAGAGCGCGCTCGGAGCCGCGATCGTGCCGATGATGGTGGCATTGCCGCTAAAAACATTGTCGAACGAATGAAATGTCGGGGTGCGGCGGAAATAGGATGCATCTGTTGGATCGAGCGCCACTAGTCCAGCGGTGGTTCCGAGGACAGCGGCGGTGGGTAACCAGTTTTGTCCCTGCACGAGTCTGGCGGGAAACGACCACATGCGCTGTTGATCGCTGATCAGGTTAGGAAGTAAGAGCTTCCAGGAGACCGGCCGATCGACAGCCGGTGCCGGCTGCGAGACTGGCGACGGCGCCTGAGGCGGAGCGCTTGTTGGGGAACCAGCCGCCGGGGTCTGAGCCGGTTCGGTGGTTTGACCTGCTGTCCGGAACGGAATCGCAAGGGTGGATAACACCATCAACGCAACAGCAGGCTTCATAAATAAAGAGTCGCTCCATGGCACTACTTACAATTATCGAGAGACGCAGGCTGGCAGGACCCGGTTGCCTTAAGATCCGAACTCACCGAAACCTAAGCGCGCTCCGAGCCGTCTGGTAGCTCTATCCTCGCAAAGGAGAGCCACCAGATGGCCCGACAAGCGCCTCAAATGAATCCGAAAGCGTCAAAGTTGTTCCTTGGGGTTGGGATTCCAGTGCTTGCTCTCGTGATCTCGGCCCCGTTGTGGGCACAGGCCGCCGCCACGCTGTCTGGCACCATAACCGGCCCTTCGGGAGCAGCCGTTCCCAATGCCAAAATCGCCGTCAAGAATGTTGCCACGGGGCAGACCACGGAGATACAGACTAATTCGGCGGGGATCTACAACGTACCAAATCTCACCCCGGGGGATTACGAGGTTTCAGTTTCGGCGGAAGGGCTCAGCACCAAAGTAGCCAAGGTGACGCTTACGGGCGGGGCGAAGCAGACGACGGACCTGGGTTTAATAGCCCCTTCCAGCAATGTGGCGCCGCCGCCATCGCTGGGGGACCTGGGCTTCCCTCCAGCCGAGGCCAAGGGAAATGCCCAGGATCAGGCAAGACTCGACAGACGGGCGCACATGCTCAAAATGCATCAACGGTTCGGCTTGATAACGATCGCTCCTTTGGTCGCCACGATCGCCACTTCCGGCCTTGCCGCCGGACGGCACAGCACCGCGACCGGCCGGGATGTGCATGGCGCTCTGGGCGCGGTGACGGCGGATATGTATTTCATGACGGCTTACTATGCGATCCGCGCGCCCAGGGTGCCCGGAACCGCAACCCGCGGCCCCATCCGCCTGCACAAGACCTTGGCCTGGATTCATGGACCGGGGATGATCCTGACCCCGATCTTGGGGGCCATGGCATTTAGTCAGGAAAACCGCGGAGAAAAGGTTCATGGGATCGCCAAGGCACATGGAGCAGTGGCCGGCGTGACGTACGCGGCGTTTGGCCTCGCCATTTTGTCCGTGTCCTTCAGATTCTAGGTAGCGCTTATGAACAAGATAATGCTGCTGGCCCTCTTGCTTCTGCAGGCTTTCAAGCCGGCGCTCGCGCAAGCGGATCGCCAATGGATTCTTGAACAATCCACCCTCACATATCATGTATCTCACCCGCTGCATCAGAGCGAAGGCGTCAGCCATGCCGCACGAGGCAAGGGTGTTTGCCATGCCGGAGAATGCGATTTCTTGATCGCGGTACCCGTGAAGTCGTTTGATTCGGGGGACAGCAACCGCGATCTTCACATGCTTCAGGTGACGCGCGGCGCGCAATTTCCCATGGTCCTTGTGCGCACCCGATTGCCCGAGACGACATCCGCATCGGCAACGATCCGTGCCGATCTGGAGATCCAGTTTGCAGGCCAGACCGCTCAGTATAAGCAGGTTCCATTCCAACTGGCGACTCAAGGAAACCAGTTCCATATATCAGGAACAATTCCGGCCACGCTATCCGATTTCAAGATCGACCCGCCATCGCTTTTAGCGGTCGCTGTGAAGAACGAAATACCGGTGCGCCTGGACATGACCTGGCGTCCGCAGTGAAGGGTCAGGCGGCGCCTTCTTCGGTCACGAATGTGGCCGCCGGTTAATCCGCCTCGTGAAACACTACTGTCCCCCACTGTGGATTTCTACCGGATTGGCGGTAGCAACCCAGGGTTCAAAGACGGCATCCACCAGATAGAGGCTTGAGACGTTATGATGCGGCCAAGGTGGAAAGCGTTTGGAGGCTTTTTGCTGGCTGCGCTGTTACTCAGCCCTGCCTGGGGCTCTGTACCCCCGCAACCTGGAACGGTCAATTACATCGAAGGGCAAGCGGCGATCGGCTCGCAACCCCTCACCGAAAAGTCCGTGGGATCCGCCAAATTGGCGGCGGGCCAATGGCTCTCAACGGAAGACGGCAGAGCGGAGATCCTGCTTACGCCAGGCATCTTCTTGAGAGTCGGCGATCATAGTTCCCTCCAGATGATTTCGCCGGGCCTGGCGGATACGATAGTGACCCTGGAGAAGGGTCGCGCTATGGTCGAGGTTGCGGAAATCCGGCCGGAAAACAACGTTCGAATTGGTGAAAACGGCTCAAGCACGCAGTTGCTAAAAGCCGGCCTGTATGACTTCGATGCGGATCGCGGCCTGATCCGGGTGTTCGACGGAAAGGCCGAGGTTCAAGCAGCAGGCCGTCACATTAATATGAAGGGTGGGCGCCAACTTGCTCTCAACGCTGCCGGAAAGCTGAAGGCACGGGAATTCGACAAGAAGGCCTACATGGACGATTTCTACAGGTGGGCTAGCCTGCGATCCTCTTATCTGGCCGAGGCGAACGTGGACGCGGCCCGGACGTATGGGGGCGGGGCCGGCTGGTCTCCTGCCTCCTGGTACGGTGACGGATGGTATTGGGATGCCGGGTTTGACACCTATACGTTCATTCCGGGCGACGGAATCTTCTTCGACCCGTTCGGCTGGGGCTTCTACTCCCCATGGTGTGCGTTTGGAGCTCCGTATTACGGGTACGGGTACGGTTACGGATATGGGCGTGGTTGGGGGGGTGGCTATCGCCATCATTTCGGGCCAGGCTATCGTCCCGTCTACGCCGCCGGTGGTCGCTCTTCCCGGTCCGTTGGGCACGCATACAGCATTCGCGGCGGCACGAGCGGCTTTGGCCGTGGCGGTGTTTTCCGCGGTGGCGGTGGCAGGGGTTTCCACAGCGGTGGCGGCGGTGGTTTCCACGGAGGCGGCGGTGGTTTCCACAGTAGCGGTGGTTTCCACGGAGGCGGCGGTTTCGGCGGTGGCGGTTTCCACGGCGGTGGCGGCGGAGGACACGGGCGTTAGTGTCCACGAAAGACCATGAAATTTGCGCGAGCCAGATGAGGCCCTCTGTGGCGCACGCAGAATGCCGGTTTCAAGATGATGGGACGCTCTGGACTTTTTCGGAGCGCCCCTTCATAAGTGTCTGATTGCGCCTGGGCATGGCCCGGTTCCGCAGCAATCAGGATTGAGATTCCCGCGAACCCTTCCACTTCAGACTGTTCCGCAGGCCTGACCATTGTTTGATAACCTAATCCAAAGCGTTCCCGCCGCTTCCTTTAGTCTTGAAGGCCATGCATTTGGATTTGGACATGAACAACAAAGCTCCCGATTACCCGTTTTGCCGGCTTGCCCGGTATGTGCTC
>DATJII010000125.1:0-27706 GCA_035493435.1 Candidatus Limnocylindria bacterium | reverse complement strand
GTTTTTCAAAAGAGGCTGAGCCAGCGAAATCGAGGACTGCGAGCCGTAAGGATACGGGTTCTTTTCGGAACTCGACTTGGCAAAATCACCAGAAACATTGTAAGTCAAACCAGTGGGTAGCAATCCTCCGACCGATCCGTTATAATCAGTCGTCAGCGTGGTGTCTGCAATGGTATTGTTCTGTGAATTGGGGTCATATTGACTGGGCCTCGTAAAACTTCGCTGGGAGGCACCCAGGCCCAACTTCGGATCATATCCGCCATAAGCCTGTTCCGACAGGCTGAACTGTATCATGGGATCGACCTTGGCGACCCGGATATCCAAATTCTTCTGCAGGGCCATCTGAATGCAATCCTGCAGGGAGAGCGGGCGCGTGCCAGACTCGTCCGCAATTATGGGTGCGACAACCACGGCCGCGACGGCGGCCAGCAAAATGGGCTTCATGAAGTTCTTCCGACTGGTTCTTCCAAAGGATCGTCGTTCAGCAAACAAAATGCACGCGCTTTGGGCATCAGACGCCCAAGGTGTTCATTGTGTTCAGAGAAGACAGGCACAGTTTTCCATGACGTGACACCGGAGGCCAGTCGAAGGTTTCAAACTTTTCTGTTGGAAGACCATGCGAGGTCTTCCAACGCTTGTCGGCACCGTCGGTTGGATCGGCCTGCGGCGGGAAAACCTCCTCGTTGTGAGAAGCGAGGATCCTTCGTCCAAATCTCTACGCTCCTGCCGCCAGATGCTTGGAGTCGTCGTAAGCCTCAATCGGTACTTTCCGCAGATCCCAGATGATCCCGAGAATCGAAAGTGTCTTAAGCCCGTAGTAGGTGATGTCGATCTCCCACCAGTAAAACCCCTGCCGAGTACAGCCCATGTAACGGTGATGGTTGTTGTGCCAGCCTTCGCCCAGTGTGATGAGAGCCAGAATAAAGCTGTTACGGCTGTCGTCCCCGGTCTCGTAGCGTTTCTTGCCCATGACGTGAGCCATGGAATTGATGCAGGACGTCCCGTGAAACAGGGCGGTGGTGCTGATGAAGAATCCCCAGACGAGCAACTGCCAGCCAGTGACGCCCAGACTCGGGACAAATTTCTCAAGCAGTAAGCCCAGCAGATAGACGGCGACCGCAAAAAGAACCGGCACCAAAACGTCGAACCGATTCAGGAATACCAGCTCCGGGTACTTCGTAAGGTCCTTCACCCGGCGGTAGTCGGTGGGAAAGTTCTTGGAACTCGTGATCCATCCGATGTGGGACCAAAGGAATCCGTGCTGCCGCGGTGAATGGGGATCGATGAACTCGTCGGAATGCTGGTGATGATGCCGATGGGTGTAGGCCCACCAGAGCGCACCCCGTTGCACCGCCGTCCCGCCCAAGACTGCGAAGAGAAACTGGGTAAATCGTGAAGTGGAAAAAGTGCGGTGCGAGAAATAGCGGTGATAAAATCCGGTGATGGCAAACATCCGGATGACGTAAAGCCCCACCGTCACGGCCACCGCAGTCCAACTCCAGCCTACCCAGATGACACCCAGGCATCCGCCGTGGAGGATGATGAAGGGAATACTTCGCAACCACTCGACCCGATCCGGTTTTTCTTTCAGGCGTTCGAGTTCATCCGCTCCATTTCCGTAGTCGGAATCGAACCACCTCACCAGCGAGGTCATCATACCCCGCAACCCACCCATTGCTTTAGTATCAGACATGATTTTGAACTTTACGGCGCGTAGTGCCCGACACGCGCTGTAGCGCGCCACCAACACCCTTATCCGCGACCCGGGCGGAAAAAATCCTGCTGGGGCCTTCGCCCCCCACCGGGCCTCTTGGATAAAAGCCTGCCAATCCTCACCAACAACTTTCCTCGCGTCCAGTAATTCTGAAGTTCACTTGGCCCCTTCCATCCTACCGGTCCAGCGACTTGCGGCCCTACTCAGACGCAGAGGATGCCAACTTCTTCAGGCACCGAATATTGATGCACAACACTTTGATCATCAACTAGTTGAAAACTATTAAACAATATCCATTTCTTGAGATCGCAGTAAAGCGCCATAGGCCCTGAGCCCGCATCCGATTCGGGATGATCCCAAGGCAAAAAGCGGGCACTTTTCAGCACTGGAGGTTGATCCCGTAAGATGCCACTATCGCCGTGGTACCCGACGCTGCCAAACAGGTCAAAAAGGGCTGTAAGGTTAGCCGAATCGATTCGACTTACTCCCGGGGGTTCGGTGAAACGCCGGAATAGAAGCGAGTCTATAAATGCATTCTAACCACGAAAATGAAAGCTGGCTGGCGAAGCTCCGGGCAACGTGGTGGCCTTCCTGTCGGGAGATGAGCCATCACACTTCCCACGAACTGGATCATCGTCTTCCCATTTGGCAACGCATCGGATGTCGTATCCACTTGCTGCTGTGTCGCTTCTGCCGTCGGTATCGCGGGCAAATCCGCTTGGTTCGAACACTTGCCCGAAGTACACCTCCACCGGAAGCAGGGGCCGGACGACTATCAACCGCAGCCAAGGAACGCCTCAAAACGACCCTTCGTCAAAACCCCGATCCATCGGAAAAACCCCAGCCCTAAAAGTGCATCATCGGTTTGCTACGATTCCATGAGCCCTGCCGCCAAATCCTCCACCGCCAATCCGCTGGATTCACCGGCTCCGCCCTCGGAGTCTGCGAAGGGTTCCACCATGGTGGTCGATCCCGAGCGTTGGGTGGACGAACACGGTGACTATCTATTCCACTTCGCCCTTTCCCGACTGCGCGATCCCATTCTGGCCGAGGATTTTGTCCAGGAAGCGTTGCTGGCGGCGCTGCGAGCCAAAGAGCGTTTCGAAGGCCGTTCTTCCGAACGAAGTTGGCTAACTGGGATTTTGAAAAACAAGATCCTGGACCATTTTCGCAAAGCCGGGCGCGAAACCTCGTTTACCGATCTGGAGTTTTTCGGGGAAGAAGAGGACCAAATGTTCCAACATTCCCACGCTCCGGGCCATTGGTCCCCCGACCAAGCGCCTACTGAATGGACGCAGGCGGGCGGCAATCTTGATCGCGAGGAATTCTGGAAAGCGTTTCACCACTGCACCAGCAAGCTCCCGCAAAAAATCGCCCAAGTCTTCCTCCTACGGGAAGTCGACGACATTCCCAGCAACGAAATCTGTCAGTCGCTCAAGATTTCCGATAGCAACCTCTGGGTAATGCTACATCGGGCACGATTGGCCCTTCGGCAGTGTCTGGAGAAGAACTGGTTCAAGAGGTCCGAGCAATGAACGACTTAGGAAGATCGAGTCTTGATCGATTTGGTGGCCGGAATCGTGTGCGTCTCTGGAGGAGGATTGTGATCCATGATCGTTTCGTGGACGCAGCCTGCGGCAAAGGCGCATAAAACGAGAAGCCAGAGGGATGGGATTAATTTCATGGTTGGCAAATGAGCCTCCACCGTAGGACTCCACAGCCCTCCCGGCGATAGGAATCAGGACCAAGGCTGCCGAAACCCCAAACGCAGGCTACATATTTCGCAAAGATCCGACCTCTATCTCCGGCTGCGCCAATTGGATCAGGCTCTTCATCTTGTCATGCAGGGCATCCTCCTCGCCCGGCCGGCAATCTGCGAAGAATGAGATGTAGGCCCAGCGCTTGATCTCGCCGGTCAGGATCACGTCTTTCAACATGTACCACTCGCGCCGGACATAATCCGGGACTCGACTTCCCTCGGCTACAAACCAATACATGTAGAGTCCTGAGCTCTTCTCTTTGGGCCGCCCGGGAACGTCCCAGATCATGTCCATTCGCCCGATAACCATTGAGGAACCATCCTTGAGCGGAACAGTATCGCGGCTGGTGCGTCGAACGTTCCAGCCGATGCTCGTCAGGCAGTCCATGGGCTTGTGCAGGCTGGTCCGGTCATTGCCCATAAGCACCACGGAACTAAGGGCGGTGAACGTTCCATTTTCAGACTCGTATCGCCGCCGTCCATACGTCGTGTCCGGCGGGAGCACCAACAGTTCGCGGAATTGGAACGGCATCTCGAACGCCGTGTATCCTGGCAAATGATCTGGAAGGCGAATGGAGTTGGTGGCCGCGACCCCGCCTTTTTCGTCCAGAATGGGCGCGTGGATCACCTCTACGGCGGGTTTCCCCAGTTTCACAGAGGTCCTGAGATAGCCAATACCATAGGCCCCGACGCCGGATAAGACGGCTGTGGCGATTAACGAAGTGTACACTGCCGAGTTGGCCCAGGAATGCTGAGCGGCGACGGGAGCATCCTCAGTGGAAACCGGTTGGGATTTGTTCCTTTCACCACGCGCCAGCCACCGCGTCAATAACGACACCACGGCAAATGCGAATGCGAACGTCACAAATCCGGCCTTGTTCTCCACCGCTTTTCCTGCCGCGGAACCCAATGCGTCAGAGATCACGAAAGTGAAAACCAAGCGCAAGATGTTGCCCGTTACGGCGATGAGCGGGCTGACCGCAATGACGATCGCGCGGCGCCACCACGAACGCAGCCCAAGAAAACTATAGATCGTGGTCAGGATCAATACCACCGTCGCACTCCGGATGCCGCTGCAAGCGGCGGCCACATCGAATTCAAACGGCCCCGAGCCATTGACCCCGGGATGCATGACCCGGGTGCCCATGCGTTGCAGCGGAATGTTGAACACGCCGCGCGAAATGGCCGTTGCCACCGTGCAACTCACCAGCCGCAGGCGGAAAGTCAGGGGATCAAAGACCGCAGACAGGGGAATCCAAAAACCGATCAACCAGTAGGGAAACAACGCGGCTTTGGCCCATTGATAACCCCAGTAGGCCGACATGAGCGCATAGACACCCAAAAGATATGCCAGCATCGAAATACGCGTCTGCTGGAGGGAGTAACCAATCCAGTGCATTCCCACCGCAACGAGGAGAAATACCAGCGCGGGAAGCCACGTCTTCTTGGGGACCGCCGCCAACCGTTGGCCTTGGTAGACGAACAGGAATAGCACCAGAAAAGGAATGTAGGTGCATAACTGGTCGTCGTTCTCCTTTTCTTTGGCCAGATTGAAATACCACTGCGCCCAGACAAACAGCGACTTGTCGTGAATCCAACCAAGTGGAGGATTGCCGAACCAATGAAAAAGGGCGGTCCAGATGAGGAACGCGATGCCGAAGGCCCATTTGTAAGGCAAACTTGCCCACAAACGGCGGGTATCTTGAACCATCTGCCCGAGCACCGAGGTCTGCGGGACCGGAGCCATTGCGGAATCAGCCATGGATAAACTCCAGCGCCGCACGGACGCTTTCTTCGGGAACTTTGCAGCCCCATTTCACCACTCCAATCTTTTCCGCCAGGACAAAACGGATCTCCCCGGCGGACACTTTCTTATCCACGCGCATCGCGGCAAACATTCGCTCGGCAATTGTCGGCGTCCAGCGGAAGGATACGGGCAATCCAAATTTCCCGAAAAGCACCCAAATCCGTTCAACTTCATCGACGGTCAATTCCGAAAGCTCTGCAGAAAGGTAAGCGGCCGCCACCTGGCCGATGGATATGGCTTCGCCATGCAGATAGCGGCCATACCCACTGACATTTTCGATGGCGTGGCCGATCGTATGGCCGAAGTTCAGTATGGCCCGTAGTCCCGATTCTGTTTCGTCCTGTCCCACGACCTCCGCTTTGATCTCACAGGAACGAGCCACGATGTGGCTCAATTCACGATCATCCTTGGCCAGGATTTTCTCGAATCGTTTCTCCAGACGCTGGAACAGCGTCGCATCGTAAATGATGCCGTATTTGACCACCTCCCCAAGTCCCGCGCAAAATTCTCGCGCGGGAAGGCTGTCCAGCGTATCAAGGTCGCACAGCACCAATCGAGGTTGATGGAACGCGCCTACCAGATTCTTTCCGGCCGGCAAATTGATCCCCACCTTGCCCCCCACAGAACTATCCACCTGAGCCAGCAAGGTCGTGGGAATTTGCACGAACGGTATCCCGCGCAGGTAACTGGCAGCCACATAGCCCGCGAGATCGCCCACCACGCCGCCTCCCAAAGCCACCACGAACGACTTCCGCTCCAACCGGTGCGCCGCCAATTGATCGTAACAGGAGTTCAGTACCTTCGCTGATTTGGACTTCTCGCCGGCTGAAACCACCACCCTTAAAGGCGAAAAACCAGCCTCCTGTAGAGAAGCCTCCACCCTATCGGCGTAGAGCGGAGCCACCGTGGAATCGGTAATGATCGCGCACCGGGTGCCCAAGCCCAACTGACGGCATTGGCGCCCCACTCCCCGCAGCAGGTCACGCCCGATCAATATGTCGTAACTACGTCCCCCCAAGGGAACTCGGACACGTCGCATCCGCCCAGAGTGCCGCAGGGGATTGAAAAGTGTAAAGGGAATCGATTCCCAAAGACCCTTCGCCAAAGCCACACATAACGCGGTCCGACCGCCACCAGCGACCGCAACACGAATCCCACAAATGAAAAGATGCCCGGAACTCGGTTCCGGGCATCCGCAAGATGCGGCCAAAGCCGCCGGTCAAATGAATGCTACAGCGTCGCGCGATAGAACTTCGCGGGTGCCGAAGGTGTTACCGAATAGGGAGCGGAAGGCGAACCAGGCACATCCGACCAAGGACCCAACGGACTGTCAGCCTGTTGGAGTTTTCCAGCGGCCCAGTTAATTTCAGTCGTTCCGTCACCTTGAAGATGCAACGACATGATGATCGCTCCTCCCACGCCGCCATCGAAGCTCAGCGAATATTTGTCGCCCACATAGTAAATGGTCCATGCCTCAATCGGGGTAAGAACCCGGCGCCAAATGCCAATGTCGTCGATGTCAGCCGAACCAGTCTCGGCATACTCGCCCGTGGGATCCTGGCCAATGCTGGTCGGGTCGCCTGTATCCAAGTCACCGCTCTTGGCGATGGGGCGGGAATCGACCATCTCACCATCGAGATAGGTGATGCCAGCACCAGTGCGATCGAACGTATGGACCAGGTGATGCCACTTGCCATCGTTAATCGAATCATTGGGGCCATAGATATTTGCGTCACCCAGGCTCCACGACCAACCGCCATCATTGTAGGATGGGGCGAACGTATAACCTGGATTGCTGTAGGAACCGCGGGCGTTGCAGATGAACGGCAAGTCACCACCCGCGTAACCCGCGGGCAGGCGCACCCAGTAGGCCACCGAAAAACTGGTGCCAGTACCAAACTGGATGTCATCCGGCATCCCCAGCGTCACATAATTAAAGGTGCTCGAATCCACATCCGTGTTGTAGTGGAGAGCCTGGGCACCGATGTGTCCCGCCACAAAACCAGGAGCGCCCACCGCCGAGGCGTTGTTGCCGCGCCCTGAGGCGTCGGCGTAGTCGCCATCAAACTTAAGATGCAATACCAAGTTGTTGGTGACGTTGGCCGACACCGGCAAAGGAATGACCGTCAAGCTTGCGGTACTGCTTGATTTGGAGCCAACGGGATTGGTCGCCACCAGCACGTAATCACCGGCGTCGCCGAAATCGATGTTGGAAATAGTCAATGACGCATTGGTGGCGTCAGTGATGATCTTGTCACCCTTTTTCCACTGCAGGGTGATTGGCTCTGTGCCTTCCACCTCCGCAACCAGGGTGGTGTTCAAGGTGACAGCGACCGTGGTCGAAAGCGGCTGCTTGAGGAATACCGGCAAGCTGTCATTGCCGTAAAGGGCGGCCTGATAGTGCGCCTTGACCTGATCGTCGTTCAAGGCCTTCTTGTAGAAGGTTACTTCCGCCACCTGTCCCTGGAAGAACTGATGGATCGCACCGTCGTTGTTACGAGCGCCGATGAGGAATGGCGACGAGACGTTTTTGACGTAATCGCCATAGGGGCCACCGAGGTACTCACCGTTGATGTAGTAGGTCATGCCGGAGCTATCGACACTGAGCACCAATTGCTCCCACCTGTTGGTATCGGTGTCACCCAGGCTGACGTAGTAGTAATTGTATTGGTCGTTATTGCCGCTCACGCCCCACCATTCATCACCATCCGTCTTAAGCCACGCATAACCGCGACCGCTGGCGCCAGAGAGAGAATAGGACGAGATCGGGCACAGCTCTGTACCCGACGAAGCCGCCGCCGCCTTGACCCAGAATTCCACCGTGAAATTGGTGGTCGGATTCAACGTCGAGGAATACGGGATCTGACCGTAACTCGCCGACCCATCCAAAAGCACTGAACTACCAGCACCGGTATGAAGCACGCCCGGTTGACCCGAAAGCGCGGCACCACCGACATAGGTGCCATCGTGCCGTCCCAGAGAATCGAGCAACTGGGTAGACCCTGGAGTTTCGCCAAAGCGCCACCATGATTCAGGTCCGTCAGCGACTATCAGCGCTTCGTAGGACCCAGCGGCGGGTGTTATGACGGTCAGGGTGGCGACTTCGCTGGTGACGGTTCCGGCGGTGTTACTTACCACCACGGTATAGTCACCGGCATTGGTGCTGGCGATATTCGAAAGCGTGAGTGTAGGGCTCGTTGCGCCCTGTAGCGCATTGGTCCCTTGCTTCCATTGATATTTCAAAAGTCCACCCGAGGCAGTCACCGAGAACGTGTACGACGCTCCTGGATAAAGCGTGCGGCCCAAGGGGTTCTGAGAAATCGTGGGAGTGACCAATTGGATGACATTCACACCTACTGTCTGGCTGGAGACCGTGCCGTAAGCATTCGAAACCTTTACCGAGTAGCTTCCAGAATCGCTCAATGCCGCATGGGCCTTCACGTAAGTGCCAGTGGTCGCCTCCGGAATCACGGCGGTACCGTGCTTCCATTCATAGACCAGATCAGGGCTGCCACCCACATCCACCGACAGTACCAAGGGTTCACCGGAACTGACGTCCGATCCGGGGCCCTGAAGGTCGACAAACATCTGCGGGGCAATGCCGCCCACCGCCGCCGCGTATTCGGTGAACAATTCCCCAAGGGACAGCGAGCGGTTGAAGATGGCCACTTCATCGATCAAACCGTTGAACGCCACCGTGTCGCTACCGGGATCGTTGCCGATATGCCACTCACCCTCGAACGGCTGGACCGGAGCCACAGTGTCAAAGTTCGTGATATAGTTGAAACTGAACCCGTCATGCATCACGAGCACGGAGAACTCCGGATGAACCGATAAGCCAACAAAGGTCCAGGTGCTGTTGGGGATGGCGATTCCACTCTTAAAGTTGCTGGCAGCGTCGGCGTCATTCCAGTTGTACGCCAGGCCGTTGGGATCATTGACGTCGGTTTTCAGGCCCGCCACAGAATTCTGCGTGCGGGTGAAGACAATACCGGTATTCTTAGCCTGCGTATCGTTCGCATTGACCCACGCAGAAATGGTAACGGCGTTCGTGTTCAGATTCAGGGCCGGCAACGAAACATAGCCATTGGTACCATTTAGCGAAACAGCCTTGTTTGCAGCCTCAAACCCAGGGTAACTGGCACCCGCAGGGCCACTTGCCCCGGCGGTTACGGGATAGATGTAGCCACCGTTGCCATCCGTTCCGAGAGTTCCCAGATTGACGGCTGTCGGGATAGCCGGGTCGGCTGCTTCGTTCAAACGCCAATATCCAGCAGGGCTGCCGGCCAGAACCAATGCCGGGTAAGCCGCCCCATTGGTTGAGCCTACTCCAAAATGCGACGTGACGTCCGCTGCGGTTAATGCTTTGGGGTAGATGGCCACTTCCTGGACCCAGCCGTCCCAGCCACGGTTCGGGATGGTGGTAGCCCCAATCCGGAATATTTCCTCAGTATTGGGGGTGAAGCCTGGAGCGTTGACCGACGGTAGTGCCACCCCATTGACGTACAAAGTGATTTGGGTTCCGTCATAAACCCCGACGATGTAGTGCCACGCATTGGAGGTGACGGTTCCTCCCTTCACGGTGCCAACGTAACCACTGGTATTGCCAACGCGAAACTGCCACCCCGGAACGCCTGCATCCGTGCCAGCGTAAAACAGGAACCCTTCGCGTCCGCCGTTGGCAATATCCAACGAAGCCACCGGAGCGAAAAGATCTGGAGCAACCGCGCTGGGCCGGGCCCAAAACTCGACGCTGAACGGGCCACTAGGATTGAGGGCTTCGTTGTAGTCGATATCAACCGTTGAGCCAAAATAGCCCACTTGAAAGCCTGGGTTGCTGAAGTGCGTCGAAGTAGCGCCGCCTCCACCCAAGGCACCTGGTTCTCCTTTGATGGAGTCTTCCCAGTAAACACCATCTTCGGAGTGTCCGGTTGTCCCGAGGTTGGTGGCCGTGTCGTTAACGGGTTGCGGCTGAACGGTTTCGTTGAGTCGCCAATAACCCACCGGCGCTTGGGAGATGACGGTGGAGGAGTAATCCGCTGCAAAGGCACCAGTCGCAGAGCATCCCAGCAGGAGCCCGGCCACTACCCAGCGCCCCGCCGCCGTGGCATCACGGCAAGTTGGGAATTTGAGGTTCATGGTATTCTTGTAATAGTTGATGGTTGGAATCGTGAGACTAAATCGATCTTTCCCGATCACCCCGACAGACCCAATTCCGGAGCTGCAACAAAACACCCCAGCAGGTTGATGCCGGGGCGATAGCGGTGCGAATCATTGGAAAAATGGGTTCCTGAAGCCCTACTTAATCGGGCGGGTGGCATGGTCCTGAAGCCAAGCCACGTCTTTATTGTTCGGCGAGTTGGTCTTCGTAGGCGCTCCAGAGGGGAACAATGGAGGTACTGTTCGACCATCAATCCATCGACGAATCTCGGAATGTCCGTCAGCAAATGACAGTCCTCCAGCATTGTTATGGTACCCACCGGGGAGATCCCAGAATTGGTACAGTTTCGGGTTGGGCTGAAGATTTTTGGTGGGATATCCTGCCATCGCCACAGCAAAATTACCCATGTTGATGCTATCTTGCCGCTGGTCGATAAACACGAATACCGTAGAAGGCCCCGGATTCTCCAGCGACGCATACTTCATGTAGATGAGATAATCACTGATGGGAGCCCCCCAGCCGCCATCAGTACCGCCCCACCCACCCAGATAGACGTTCATGCACATGCTCCGGACGCGCTGATACGTTTTTCGTTGATAAATCACCGTGGACCGATCCGAAGGACACTTGTAGGCACCCAAAGACTTCACGTATGGCCAGATCGCGCCTTTTCTCAGATTGAAGTCGGGATCCCAGTTGGCGCGGTTGTTACCGTCGAAATCCAAGGTTCCAGTCACCCACGAGCCGTCGAACGTATTGAGCCGAGTCGGATCTTCGCTGGCATACGGCAATCGGTCGTTGTTGTCGTCCACGTACATGCGCCACGCCAAAGCCAATTGGCGATGGTTGTTCATGCATTGGACACCTTGGGCCTTTTGACGGGCACGAACCATTCCAGGCAGGACCATTCCAGCCAGAATGGCGATGATAGCGATCACCACCAGCAACTCAATCAGCGTAAACCCATACTGCTGCCAACGAGTGATCGTTCCCGACTTACCCCGTTCCAGCCCCGCGCATTTTATTTCCATAGGCGACTTCTCACACAATGGGCACTCCAGACATTACGGGCGCACGATCCGGTCCGAGATAAACTCTGAGGCAATCCGAGCGGCACAATCCTGATATTCGCCGACCGTCTGTCTGGGGTCTGTTTCACCCGGGGGGGAGAAACACCAACTGTCCAAGACTAGTGGCTTTAACGGCAATTTTGTCAAATCTCTTCAACAAAAACTGTCCGTATTTCAAGGGGCATGGCCACTTAAGCTCCATCTGTAAAAAAATCGACTTGCGCCTGCCGCCATGAGGTCCAATCTCCGCCCCGTTTCGTTATGAACTATCAAATTGCGCGCCGCGCTGCCTCACTGTCGCCGTCCATGACCTTGGCCATCGATTCGAAGGCCAAAGAAATGAAGGCCAAAGGTGAGGATGTCGTCGGTTTTGGCGCCGGAGAACCGGATTTCGACACACCGCAGCATATCAAGGACGCGGCCATCAAAGCCCTCAACGATGGCTTTACCAAATACACGCCGAGCAGCGGTATTCCGGAGTTGCGCCAGGCAATCGCGGATAAATTCCAGCGCGAGAACGGGTTATCCTTCAAACCTTCGCAAGTGATCGTCAACTGCGGCGGCAAGCACTCCTGCTTCAACGTTATCTTGGCCACCTGCCAGGAAGGCGATGAGGTGATTATTCCCGCCCCTTACTGGTTGAGTTACCCCGAAATGGTGAAGCTCGCCGGGGCGACACCCGTCATCCTGCCGACGACTGACAAAACGGAGTTCAAAGTTACCCCCGACCAGCTCCTCGCTGCCATAACCTCCCGTACCCGGTTGTTCGTGCTAAACTCGCCCAGCAATCCCACGGGCAGCGTGTACACCCCGGATGAAATCAAGGCGTTAGGCGACATCTGCGTCCAGAAGGGGGTGCTGATCATGAGTGATGAGATTTATGAGCACCTGCTTTACGACGGAGCAGTGCACCGTTCCGTCGCGTCCTTCTCCCCAGCGCATTTGGAACACACCATCATCGTCCATGGCTTCGCCAAGGCCTGGAGCATGACCGGATGGCGCCTGGGGTTCATTGCCGCTCCCGAACCGATAGCCAAGGCGATCGACGCCGTTCAATCGCACAGTACAAGTAATCCCACGAGCTTTGCCCAAAAAGGTGGCGTGGCCGCTTTGACCGGATCGCAGGCCCATCTTCCTGGCTGGCTGGCAGAATATTCCAAGCGACGTTCTTACGCCTGGCAGAAGCTAAACTCCATCCCCGGCATCTCGTGCGTCAATGCCAAGGGGGCTTTCTACCTGTTCCCAAATATTTCGGCGACTGGGCTGAAGTCGGCCGAGTTCTGTGCCCGGCTGCTGGAGCAGGAAAAGGTAGCCGCCGTCCCCGGCATTGCGTTCGGTGCCGACGATTACTTGCGCATCAGTTACGCGACCGGTTTGGCCAATATTGAAAAAGGCCTGGACCGGCTCGATCGATTTGTCCGGGGCCTGAAGCGCTAGTGGGTGAAACCCATTCTCGTTGTTGTTCCATGGCGGTGCCTGTCTCGGCCCGCCATGGAAATTTCCTTGGGGAAATGGATGCCGCATCCCCAGTCATTCCTACCGGGAGACAACGTTCCATCGATCGGTTTCACAAGGATTGAGGACTTTTTTGGGCCCACCCGGCCAGGTCAGCTCTGCAGATATGACGCGATTTGACCGGCCCAACCCGAAATGCGCCGAGAATGAATTTTGGGCTCGGTAGGAATCTCCAGTTACGAACCAATGGGTGTGGACTCCTTCCTCAGTTATCACCTGGAGTTTCGCACCGATTAAAGATCGTGAACTTTCCGCCGACTCAAACTTGAACCCTATCCAGTGCCCGCGTTGCGTGATTTCATTTCGATAAACCAGTAAGCGTTGACGGGCCACCGGCCACAACTCGAAGGTGGTTACAGCCAGGTCCATTCCGCCGTCGCCGTCAAAATCTTCCGCAACTACGTTCCGGCAGTCCTCCGGGACAGCCAATCCTAGCAGCCAAGCCAGGTCCCTCCAGCGGTTGGTACCTTCCGGAGTAAAAAGCACATTCGCCTGCCATCCCCCGTACGACATCATTGATTTCAAACGCGCGGTCGCCTTGGCTTTGAAGTACTGCTCCGCTTCAGTGCTATTCTGCGACGTGGCCGCATAAATATCATGGACCCAGAATTGCCATTCGAAGTCTTCCGGGTTGGCCAGCGTTTCATGACCGTTGGCGACATAGATCGACTCGATGCCCGTATTGCCGAAATCCGCCGCCGCCACCCCCCATCCCCATCCCGAATGAGCCAGTTCGCCACTCCAGGGCGCGATGGCAAGGCCCTGCGGGGATCCAAGAAACATCCGGTTTCCATAGCTCATCGCTGCCCGATGCTCGGCAAAACCGGCATATCCGGGTCGCTGGAAACCCATGGCGCCAAGCATTGAGGCGGCTGGGGAATCCATGCCCACGACATAGAAATCCGGACGGCCGGAGTGCGTCCAGTCCCCAAATGCGTGTGACATTCCGAACAAGAATCGGCAGTCCTCCAATCGCACGCTGTCATCGGCAAAGTGGCCGTGGCCGTCGTTCAGATAAATGTTTATACCACCAAAATCGCTGACATTCAGCAAGTCCAGGTCCCCATCGCCATCCAAGTCGATGAAAGACGCACTATAACTGCGCCGAAAGCGCGAGCCGGCCAGCCCACTATCGCGGGTGACGTCGGTATATCCACCGTGTCCATTGTTACGCAACAAGTAGGAAGGCCAGCCATCGTTGGCATTGAAATAAGGGGTCGGAAACTGTCCTCCCTGATACGGTGGTTTATATTGGGTTACCCAGGCATCCAGGTTTCCGTCACCGTCAATGTCGCCCAGCGCTATGGATTCGGGATATTTCAACCGGCTTGGCGCGTTCCACACCATCCGCCTGCCGGCCAGCTCATTTAGGTCAACCGCTGCCAGCCCGATTGCGGATGCCTCAACCAAATGCATGTTATCAACCATCGCACAGGCTTTCACCGGCTCCCCTCCCAGATTCGAGCATCTTGAAATCTCCACGCCAGTCGGAAGAAAGTCCACGCGGCAGCCGACATTCGCCAGAATCAATGATGCACGATTGGACACTGTACCGGCGGTGGCCAAGAGTGGGTCGATAAAGAAACTTCCGGGTGGCGGAACAAAAGAGCGGTCAAGGATGAGCCTAAAGGCATCGCCTGCGTTGCCGCCAAGCCCCAAAGAAAGTGAGTCCAGGCGGATATACGGCATTGATTCCGACTCAGCCCGCTGCCCGGTCAAATCCTCCAGAGGCCACGACAAGACGCACTCTCCCGCCAGCGCTGCCCTCCTGCCTGAGCCAACATTCTCGCAATGCAGTTTGTACCTGCACTGGATCCCCTTCCTGCTTCCCAATTGATCGACAGTGACGGCCAGGCCATTAAACTCCGCATGGCGAACCATCCAGCCATCCCGAAGCGAATCACTAATCTCCGCCCGAAGAGCCGCCGCCATTTGATTTCCCAGCGTAGATTCGATAGACTTTGGTCGGCCTTCCGACTCCATTCTCCACCAATCAATCGTCACTCCTCGGGTGTCCAAAGTTGGGACCAGACTTTCCAGCAATGGAGAATTGGTTCCAGACTCCAGTGTTCGCGCGAACCGCGCAGCCCGACTTTGCAACGCCTCACCCAATTGGAGTCCGACCCAAGACCGCACGGAGTCACGCTCACGTTCTTCAAGTCCGCGCCCCGGCACGGTTGCGAGTACGCTGCTCATTCCAGGCTTGCCGTCTGACTTCCTGAAAACATACCAAAAGGTGGCCATCAACGAGACGGCTGCGACCACTCGTCCCCACATCCAGAAATTCCGGGCCGATTTGGATTGCACACGATAGTTAAGAAAAAAGCCCGCCACATAGGCGGGCCGAATTAAAGCATCGAAGCCAATGCTCGAAATTATTGTCCGGCGCCGGAAGCATTTGCGCGCAGTGCCTCGGCCGCCTTCAGGGCGGCAGGATCACCGTTGGCCACTCCATTCGCGATATTGGCCTGCAATTCCAGCATCAGCTTATTCAGCACTTGGGACTGTTCGAAGGTGCGGTTCGGTGGGGCGACTCGCTGCATGACAGCGACGCCCATCGCAGCGCCCTCCAGGTCGTTCTTCTTGAGCGCCTGGGTGACTTCGTCGATTGGCGTGGAAGCGGTCTGATCATTGGCAAACGTAGATTTCAGCTTGGCCGAAACCTCGTCCGCGTGTTTCAACGGATCGTTCGGCATTCCGACGGCTGCTTTCTCTTCGTCGCTTTCACCCTTGCAACCGGCCATCACCAGTGCTGCCACTGTGGAAAAGATACAAAGGAGTCGTTTCATACGATTATCGACCGTCTTTCGTATCGGTAGCCCACCACAACCGATTAAACGGCATTTCCTGAGCTCCAGTACCACGCGCACCTTCCGGACCGGCCCAGCCATAGTAAATTTTGTACTTCACAAATTCGGCACTGCCGGTATGCACTCCGACCAAGGCGCCGATATTGTGGCGCTTGGTGATTCCCTCATCCGGAAAACTCGAGACGTCGTTGAAATAGAAAGGGGTCTTCTCGTCGGTTTCCCAAAACAAAATGGCATCCGCCCGCCGGATCGCGGATTGCTTAATGGATTTGCCGGGTTTGGCGGGTGGTGCTGAGTCAAGTCTGCCAAAGTTGCACACCGCACCATTCATGACATAGCTCGTGACTTTGATGGAGCGTTGCTGGAACAACTTGTTCAGCGGTGAATTCGTCCGATCAAAAGGGCAGAAGTACACCTTGGTATTTGGTGTATAAGAATAAAGCTGTCCCTCTTTCAAATGGGCCAGTTGATTGCTGATAATCGTCTGACTCATGGTGTTCGCCGCGTCTGGCATGTTGGCGGAATGCGCCCAACTCGCCGCTCCCAGACCCCAACCTGGAGCAGGCAGGTAGTCGATTTGATCGGTCGAGTATTGGTTCACTGCCAACAGCAAACTCTTGTAGTTTGCCAAATCAATCGTCCGGTAGGCCCGTTCCTTCGCCTTTCCGAGAACTGGCAACAACATGCCGGCCAGGATCGCGATGATGGCGATCACCACCAACAATTCGATCAGGGTAAAGGCGCGAATCCGAACGAAAGCATTTCGTTTGAACAAAGGCAGTTTTCTGGCAGTCATAGTGGTGATGGCATTCACAAGTGCTCCATCTTGTCCTGTACGTGGGCGGTAGGAGGACTGTAGGTCACGGTTGACGGATCAGTCAACCTTTCTGTTTTTTACCGGAGCCTCATTTTCCACGACTGGAAGAATCTTCCACTGTTGCCTCCCTTCGGGGAAAAGGGTTCGCAACCTACTCCGGGCCAACAGGTCGACGAGGTCAACCAAGTCTCCTGACAAAGACGATAAGCCCGAATTCGGCCGGATGAACCGGACCGAGTCCTGACCCTTGCAGCAAACCCCAGGATATTTGGGTTACAGTAGTTCGAACGTCGGTCGGTTCGCTTCGGTCGCTCGACGCAAAAATGCAATTTCGAGGCAGTCCTGTTCCTCACCCTCCACCGCTCCAACGAGGGCGGCGCGCTTGTCGGACTTCAACCGCTTCTCCACCTCACTTAGCAGGGAGAACGCCGTTGAGCGCTCCAAATTACGGGGCATGGTTGTGGCCAGTTCGAGGATCAAAGTTGATTCGCGGCTCTGCTCGGTGGTTACCAACCCCAGCGGACCCTGGCTGGTCGCGTAGGAGCCATCCGGCCGTACACGCACGAATGTATCACGTATTCCGCCAACTTCCGCCAGGAGCAGTTCGACCAGAACGGGCGGGCTAAAAAGCTGTTCGAAATTCTGCTTCAAAACCGGTGCCAGAGACGAAGCAACTAGGCGCGCGAGGCTTACGTCCGCTGCCGAACGGGTGAAGGATTCCACGTGGGACGCATCGATTAGTATCTGCCGGACTCGTTCGATGTCTGCGGGATGACCCATGGCAACCATGGCAATTCGGTCATGGATTTCAAAAACTTTTGTCCCCCCGGAACCGGGTGCGGCCAGTAATATTCCAGAGGCTCCACTAACGGCAAACCCGGGACGGCCACCACGCAGTTGTTCCTGGACATATTCGCGGCGATTGGCAATCGCCTCCAGCCAGCGGTACGGCTCCTCGGTCATCCTGAGACAACAATGAGCGATCCTGATCCAAAAATCGATTTTCTTTGCAACACGCCCGGCCAATTCGGCTGGCTCGAATCCAAAATCATCGTTAGCGTGCCACTATGACACTTCACGGGGCCACCTCGCTGGCATCGCTATCGATATCTGCCTGCCTTCCTTTCGCCTCTTTGGTGAGAGCAGAAACATACTCCCCTGCCCCCTCCGACGATTTCTTTCCTGCGTCAGTCCAGAATGTGGCGGGACAATGGTATCTCGAGAATCGCGACCCGCTGACCGGTGAAAGTCTGGGAGCCGACCTCAATTTGCGGGCAGCCTGGCCCCTGACTCGCGGCCAAGGAGTGGTGGTAGCCCTGGCAGGCACTGGCATCCAGCTCACCCATCCCGAATTCGCGATTTCCGGCACCAATCATTTCCACCATAATTTCTTTAATACCAATTCGGTCAATTACGGGCCGGTCTCCCGCAATGGAACCGGAGCCCACGCGACCAGTTGCGCCGGACTGATCGCGGCGGCGGACGGGAATACCATCGGCATGACCGGGGTGGCCCCGGACGCACAGGTTGCCAGTTGGGTCATTTTTGATTCCAAGTTGAAGTTCCCTTCGCCGCAAGCCATGGCTGCGATGTACCAATATGCTTCGGAATCGGTCTGGATCCAGTTGCATGCTTGGGGCGCGAGCGGCAATGCCTTGGAAGGTCCAACGGCAATCGAAGCGGACGGGATAGCCGCCGCCGCTACCCAGGGACATTCAGGCCTGGGAACCGTAATGGTCCGCATCGCCGGAAACCGGCGTGGCGACGCGGGAAACGCCAACGACGATGGTTGGGCCAACGATCCCCGCGCGATCTGCGTGGCCGGGGTCCGTCCGGAGGGACGGGCTGCCAGCTATAGCAATCCGGGGGCTTGCATCCTGGTAGCCGCTCCAGGCGGCGATTATGACACCGGGGGTCTGTTCACGACCGATTTGATGGGATTTGACGGTGCCAATATTTTGGGGTTCCTGCCACCTTACGAGTATCTCAGCGATTTTCGATTCAACAGCCTGGGCCTGATCGGAACTTCGGGTGGGGCTTCCCTGGTTTCCGGCGTCGCGGCCCTTATTCTCTCGGAAAATCCCACCTTGGGAGCCCGGGATGTCCAACAGATCCTGATCTTCAGTTCGCACCACTTTGATCTGACCGACGGCGGACTCTCGACCAATGCGGCGGGACTGCGGGTAAGTCACAACGTAGGATTCGGGATTCCCGACGCGGGCGAAGCCGTTCGGCTGGCCCACCTCTGGACCCCTCGCCCGCCCGCCTCCGCCGTGAATGTCGCGGCCAGCGACGTCGTTGACATCCCCGACGACGGACTGCGGGTTGAAGTTGAGGGAACGGATATACCTGCCAACCTTCGTTCAATCCACTGTTTGCCGGGGACAGGACTCCAGCCCGATACCGCGTTGAATTTTGCCCGGCTCGCCGACATCGGCCTGGCCACCAATCACGTCACCCAGAATCTATCCGGGCTCGGCGCCTTGATCGAACGGGGCACCAATGACTTCTCCGCGAAGCTGAGCCTGGCGGCCGAGGCCGGCGCCACCTTTGCCGTCGTATACAATTATACCAGCGGACCCACCGATTCCTGTCCGGGTGGCGACCAACTTTGCCCCTTGGGTGGGACCGATTTTTCGCCGATCCCCGGAGTATTCATCACCCACTCCGACGGCGTGGCGCTGCGAAACCTTTTTGCCAGCAATCCCACAGCCCGCGCAAGGCTGGCCACCACCAAAGCCACGGTAAGATTCACAGTGAATGACCAACTGTCGTGCGAACAGGTAACGGTGCGGTTGCAGACCGATCACTCGCTCCGTGGCGACCTGCGAATCCTGCTGACCTCGCCCGGTGGAACGTCCAGCGTCCTGCAAACTTATAACTCCGACGTTTCTGCCGGCCCCACCGATTGGACGTACATGACCACGCATGCCTTCTTTGAAGAGGCGGCGGGCGTTTGGACACTCGACGTCATTGATGAGGGCGGTGGAGAAACCGGCTCAATCCAGGGCGCCAGCCTGACTGTTTTTGGCGTTCCCATCGTGGATGAAGACCACGACGGGATGGATGATACTTGGGAAACGGCCCACTTTGGAAATCTGGGTGCCGGCCCACTACAGTCGACCGACGGCGATTCCTGGTCCAACCTTCGCGAGTTTATTCAGGGCACCGATCCCCAAGTGAACGATCAGCCCTTCGTTGCCAGCGTTGGCCCCTGGGACGCTGACCATATCCGTGTCAGTTGGCCCAACGATTCTCATCAGCAGGCCCGGCTCGACTTTGGTGCCTCTCCGGTAGCCTTGACGGGTTCCACCAACGTGACGTCGTTAGGTTCGGAAGGAGTCTGGATCAGTCCGAGAACTAATCAAACCCAGTTCTTTCGGGTGACCTCCCCAGGAAAACCGTAACTCCGCGCGAAGGACGGGCTATCACGCGTTGACGAAACGTTTTTCTCCGCCCCGCTACATTATCTCGCCACTGGCGCAACCTTCAGCTTAGCTCCGACACATGAACGCCGGAAAAGCAACTCGACGGGCATTTAGCCAAAATCTGGCGCGGACCGGCGTCGTCCTCTGGCTGGCCCGCGGCACTCTATCTCGTGGGTTCACTGCTCCAGCGATCATCGGCGGTCGACGCCCACAATCCAGCCACGGCGTTGCCAGCGGAGACGTCACCGAAGATTCCGCTGTGATTTGGAGTCGGGCGGACAGCGAGGCCCGGATGGTGGTGGAATGGTCAACTTCCCAGAAATTCACCTCAGCCCACCGTGTCGTTGGCCCGATCGCCCACGCCAACACGGACTTCACTTCCAAGGTGAATCTCACCGACCTCCCAGCCGGGCAGCGAGTTTTTTACCGGGTGGCCTACGAGGATTCACAAGGTGGAATTGGCGATTTTCACCCCGGGTCACTGGTCACTGCCAGCCGACAGCCGGAGGAAGTTTATTTTGCCTGGTCGGGCGACACCTGCGGCCAAGGCTATGGCATTGATGCCGCACACGGTGGGCTAAAGACTTTTGCCTCCATCCGGAAGGCGCAGCCCCAATTCTTCATTCATAGCGGCGATACCATTTACGCCGACAATCCGATCCAGCCCTCGTTCGTTTTGCCCGACGGGACACTCTGGAAAAATATTGTCACCGCCGAGAAGAACAAAGCCGCCGAGACCTTGGCGGAGTTTCGGGGCAATCACCGGTATAACCTGCTCGATCCCCAGGTGGTCGAGTTCAACTCAGAGGTTAGTGTCTTTGCTCAGTGGGACGATCACGAAGTGATGAACAACTGGTATCCCGGAGAACCACTGAATCCGAAGACCTACACCGAGCGAACCACCGATCCCCTGGCTGACCGGTCCAAACAAGCCTTCTTCGAGTACTATCCCATCCGCGAGCACCCGGATCGGCGCATTTACCGGACCATCCGACGAGGTCCCTTATGCGAGATCTTTTTCCTCGATCTCCGCTCCTACCGGGGACCCAATAATCCGAACCGCCAGACTCAGCGTGGGCCGGAAACGGATTTTATGGGGGAAACCCAGTTGCAATGGTTGAAGGGAGCCTTGGCTTCCAGTACCGCCACCTGGAAAATCGTCTGCTCGGACATGCCCCTGGGGGTCATCGTTCGCGACACTGCCACCACCTTTGAGAACTTTGCCAACGGGGACGGACCGCCGCTGGGCCGGGAACTGGAAGTAGCCGAACTCTTACGGCATCTGAAAACCAAAAAGGTCAGAAACGTTGTCTGGTTGACCGCTGACATCCACTACGCCGCATCGCATTATTACAATCCCGAGAAAGCGCAATTCACCGAGTTCGACGGCTTTTGGGAATTCGTCAGCGGCCCGCTTCACGCCATGACCGTGTCGCCTGGAACACTCGATAATACGTTCGGACCCGAGGTTCGTTTTACCGGACGCAAACCCGGTGATCCGAGCACCGGACCCTGGACCCCGTTTCAGTTTTTCGGCACGGTGAGGATCAATCCCCAGAGCAAAGCGGCCACCGTGACCCACTGGAATCGGGACGGCGACAAGCTCTGGGATATCGAGTTGCCATCTGTGCAGTCATAGGTAACGAACCTCCCGCCGCCAAGTCCGGCCCCCCATGGCCCGCCGCGCCGGACCGAGGCATTGCCAACCAGCCGACTAGACATCAAAAAATGTTGAGGCGGGAAGCATTTTATCCCTAGCAACTAGTGTGCTGACCCCTAAGTGCTGGGCATTATGTTGGGCCGGAAAAGGGCCGAACACGAGGCGTGAGGAGGAGCATATCTGAAAGATCTGTGACCGACGAGCAACGAAGCGAGCGGCCCTTTTCCCGCCCAACCCTCCGGGCGGCAGTGCTTTTGCCCCCAGGCTTCGTTGCTCGCTCCTTACGGATCGCTCCTGATCCGCGCGTCGCTCGCGCCTCGCCTGGGCCAAAATCCCTCGCCGCATAATGCCCAGGACTTAGGGGTCAGCACACTAGATCCGACCGCAAAAAAGGGTTAGTCGGATCGTATTACGGCGTCGTTTTCATTATTTTGCATATTAACGTTCGCCTAGGTAAGAAGGGGTCGCTAAATTTCGCCGTTGCGATCCGCCGCTCGACTCCATCGAGAAGGCTTGATAGAAATCGTTGACGACCATTACATGCGCCCCCCTGAACATAATGCGCTGGACCATCCAGCCCGCCTCGCAGCCCTCAAGCGGCTGGCATTGTCGGACAGCGGAACGGAGGCTGCCTTCGACCGGATTGCCCGATTTGCCCGGCAAGTCATTCAGGTCCCCATCTGCCTGGTTTCGCTTGTGGATGATCGTCGGCAGTTCTTTAAAGCCGCCGAAGGATTGACTGTGGAACACGCCCATGTCAGGGAAACGCCGCTGTCGCACTCCTTCTGCCAGCACGTTGTGACATCCGGCCTGCCTTTGGTGATCAACGACGCCCGGGTCTTTCCCCTGGCGTACGAGAACTTAGCGATCAAAGACTTTGGGGGCATCGCCTATCTGGGCATTCCCCTATTTTCGCCGGACGGATACAGCCTTGGGTCCCTCTGCGTTATCGACCGGGTGCCTCGCGAGTGGAAAAGTATAGAGATCGAAATGCTGCGCGACCTGGCGGATATGGCGATGACGGAAATCGCCCTGCGCCATGAAATTGTCGACCGGCGCAATGCGGAGCTGGAAGCCCGGGAGAGTGACGTCCGGCTGGCCATCTTTGTCGAGCATGCGCCCGCCTCCATCGCCATGTTCGATAACGACATGCGCTACCTCATGGTGAGCCGCCAATGGAAACTCGATTACAGTCTGGCCGACCGGGATTTGGTCGGCGAATCACACTACGCGGTTTTCCCGGAAATTCCCGAACGCTGGCGGGCAATCCATCGGAAGTGCCTCGCCGGTCATATTATTTCGGCGGATGCGGACCAGTTCATACGGGTGGACGGAAGGAAGCAATGGCTCAGTTATGAGGTCCGTCCCTGGCACCACGCCGATGGAACCATCGGAGGCATTGTCATGTTCACGCGAGACATCACCCGGCAGCGGCAGGCTCGGGAAGAGCAGGAACAGATCGAACATAAATTGATGGAGACCCAAAAACTCGACAGTCTGGGGGTATTGGCCGGGGGCATCGCGCACGACTTCAACAACCTGCTAATGGGTATCATCGGGAATAACAGCCTGGCCCTCCAATCGCTTCCCGGCGCTTCGCCTGTCCGAGAGTACCTCGAGGGCATCCGCACGGCTTCGCAACGGGCGGCGGAGTTGATCCGGCAGATGCTGGCCTATTCCGGCAGGGGAAAGTTTTTTATACAGAAACTGGACCTGAGTGCCATCGTCGAGGAGGCCACCCCGTTGATTAATGTCTCCGTGGGAAAGAAAGCCACCCTCGGGCTTTGTCTCGCGCCGGGACTTCCGCGTGTGGAAGTCGATGCGGGCCAGATTCGCCAGGTCATTGTGAATTTGGTTATTAACGCCGCCGAAGCGATCGGGGATAACCCCGGGCGAATAGAAATTAGCACCGGGCTCGTCAGGGCGGATCGCGCCCTCCTGAAATCGGCGGTGACCGGATCCGATCTACCCGAAGGAGAATACGTCGGCCTGGAAGTGAACGACAATGGGCTGGGCATCACGGCCGAGAATTTGCCACGGATATTCGAGCCTTTCTTCACCACCAAGTTCACCGGGCGTGGACTGGGCTTGGCGGCGGTGTTGGGAATCGTACGCGGCCACGGGGGAGCCTTATGGGTCACCTCCAAAGTTGGAAAAGGCTCGACGTTCAAAATACTTCTCCCTCGTGTCACTACTTCTCCAGCCCAAACCGCCGCCCAGCCTGCCCCGTCGAAGTCGTCGATTCCGGCTGGAGGAACAATTCTATTGGTGGACGATGAGGAGGCCGTCCGGATTACGGCTTCACGAATGCTCCAGAGCTTTGGAATGACCGTGGAGGTCGCTGCGGACGGTGCCGAGGCCATAACGAAATACGCCGCCAACCCTGGCCGCTATCAAATGGTCCTGTTGGATCTTACCATGCCCCACGTCGACGGAGCCCAAGCGTTTGGCGACCTTCGCCGTATCAATCCCGAAGTCAAAGTCATTCTCATGAGCGGCTTTGCCGAGCAGGAAGCCACCGCACGCTTCACGGGAAAAGGGCTTTCCGCCTTTATCCAGAAACCCTTCGACGCCGAGCTGCTGAAAAGCACCATGAGGGCCATCGGGGTCTGATCGCCTCCGTTTTTCACCGGGTTGCCACCGTCTCAATAGGCAACTGGACGCAAACCGCTTCACTGTCGGTTCGGGCGTAGAGATGGTCGCCGCCAAGTGAGATAGGGTTCCAAGTTTTGCCCGAAAAAAGGGTGAACGTCTCAACTCTCCCCGGCCCCTCGGGAGTAGGCTCCAACAGGACCAACTCGCCGTGCTCGCTCATCAGCAGGTAGCGGGCGCCCACTAGCAATCCTTGCCCGTGACCATATCTCCCCGATTTCCATTTCAACGCGCCGTCACGGACGTCGATGCACGCCAGGATTCCATCGTCCAGGCCATAGACGTAGCCGTCCTTGAGGACCGGATTGGAAAACTTGGCCTTGAGCCGGTTCGAGCGCCAGACGCTGCGCGGTTTTAGTCCGGCGGCCGATTTTTCTATTTCAAACAGCTCCGCGCCGACATTATACCCGGCGGAATACAGAACGCGGTTGGTGCCGACGAGGACGGGCATCGCAACCAATGGATAACCAATGCCCCATGGCTGCTCCCAAAGCACGGCCCCGGTTTGTGGATCATGGCTGGCGATGCTCCGGTGATTGAAGACCAGTATCTGCGGCACGCCCGCCAGTGTTGCCAATCGGGGTGATCCGTAACTGGTATGGGAATCGCCTCCCGCCCACAATTTCGCACCCGACAACGCGTCAAAGGCGAGGACCGATTTGCCACTGCTGCCTCCGGCACAAACCACGACCGCCCCATTCTCGACCAGGGGCGAGCCTGCCATTCCCCATTCCAACACCGAGGCTTGGGCTTCGGCGATGATATCTACTTTCCACCAATTCGAACCCGTGGCCAGGTCCAGGCAATGGAGCAAGCCGGTTCCGCCCAAGGTATAAACCCGATTCGAGACCACCGTGGGAGTGGTTCGCGGTCCTTCACCGCCGATCGGGGTGGCGTACCGGGCCGGGTACGAATATCGCCATCGTGGCTCGCCCGTCTCCGCATCGTAACTGGCGACTTCCTCGTGGTCGCCATGCTGTTCCAAGGTAAGGGCCATGCCGCCAGCCACGGCGAATCCAGCCCATCCCGCACCGATGGGTCGCCGCCATAACACGCGGGGCGGATTCGTTTCCCAATTCATCGCCAGTTTCGGCCCGGGCAAAACGCCGTCGCGATGGGGGCCAAGGAACTGCGGATACGGAGTCCGGACCCGATCCTTTTCCGCCATGGACGCGGCCGCCGACGAAACGGCAGCACTCACTGGCTCGGGAGAAGATGGCTTTGAGGTCCAACGATATCCCAGTACCGGAATCAAGTCACCGGTTACTCCGACCACTCGGAAAAGAGAAACTCCAGCGGCCCCCAGCAAAGCAACACCCAACACGACACCCAGGCGCAACCTCCATCGCGAACGAGACAGGAGCACCCACCACAAGAACGTCAGCGCCATAGACCCCGCGCCGATCCCGAGCGAAATCAGGTTGCGCTGCTGAAAAGGGAACGCATCGACCATGCGAACCACAACCAACGCCACAAGGGTCGCGAGCCAGATAATCCAAGCGGGCCACCAACGAATCGGCCGGGAACCCGCTTGATTGACAGAGATTGCCACGCGGCCAGTATCGACTTCCCAGACTTTTGCGCAAGGAACCCCACTATCCCAAGAGATTCTCCAAAACCACCAACGACGCCCGGCGCACCTGTTCTGAGCGTACGTCGAGCCGGCTATACTCCTCCAGCCAATCGGGCCGCTTCTGGTTCTCTTCACGCCAAAAAGTCCGCAGGACACGTTCGGTACGCTCCACCTGTTGCATTGCCGAAGCCAGGGATTCGCGCCCATCCGGCAGGTCGGATACCTGCCCCACCGAGAAGCGGCTGATGCGCCGTTTCTCCCGGACGGCGTGGAGAAGGGAGACCACGGTTTGCTCATAGGCAAACCAGCGGCGGCGCAGGATCTGTCCCAGGAATTCGTGGCTCACCGCGAAGAACTCCGACCGGGGCCGCTCGGTATATTGGCGGATCTCCTCGGCTTCCGCCGGGAACCAATTATATAAAAGGGCGAATGTGCCGTAGGTGTCGATCAACTGCTTGGAGTTATTGTGGTCGGTACTGATTTCCCCGACGCAAATGTCCTGGTCCAACTCGAGGATGATCTCCGGCAGATCCGCCAGACCGGCCAAAACCTCACGTCCGGCCGCCGTTCCGTAATTGAAATCCCCCGGAATCAGCCAGTAAACGTCCCCCGGCTGACCGGATTCGTACGCCTGCCCCAAGCCCGAGTACCACATCTGGCAGGTATCCACGCACCAGGCATCCATAATATCCGAGTGCGCCTGCACGGTGTCCTCCCGGAATTGTTCAACCCGGCCGTCGGCCACCGATGAATAGTGGGTCTTGCGATCGATGATGGTGAGGGGACGGGTATAGGTTTCTCGATCCTGGTTGAGACGGGCCACCAGGCTGTATAATTCCTCCAGGTCCCGATAGTCTTCGGGCTGGCGAAAGGGGTAAACGATGAGCGGATGAATCCGCCCTTTGCCGGCGGCGGGCTTCACCTTCTTCGCGCGGGTCGTGGCGCTGACAGGTTTCTTGGCCATAGGTTTTCCTGAAATGGGATGGCCCCAATTCTGACCCTTTCGTCACGGGCAACAATCCGAAAGTGGCCATTATGCCGAATTGGGCTGCAACTCAGTACTCCCGAAACTAAAGTGATCGTCGTCGGTCTAGGCAGCCGTAAGGCCATCAAAAACCCGGTAGGCAGAGACTCCGTCGAGCCCTGCTATCGGTGAGAGACTTCGTTCCAAAGGTAGAACTGAGCACCGGAAGCCAAAGATGCCAAAATCCGTCACATCGTTCTTATTTAAAACAAGTTACGCACAATCTGACGATGCTTATCCGTGCGCTTCCAACGCCGCGACTTTCGCCAGACGACGCACGTGTCGGGCCTCGCCGGTGAACTTTCCGCGCAGAAACGCCTGGACCAAATCCTCCGCCAAGGCCGGTCCAATGACGCGCGAACCCAGCACCAAAACGTTCATGTCGTCGTGCTCCACTCCTTGCCGGGCGGAATAAGAATCGTGGCACAATCCAGCCCGAACGCCTTTCAGCTTGTTCGCCGCCACGGACGCCCCTACCCCGCTTCCGCAAATGAGTATTCCGCGCTCCACCGCCCCCGAACGCACGGCATTGCCGATGGCCTCGGCGAAATCCGGATAGTCGGAGGGTTCGGCAGTAAAGGCGCCCAGGTCTTTCAATTCATATTTCTGCCCAGCCAAGAAAGCTGCCAGGTGACGTTTGAGTTCGAGCCCGGCGTGGTCGGAAGCGATGGCGAGTTTCATGGTTGGACGAGGCGCTGCGGTGCGCACGGACCAAG
>DATJII010000124.1:0-8114 GCA_035493435.1 Candidatus Limnocylindria bacterium | reverse complement strand
TTTCGTTCGCAAAATCTGGCGTTGAACCAACTCAACGGCATTCCCATTCCCGACCAGATCCACACGCTCTATTTGGGGGCTGGGGTGGGTTATCGCATGAATCACGAATGGCAGTTCGCGACCCGCATCGGTCCGACGCTCTACAAAGTGGATGACATCGGCGGTAACGATATCGGCATCTCCGGTTCGTTGACAGCGACGTGGAACTATCGTCCGGGATTGCGGTTGGTGTTCGGTCTCCTGGTTTCGCCCGACAGCGATATCAACGTCCTGCCGGTTGTCGGCGTGGATTGGGCCATCAATGACCGATATGACCTCCGCCTGATGCTTCCCAAGCCGCGCCTGACATACAAGCTGGACGAGCGCTGGAGTCTTCATCTGGGCGCTGATTTGACCATGGCGACCTTTCGCACGAGCGATGATCTTGGCAACACCGTGCACCTGACACAGTACAACGACGCGCTGGGCACCTACCGCGACATTCGGATCGGCGGAGGAATCCGCTACCAATTCACGTCAACCATCGGTCTGGAGGTTGAAACCGGCTATTCCGTTTACCGCCAGATCGAATACACCCGGATCGACGAGTCCTTGAAGTTTGACCCGGCCCCGTATTTTCGTCTCGGAGTGAGCGCCCGGTTCTGACCCACGTTCGAGCAGAACGTTGACAGGCCCCCCTCGTTTCGTCTCAAAGTCACGTCTTCTATGGCTTTGCTTGCCAATCAAATTGCTGTCGTCACCGGTGCCGGTCGCGGAATCGGACGCGCCATCGCACTGCGCTTCGCCCTGGAAGGCGCGGATGTCGTCTGCGTATCCCGGACGGTGGAGAACTCCGCAAAGGTCGCGGCGGAAGTCCAGGCATTGGGTCGCCGAGCGTGGCCCATGGCGGTCGACGTCAGCGACGCCGCAGCGGTTACCGCCGCCGCTGAGAAGATCCTGTCCGACTGCGGACGGGTGGACATCCTGGTCAACAACGCTGGAGTCACCCGCGATGGGCTCCTGATGCGTATGAGTGACGCGGATTGGGATACCGTTCTCAATACCAACCTGCGCGGCGCCTTCGTCCTTACCAAGGCCTTTAGCAGATCCTTTCTCAAGCAGCGTTCCGGCCGTATCATTAACCTCGCTTCCGTCATCGGGTTGGTCGGCAATCCAGGACAGTCCAACTACGCGGCCAGCAAAGCGGGCCTGATCGGATTCACCAAGTCGGTTGCCAAGGAATTCGCCTCGCGCGGCGTGACCTGCAACGCCATAGCGCCAGGATTCATCGCCACCGATATGACAGGCGTGCTGAATGATAAAGTTAAGGAGGAAATCCTGAAGCAGGTACCCTTGGGGGCATTGGGGCAGCCGGACGATATCGCCGAAGCCGCTCTTTACCTCGCGGGACCCGGCGGACGGTACGTCACCGGGCAGGTTTTGACCGTCGACGGCGGCATGGTCATGTGACCCAAAATAACAATTTTTGAGCTTACGCAAGCACAGTCATCGCCCAAAAAGAAAAAAAGTGCCAACACCACGCTTGACGTAGTGATGGCCCGCGCCTAGACAGGCCCCGGAAATAACAACTCGAATCCCATGGCTGAAAAATCCATCGAGCAACGCATCAAGGAGATCATCGTCGAGCAGCTTGGCGTGAATCCCGATCAAGTGACCCCAGAAGCCAAGTTCATCGAAGACCTCGGTGCCGATTCGCTCGACACCGTCGAGCTCGTGATGGCGCTGGAAGAAGAATTCGGTAATGAAATTCCCGATGAGGAAGCCGAAAAACTGACGAGCGTTGGTGATGTAATCCGTTACATCGAGGACTTGCAGACCAAGTAACCTCGTGGAACGGTGCACCGGGGGGCAGCGAGGTAAAAACCTTGCGCTGCCCCCTCTTCTCGTTTTCCCAGGGTCGTTTTTCTTCGTCAACCTTCGGACGTTCCGTGCTTGACGTAACCGAACCCCAACTGGTCCGCTAGGTCCGCTTCGAGATTTATGCCAAGTCATTGGTCTGAGAGACGTGTGGTCGTCACCGGTCTGGGCGTTGCTTCCGCCCTGGGGACCGACGCCGATACCCTGTGGAAAAATATCCTGGCCGGTAAATGCGGCATCGGGCGCGTCAAAGCGTTCGACACGACGGGTTACGACTGCCAAATCGCGGCGGAGGTCCAGAACTTCGACCCCACCCCGGCGTTTCCCAACGCCAAGGAAGTCCGCCGCACGGATCGTTTCACCCATTTCGGCGTCTGGGCAGGTTGGCAAGCGCTCAAGGATTCGGGGCTCGATCTCGGAAAAGCCAACACCGAGGAAATCGGCGTATTTCTGGGGTCTGGCATTGGCGGACTCCATACGACGGAAGAACAGCACAAGGTTTTGCTGGGAAAAGGACCCTCCCGCATCTCGCCCTTCATGATCCCCATGCTCATCCTGAACATGGCCTCGGGGATGTTTGCCCTTTATCACGGGTTGAAGGGCCCCAATTTCGCGACGTGTTCAGCCTGCGCAACCTCCAATCACGCTATCGGTGAAGCATGGGCCACCATCAAACGGGGAGACGCCAAGGTGATGTTTGCCGGCGGAACTGAGGCTACCGTCGTCCCCCTCGGGTTGAGCGGCTTTGCGGCCATGCGGGCGATGAGCACGCGCAACGACGATCCCCAGAAGTCCAGCCGTCCGTTCGACAAGGATCGCGACGGCTTCGTGATGGGTGAAGGCGGAGCGGTTTTGGTGCTGGAGGAACTCCAGCACGCCCTGGCTCGCGGCGCGCGCATCTACTGCGAGATCACCGGTTACGGTAACACCTGCGATGCCAGCCACATGACCTCCCCCGATCCAGAAGGCGCCGGGGCAGCCCGGGCCGTCATGATGGGCCTGCGCCACGCGCAGCTCAATCCGTCCGACGTGGACTACGTCAATGCCCACGCGACGAGTACTCCGGTGGGCGACGTTTGCGAGACCAAGGCCCTCAAAAAGATCTTCGGGGACCATGCCAGGAAGCTGGCCATCAGCTCCACCAAGGGGGCCACTGGCCACATGCTGGGTGCCGCGGGTGGCATCGAAACATTGATCTGCTGCAAGGCCGTCCAGAGCCAGATCGCTCCCCCGACCATCAATCTCGACAATCCCGATCCCGAGTGTGACCTGGATTTCGTGCCCCACACGGCGCGCGAAATGAAGATCGACGTCTTCATCAACAACTCCTTCGGCTTCGGCGGTCACAACGCGATTCTGGTCGGACGCAAGTTTGTGGGATAAGCGACTGCGGCAGTTCTCCCTAAGCGGGAGGAACCGAAAACAAAACGGCCTGGATTCTTTTGGAATCCAGGCCGCTTTGATGAAAGCCCTCAGGCAAATCCGCCGTTATCAGGGAAACCGTTCCAGGCCGGACTTCTTGTAGATATAACCGGTATTCTGGTTGTACCAATTCTTGTCGGAAGTTCCCTTTCCGTTGGAGCCTCCGGCGGCGGCGGAAGTGAATGAAATAACGGCAGGAAACGCATCAAGGCTGGATTTTCCGTATATTGAAGCTTTGCTCAACCAACGGTGAATCTCGGAGTGACCGTCTGCGAAGGAGAATCCAGCCGCTCCATTGTGATAGGATGCCGGCACATCTCCCCATTGGGTCATGTCCGGATTGTTTATGAAATAACCATCATTAATCGAATCGGGGTGCTCGTCCAGGGTAAGCCACACCTTCGACGGAGTACGCACGCTCGTTTGCTTCATGTATTGGAGATAGTCAGGAAAACCCCAATTGCTGCCCGATGTGGTTGGATCCGCCGTGGTGGTATCAAAACGGCCAAAGAAGGAATTCATCGACAAGCTCCGGTTGCGCCGGGGAAATCCCGCCTTTTTTTGCGCTTTGCTCAAATAATTATCGGACGGGCATTTATAGACCCCCACAGACCCCCCGGTATACTTGCCCAGCACCCCGTTTCGAACGTATTCCGTGTTCGTGACACTAGTCTCGACGCTCCAGCTCATCACGTTGTTAACCCAGTTCTCGAATCTCCCGTTGCTAATGGTCTTGAAAGTTTCGGTTACCCCGAAATTATTGGCAACCCGGTCATCATAATCTCCGGAATAAAGATGCCAGCCCAGCGCGAGCTGCTTGGTATTGCTCATGCACTGGATACCTTGGGCCTTGCTCTTGGCCTTGGCCAAGGCAGGCAATAGCATGCCCGCCAAAATGGCTATGATTGCGATAACGACCAAAAGCTCAATAAGCGTAAAGCCATTGTGCTTCCTTGAAGATTTCCCGACGTGGCTCATGGTGTATGTGTGAACCCAAACAGCTTCTTCCGCAAGTGAAATTTGTTCCAATTGGGTGAATCGCTGTTAAGGCAGCCTAAGATTTTCCCTGCCCGTCCGTTGTGTCTGATGGAAGGTATCCATCGCGAATGAGCCAGGCACCCGGGACAGATCAGCAAAGCAAGGCGGACTGGATTGAGTCCGTCATGCGCCAGCACGAAGCCGTTTTGCTACGGTACGCGCTCTCACTGACCGGCGAACCTGAGCGGGCACGGGACGCGGTGCAGGACACGTTCCTGCGCCTGTGCCAGCAGGAAAGGACGGCGCTGGAGGGGCATCTCGCTCCCTGGCTGTTCACCGTCTGCCGCAACCGAATTCTCGATGGCCTCCGAAAGGATCAGCGTATGACTCAGCTTGAGGACGATCAGGCCGAAACCCAGGAATGTGCCGCCCCGAATCCGGCGGCCACGGCGGAACGGGACGACTCCAGCCGCGCCGTTCTCTCCTTGATGAATGAATTGCCACTGAATCAACGCGAGGTGGTGCGCCTTAAATTCCACGCGCAACTGAGCTACCAGGAGATATCGGATGTCACTTCGCTGAGCGTCACCAACGTCGGCTTCCTGCTGCACACGGCGCTCAAAACCCTGCGACGGAGATGGAAGGAACTGGAGACATCCCCCACCCCCCGTCCCACGTCGTCCGCCGCCTAACCGCCCACTCTATCGAATTTCCATGAAAATCACTGCTGAATCTCCGGAACTGACGGCTTACGCCTTGGGTGAACTCTCGGATGCCGATCGTGCACTGGTGGAGCAAGCCTTGGCAGCCGATCCGACGCTGCAGACCGAGGTAGACGATATCCGACAGGCCATCGCTCGCTTGGAAACTGAGTTGGCCAGCGAAAGCCCAGTCGCACTCTCAACGGAACAACGGGAACACGTCATCTCCCAAGCCGATGGCGAGCCGAATCGTTCCCCCAGGCACTCACCGGAACCAGGGGTACTCGCCAAGTTTCGGGATTGGTGCCGGGCGCAACAAACCCTGTACGCGGTAATTATCGCGGGCGCTGCCGCCTGTGTTTTGGCCGGACTTTTCCTTCCTTCCTTAGCCCGTGCAAAAGCCAAGAAAACGGCCTCGCTTTCGGCCTCAAAGGAAGACGCTGCCACTTGGAGGTATGCCGCCAACAAGCCTTTGCCACCATCAGGGCCGACGCCCACTGTCGGACCTGGAGACAGACTCACCGAAGGTGGGGTGCTAATGGAGAGCGTCGATTCGTTGCGGAGGCTGGATCGCGCACCCCAAACGCCACCCGCCACTGGGGCCTCCGGCGCCAAGGCCAAACTCGCAGCAGGTTCGGTTTCGGCCAATACTTCGGTCGTCGAGTTGAAGAAAGAAGTCACGGATACGAAATCCGTTGATAATATTACCCTGGGCCAGAATCGCCAACAGCTCGATGCGAGTGGTGGAGCAACGGCTGGCAGGTTTGGTGGTGGCGGTGGTGAATTGGGTCGCTCGCTCGTCGTCGAAGGACAAAGTACAACCGCCGACAAACAGCACTTCGTTCCCCCACTGGCCGACGCACCCGCCCAGCCGCAAGCATCCCTCCATTTCTATAGGGAAACAGAATCCTTTGCAGACAATCTCCCGGCAGAGACCCCGGCTTTGCGCACCTATGGCGGAGCGGACGCCCGGACCCGTTTTGGCCGCCGGGCGGCGGTCACAGGAAAAGCAGCTACCACGGACAGCTTGGGCCTCACCGAACAGAACGCGCTGATTGCCAAAACGGCTCCCACCGAGAATCGTCCACTGGGCGAGGAGGGCAAAGCGTCCCGCTTCGGCTTGTCCCTGAGTGATGACTATGCCCAGACGCCGAATGTCGGGCAAGAAGCGGAAGTGCGTGCCAAAGGCCGACCACTGTCGACGCTGGCGGCAGCCTTGCAACCCGAGAGTGCCTACCGGGAGGAACGGTATCCACAATTGGTCGCCAATAACTTTGAGGACGTGCGGGCAACACCGCTCTCGACCTTTGGATTGGACGTCGATACCGCCAGCTATGCCAACGTGCGGCGTTTTTTGCGCGAAGGTGTCCGCCCCCCGGTAGCCGCTGTGCGCGTCGAGGAGATGGTCAACTATTTCCCGTATAGCTATCCCGCACCCCAGGAAGGCAAGCCCTTCGGAGTGCAGGTCGAAACCGCCGAGTGCCCATGGAACCAAGCCCACCGCCTGGTGCGCATCGCCATCAAGGCTCGGGAAACCGAACGGGTCGAAATGCCGGGGGCGAACCTCGTTTTCCTGATCGACGTCAGCGGTTCCATGAACCACGAAAACAAGCTTCCACTGGTGAAACGCTCGCTGCACCTGGTGCTGGAGAAGCTGGGTGAGCGGGACAAGGTCGGCGTGGTTACTTATGCCGGAGAAGCCAAGGTGGCCATGGAGCCGACTGCGGTAACCGCCGAAGGACGGCAATCCCTGTTGTCCGCCATTGATGGACTCCATGCGGGCAGCGGCACCCACGGGAGCGCGGGCATCCAACAAGCCTATGCGATGGCCACCAATAAGTTCATCACCGGGGGCATCAACCGTGTCATCCTCTGCACCGACGGCGATTTCAACATCGGAATCACCAGCCGGGAGGAATTGCTGGGGCTGATCACAACCCAGGCGCGCACGGGTGTTTTCCTGAGTGTGCTGGGGTATGGCATGGACAATTATAAGGATTCCACCATGGAACTCCTCGCCGACCGGGGTAATGGAAACTATGCCTATATCGACTCTTTCCGGGAGGCGCAGAAGGTCCTGAAACAACAACTGCAAAGCACGCTTATAACGATCGCCAAGGACGTCAAAGCCCAGGTGGAGTTCAACCCGGACCGGGTCGTGAGCTGGCGGCAGATCGGCTATGAAAAACGGCGGCTGGCCGACCGCGATTTCAACGACGATACCAAGGACGCGGGGGAAATCGGCGCCGGACATACGGTTACCGTCCTCTACGAACTGGTGCCTGCCGCGGGTCACCAACCGGGAGTGGATCCGCTCCGCTATGCGGCCGGAACCAAATTCACCGCCACGAAGGAAACCGGGGCGCATGGCGACGAGCTGCTCTACATCCGCCTGCGGTATAAGGAGCCGGAAAGCGCGAAAAGCAAGTTGATCGAGATCCCGGTCAAGGATCGTGACGAGAGCTGGCAGACCGCGAGCGCCGATTTCAAGTTCGCCACCGCCGTCGCGGGCTTTGGCGAACTATTGCGGGGCTCACTCCACAAGGGGGACCTCACGTGGGAACGCGTATTGCAACTGGGTGAACAAGGCTTGGGCGACGATCGCGAAGGTTATCGAGCGGAGTTCATCGATCTGGTTCGCAGCGCCCAGAAGATTATCGGGGAGCAATGACGGTTAGAACGGCTGCCCAACCCAGGCGGGTTGGGCAGCCAGGCAAAAAAGGATGCCCCCACGGATTCAGCGTCGGGATTGCATCTCGACATCGTGAGCGATGCTTTTTCCTCTCTCGGACCTTTTTAAAGACCTTCTGCTGATCAAAAACACTGCCCGCTCAAGCCTGGATAGCCTCTCTGATCCCGCAGGGATCACAGCCTGTAGCCGGTTGGTCGAGTCCGCGAGACCACCGGTATCAATCACAGAATCGACGGCTCGCGCCCGTAATATATTTTGCGTGCTCACACATCGCGAGCAGGGGATTCGGCGCTGTTTTCGGTGACAGGCTCACCCCCCTGTTTTTCTCCGAACATCCTTTGTCCTATCGATGCTCGCGATGTGCCAGAGGAAAAATATGACTTGGGCGCGAGCAACAGCTCCGTTTTTTGTACCGGGGGTATCGCTGCGCTCACCCCCCCCCGGCTACTGGCTGGCATCCTCCG
>DATJII010000123.1:0-26744 GCA_035493435.1 Candidatus Limnocylindria bacterium | reverse complement strand
CGACAGCATCTTCAGTGCGGCACCAACGAACAAGAGTGCGCCAATGAGAAAGGCACGTTGGTATGGCTTCGTCATGCGACAGGCTAATACTTCCTCCATCCCCGGTTCAAACTTCCTGTCACCCCGGGGCCGCCTCGAACCCGCCAAATCACCCTATACCGTTCGAAGCCTCCCTCGTGAATGAATCCGGAGTCGCCTGCCTACACACGCGAGCAAAGCGGCAGGGGATTGCGCGCACTCCGGGACACTGTCGCGTTCTTCCGTGGCCTCGGGAGGTTGGAGAATGGTATCCGGTTTTGCTGCTCACCGCAGGCTTGCACGTGCTTAAACGACCGTTTCTCTACGGATCCTTCTCCTTGTCTTTATCCTTATCTTTGTCCTTGTCCTTCAAAACCCTGAGGCGCTCCAGGACCCATTCTTCGGTGATACCTTTATCTCGGGCGTCTTCGTAGTCTTTGCGGGCCCCGGCCTTGTCGCCCAGGAGTTCGCGGGCCAGGCCGCGATCGGCCAGGAGTGAGGGATCGGGCGTATTCACATTGAGACGCAACTCGATCTCCACAGCCGCTTTTTTGAGATCGGCTTTGGCTTCGTCCTTCTTGCCTTGGCTAATTAATACTCGAGCACGGCGGAGTAGCCAACTGGCCTTCCAACGCGATTCCTCCAATTCCTTCTCAATGGTGGCCATGGCTGGTTCGAACTGGCCATCGTCCAACAGTGCCTCGACGCGCTCGGTTTCGAGGACGCCGCTTCCCGTTTCCTTAATAGCTTCGTCGAGTCCCGCGATACGCTCCTTGGTCTGCTTCAGGTGTGCCTGCAGTTGGCTGCGGAAGAGATACCACTCGACATTGCCCGGACTGAGGTGAACGGCCAGGTCGACGTCGTCCGCCGCTTTTTCATACCGTTTGCGAGCCCGAAGGATCTCCGCTCGGACCACGAGCAGGGCCGCGTGGTCCAGATCTGCTGGCTTCGCCCCGATGGCCCGGGTGACGGTATCGAGGGCTTCATTCGTCTTGCCTGCGGCAAAGTAAGTGCGGCCCAACTCTCGCTGGATGGCTGGATTGCGCCGATCAAAACGCATGGCCTGCTCCAAATCTCTCGTGGCTTCCGAGTATTTTCCCAGGACTTGGTACTCGATGGCCCGCTGCAAATAGAGGTCCGCCGATTCGCCCTCCTTGGCCAAGCGGTCGGTAAGTTCTTCGATGTCGTGTTCCGGTCCAGCGTGAGCCATCGCCAATGGAACTACGGCCAACCAACCGGCAAGGGCCAGGAAAAGCGCGGGAGAAAGGGTGCGTTTCATAGGGGCATGCTCCGGCGGTTCAGTCCTCGAGAAACAGCGCAGGATCGATTCCAAGATCCGGACGCCCTTCGGCGGCGTGGGCTTCGATGGCGATGACGTTCAGCCCATCCAAGGCGTATCTCTGCGCACTGGCCAATGGGATATAAACGATACCCTTGCCTTCGCGCGCCTTGATTTTCTGGGCGTTCCGCCCGCTGCTGCGTCCCACCCCCACCCGGGCCACCTCGTAGCCGTTCAGATAACAGATGAAGGCATCGGTATAGTTCACTTCCAGCCCCAGTTCGGTGATCTTGTCGGCTTGGGGGATATTAAACTCCCGGCGGAGATAGACGGACGAAGGTTTCCCTCGAAGGCCGGTCAGTTCGGTCTGGAAGGTGGTGTCGCCAAAGCCGAATCCCGCCTTGCCGGTTTTCCATTGGGATGCATCGAAATCCGGATAGGTCCAGGTCGGTCCCGCCGGATGCTCGCCCGCCATATAGCTCCATTCGGCGTTGCGCGGAACAAGAATCTTGTAGTGAAGCGAAGCCGCATTGGGGCTCGAAATCGTGGTTTCGGGTTTCTTATATTCCGGGGGTTGCCAGGGCAACGCCAGCCGGGCCTGCTGCACCTGGCCTCGCTTCACGATGCTGAACATGTCCCGGACAATGCCATGGCCATTGATCATCTTCGAGGTAAGGGTGTCGCCATCAACGTCGACGATCACCGAACCGTGCTCAACAAAAATCTTTTTCATCACCGGCGACGAACCGCTGCGCCCCAGCGTCTGTCCGGCATTACCTGCCACGACTTCCACCAATCCTTCGTGCGGATTAATGCCTTCACTCTTGCGGTAAGCGCCATCACCCGCTGGATCGCCGTCGCCGTCGTCCAGGATGACATTTTCGGAAACGGTGGGAGTCGCATACGCACCATCCATAAGCATGGACCGCTCGTAGATGTGCGAATGCCCCGTCAGCACCAGATCCACTCCGCCCGACTCAATAATGGGCATGATATGTTCCCGCATCTCCGTGAGATCCTTTTCCTTGTCACTGTCATGGGAGCCCTTGGTATAGGGCGGATGGTGCCAGAAGGCGATGAGCCAATCGGCCTTGGCCTTTTCGATGTCCGCCTTCAGCCACTTGGCCATGGCACCACCCGGCTTGCGGTCGAGGTCGTGGGAATCCAGGCAGATGAAATGGATGTTGCCGTGGTCGAAGGAATAATAGGCTTCCGTACCCGATGCCACACCACCGGCTTCGGCGCGTTTGGGCAGGATATAGGCATCAAAGTAGGGGCCAACTCCAGTGGTGCCCTTGGAGGTAAATCCCTCGTGATTGCCTATGGCCGCCCAGCAAACGGAACTGCGCAGGGTCTCCTCGTAGGAGCGGAAAAAGTGGGATTGGAACTCGACATCCCGCCCGGTATTATAGGCCATGTCGCCAACATGGAGCCAGAAATCCAGGGGGTGCTTGTCGGCACGCACATAGTCCAGCATCGCTTGATGCACATCTTCCTGCCCCTTGCGCCCCGTTCCGCCATCGCCAATCACCCAAAAGCGGTACGGCTTTCGCGCCCCCGGCGTGGGCGGCGTCACGAATGAATAGGTCTCGTCATCGGGCGTAAGTCGTTTGGTGCCGTCAAAGACTGCGTAATAGTACCGTGTCGCCGGCTGCAAGTCGGTCAGCTTCGCCTCGTATTGGAAGTTTCCGATGGGAGCGCTATGAAGTTTGGGCAAGGCGAGATTGGTCTCGGTGCGTAGCGCCTTCCATTGGTCCAGCATCGGTTGGTTTTCTGCTCCCAGCGAGGCTCGGACCACGATATTGCTGCTGCCCACTGTTGAATTCAGTTGCGCCCGGCTGGTGCCGAAACGAACGACCGGAGTGATTGGTCCATTGTTGCGCCAGGCAACCCAAATGGAATGAGGCGTCTGTTGCTGGAGGTAAGGCGCCCGGTAAAAATTCTCGACGTCGGCAGCACGTGCCTCGACGCCGACCTTGGCCAAAACGAGCAGAACGGCCACGCCGAAGCGCAAAAAATCGAAACGAGAACCCATTGCCCCTGAATTTCGGGGATCTGGCCCCAGAGTCAACCCAGCAGAATGGGTGTTACCGAATCGTAGCCCCCATTTTTGTATTTATCGCCATCACCGAGGCGACGATATTCCGGGCAACAACGTGGAACCCACAGAACAACTTGAGATTCGCTCCATGTCCCGGGCCGAACTCGATTTTGCCATCGGACTGGCGGCGACCGAAGGATGGAACCCAGGCCTGCACGACGCCGACGCTTTTTACCAAGCGGACCCGCAGGGCTTCTTGATTGCTCTCCTGGACGGTCGACCGATTGGGTGCATCTCAGCCGTTTCCTACGGCGGCCACTTCGGATTCATCGGACTCTACATTGTAGTCCCTGAGCATCGAGGCAAAGGCTACGGCATCGCCCTTTGGCAGGCAGCGATGCAACGGCTAAAGGGGCACGTGATCGGTTTGGACGGCGTCGTCGCGCAGCAAGCAAACTACCGCCAGTCAGGATTTCAATTAGCCTATCGGAATATCCGTTACTGCGGAACCCTATGGCCAGCTGCCACGACCGATCAACGGATCCACCCTCTGTCACGCTGGCCTTGGGAGAAAATCGCGACCTACGATCGCCGATACTTCCAAGCCGATCGGTCAGCCTTTCTTGAAGCGTGGATCCAGCAACCGGATTCCCAAGCGCTCGGATTTGGCAAAGACGGTCAACTCACCGGATATGGAGTGATCCGCCGCTGCGGCAAGGGCCACAAGATCGGCCCCCTATTCGCCGACGATCCAGAAATCGCCCGCGCCCTGCTCCAGCACCTCACCGCCACCGTGCCACCCGGAGACGAAATTTACCTCGACGTCCCGGAAATCAACCCTGCTGCCGTCCAGATCGCCCGGGAGCTCGGCCTGACGACTGTCTTCGAAACCGCCCGCATGTACATCGGCGAACCACCGCCCATCCATCTGCCCGGAGTTTTCGGTGTGACGACGTTTGAGCTGGGATGAAGAGTAGTGACGAGTGTCACTTTGCCAAGTGCCAGGAACCGGTGATTGAACTGCCTACACACGCCGAGATAGCCTGCCTTGACTACGCGCTGACTGACACAGCGTAAGCTTGGCCGAGCCGATGCCTACCGCCGAAATACTACCGACCCACACGCCCGCGCACATCGCGGTGGCGGTGAAGCGTGCCTCTGAGTTGTTGTGCCGGGGGGAGTTGGTTGCTGTTCCGACGGAGACGGTTTACGGACTGGCAGCTAATGCGTTCGACCCGGCAGCGGTGGAGAAAATCTATTTAGCCAAGGGACGGCCCAGCCACAACCCAATCATTGTCCATGTCGCGAGCGCGGAGCTGGCCTACCAGTGCGCGAGTTCCTGGACGCCTGCTGCGCAGAAGCTCGCCTCCACCTTTTGGCCTGGTCCGCTGACGCTGGTGCTGCCTCGTTCGAACAAGGTGCCGGATATCGTCACCGCCGGGGGCAGCACGGTGGGCATCCGCTGGCCCCAGCATCCATTTATGCAGGCGGTCATTCGTGCCTGCGGGTTTCCATTGGCCGCACCGAGTGCGAATCTCTCGAACCAACTGTCCCCCACCAGCGCACAGCATGTGGCCAAGCAACTGGGGGATCGACTGAAACTCATTATTGACGGAGGGCATTGCGCCGTCGGAATTGAAAGCACGGTGGTGGATGTCTCCGGCCCACAAGCGCTCGTCTTGCGGCCTGGGATTATATCTGCCGCGCAAATTGCTGAAGTCCTGGGACGGGAAGTGGGCGTTCGTAAAACTTTGGCGGGCACAGAAGGCGAGGCCTTGCGAAGCCCGGGATTGATTGACAAGCATTACTCGCCGAAAACACCTCTAGTGCTAATGGCGTGGAAGAATGAGACGGATCTGTGCGAGCAATTGGCCACCCGAGGCATCGCTCCGGATCGGGTAATGATTCTGGCCCATAGCCAAGTACCCTTGGGCGGGGTCTTCCCCCATGTCTGGTTCATCCCTGAGGATGCCGAGGCCTATGCCCGGGCGCTCTATGAGTTGCTCCATCGCTGTGACGAGGCCAAGCCGGACTTGATCGTGGTGGAGGCGCTGCCGACGACACCCGAATGGAGCGGTATAGCGGATCGACTTCGCCGGGCTGCAGCGTGAGAAGAACAGAATATTATCTCACGCGGAGGCACGAAGACGCGGAGAAAAAGGCGGGCAAACCACGAAACGCACGAAGGACACGAAAAACGGAGAAACAACACTAGACATTAGATACGGCAGATCTTTCATGTGCTTCGTGGCCAAAGTTTCCCATTCTTCCACAGCACTCGGAGCCGCCGCGTGATCGAAAATTCTCGCCCACGTCCGAGGCACTTCCAGCTCAACCGAGCTCCTCAGGCGACCGCCGCTTCCAGCAAACGCAGTTCGTTACGCTGTGTGTCGAGTCGGGCGGGCAGCCCAAAGGGAATCGTAAGCTTCTTCTTGGTATGTCCGTAACCGAGACCGGAAAATGCGGGCTTGCCGAGGTCCTGCACCGCTTCACGAAGAAGTCTGGGAACGGGTATATGCAACGTTTTGGGGTCGGATACTTCGCAACCAGGCCATTGGCCGAAGGCAAATCCAGCAGCGCTTTTCATTATACCAGCGTTGGCGAGATGGGTGAGCATCCGATCCACCCGATAGGGCTCTTCGTTCACGTCCTCTAAGACCAGAATCGAGCCGCGAAAGGACGGGCAAAAACGGGTGCCTAAGACTTGTACCACCATCGTTAGGCACCCCCCTAGCAGTGGCCCAGTCGCTGAACCAGGAACCAGACTGGTGCGATTTTCGCCCTCGGGATTGGGGAGTAATCCCGGACGCTTGCTAGACGTCAGCAATCGCCAAAAGTTTTCTTCGGAAAAAGAATCGACCACCGGCTCGGAGAAATCGGGACCCGGAAGCGGACCGGAAAAAGTGACCAAACCGCAACGACGATAGATCGCGAGTTGCAGTGCGGTAATATCGCTGAAACCCACCACGATCTTGGGCGATCGCCGCAAAGCTGCATAGTCCACCAGGGAAAGGATTCGTGGTGAACCATATCCGCCACGGACGGCAAAGATGGCTCGAAGCTTCGGGTTACGAATGGCGTCATTGAGATCCGCTGCCCTTTGCTCATCCGTACCACCAAAGGCGCCGTGACTAGCTAGCAGGTGTTTCCCCGGGGCTACCCGATAGCCCTGCCCTTCCAAGTAACGAATCGACGCGTCCAGCCGTTCTTGCCGGATCAGCCCGCTGGCAGGAGCCACCAAACCAATCGTGTCACCTCGTCGAAGTCGGGGCGGTTTGATCACGCGAAAAGTCTAAGCCGGACTCATGCAGTTGAGAAGGAAGTCCTTGCGCCGTAGATTCCTTCGAGCTGCGAGGCGTGAGGAGGGCGCGTATTGAATCTCAATACGTAACCGACGAACAACGAAGCAGACCGAAGGACAGATCAAGCAAGGACGACTGATTCGACTGCATGAGTCCGGCTAGCTCAACTCGTCGAAAAATGACACGCCTAGACGCAAAAACGCTCGGGACGAAGTAAATCGTCCCGAGATCGCTCTTGGTAAAAGGGTTAACCGGACCAGCCGATTAGGACTTGGGCAGCGGAGCCGTGTAATCTTCACGGTCCTTGACCGCCATGGCGCCCTTGCCGATACGGCCACGGAGATAGGTCAGCTTGGAGCGGCGAACACGTCCTTCGCGTTCGACTTCCACCTTGTCCACTCGGGGGGAGTGGAGCGGGAAAATACGCTCAACACCTTCGCCGTAGCTAATACGACGGACAGTAAAGGTCTTGTTCAAACCGTGGCCACGAACGCCAATGACGACACCGGCGAAAACCTGGATACGTTCCTTGTCACCTTCCACCACCTTGGTGTGAACGCGCACGCTATCGCCCACGTTGAAAGGCGCGGCGCTCTTCCGAAACTGTTCGGACTCGATCTTATCCATCAACAACGTCTTGTTTGGCTTCATGTCACTTTCTCCAAAATCCAGTTAAACTGGCTTCCGCCAGCGCATTTCTTCCCACAAGTCCGGCCGGCGTTCCGCCGTGCGTTTCATCGCTTGAACCTTCCGCCATTTCGCAATCGCGGCATGGTTCCCAGACATCAAAACTTCAGGCACTTCCCAGCCGCGGAACTCCGCCGGCCGCGTATAGTGCGGATACTCCAAAAGCCCCTCGCTGAATGACTCCTCAAGCGAACTCGCATCGTCACCCAACGCCCCCGGCAGCAATCGGGCTACCGTATCCACCATCACCATGGCCGGCAAATTGCCGTTCGTGAGCACATAATCGCCGATGCTTAACTCATCGTTGACCAAGTGCTGGCGAATCCGTTCGTCGTAGCCTTCGTAACTGCCACAAATGAACAGCAGGCTTTTCTCCTGCGATAATTCGCGGGCAATCGCCTGGGTAAAACGGCGACCGCTCGGCGCTGTCAAAATGACGCGCGTATCCGGTCCCCGCAGGGCTTCCACAGCTTCAAAGAGCGGTTCAGGCTTTAACACCATTCCCGGGCCACCGCCGAACGGTCGATCATCCACCGTCCGGTGCCGGTCACGGGTCCAATCCCGCAAATCATGGATTCGTAAATCCAAGATTCCAGCCTTCCTTGCCCGCTGAATGATGCTTTCATCCAACGGTCCCGCAAACATTGCGGGAAACAGGGTCAAAACATCGATCTTCATAGCCCTCCACGCGCCCCTGTCCAACGCGTGTCGCCGAGTTATTCGACCAAGTCCACGGTGCAACGACGGCCCATCTTGGCCCCGCCCATCTGCACCAAGGAGCGAATCGTCTGAATAGTGGTACCCCGGCGGCCGATCACCTTGCCAGCATCGCCCGGAGCCACACTAATCTCGTATACGGTCATCCCTTTGCGTTCCGCCGGGTCCACCCTGACGGCGTCCGGATCGGATACAAGGGCCTTGATCACGAATTCCACAAAGGCCTGCATAAATGGATAGCAGGTTAGGAAACGTTAGGCTGCGGCAGCCACGGCACGTTGCGACTTACGGATGAAGCTGGCCACCGTATCGGACGGTTGTGCCCCTGACTTCACCCAGTACGCGGTACGTTCCAAGTCGAGAGTGTAGTTGGTCCCCTTTTTCTTGGGATCATACGTACCAATCTCTTCAATGAACTTGCCGTCGCGCGGACTGCGCGAATCTGCCACCACCACACGATAAACGGGGTTGTTCTTATTGCCCGTGCGCTTTAGTCGAATACGAACTGCCATAAAACCTGGTTCCTTGAGATGGGGCACCCATACACCGGATGCCTCCAAAGGAGCGACTAACTTATCAAAGGCGGCGTTCCGAGTGCAAGGGTCTTTTTGCGGAATCGAAAAAGGTGAGCACCATTCAGCACTACCTTAACGCTCGTCGTCGGCCGGGGCGAACCGTAAGGCCGCCAAAAGCCCGGTAGGGAGAGACTCCGTCGATCCCTGCTATCGGCGGGAAGCGTCGTTATGGAGGAAGAGCAAACAAATCGAAGCCACGGGCATTCGATCCTGGCATCCGATTCTCCGACGGAATGCGTTGTGACCCAACCCGAAGCCTCTCGCTGATTGTTGGGCTCGACGGAGTCTCTCCCTACCATTCTTGGTGGACACGCCGGATGGACTTGAACCACCAGGAGGAGCCCAACCCTTCGGCGAATGCCGGTAAGCCTCAGTAACCCGATTCCCGAACCGGGAACCATGATAAGTTGCGCCTGCTTTTGGCGGGCATCCCCTTGCCAAGTGACTTTCCTCGGCACAAATTCGAAGCCTGAGGGCACTCCGCCCCGACACACCTCCAATAAACTGTCATCACCATGAAAATCCTCTACACCGCTCAAGCCACCTCCACCGGTGGTCGTGAAGGTCATTCCCGCACTTCCGATGGCGTCCTGGACCTCACACTCTCCTCACCGAAGGAAATGGGCGGAGGCGGAGGTCCCGGGACCAATCCTGAGCAGCTCTTCGCCTGCGGTTACTCGGCATGCTTTTTGGGTGCAGTCAGGTTTGTGGCGGGAAAAGCGAAACTCCGAATTCCGCCGGAAGCCACCGTCACGGCCAAAATCAGCATTGGCCCGCGTGACGACGGCGGCGGCTTTGGCCTGGAAGCGGTGCTGACGATCAACGTACCGGGCCTGGATCGGGCCACCGTGGAGAACCTCGTGGCCCAAGCCCATATCGTCTGTCCTTACTCCAACGCGACCCGCGGGAATATCCCGGTCACCTTGCTGGTGGCTTGATTGAGATACCAGACGGACACCGTCGGCCAACCTTCCTAACCACGCTTGGCGAGCGCGCAGATTCCGAGGGAGATGCCGGTGGGATCCAGCAACACCGCCATGGTGTCCCCGTCGGGCAACACCGACTTCGGCACGATCACAGTAGCTCCGAGCGTGGACGCCTTCGCCAAGCAGGCGTCCACGTCGGGCACCTCAAAGAACAGTTGCACGAAACCGCCCTGACCCGGCGGCGCGGGCCAAACTCCGCCATCCACAGTGGAAGCGGTGCCGCTCTTCAATTCGCGATAACCCATCGCGTTGGCCTTGCTAAGTTCCCAGCCAAACAGGTGATGGTAGAATTGGGCGGCCTTATCGGGTTCAGGTGAAACGATCTGCCAACGGATAACAGGATTGGGCATGGTATTTAACGAGTAATGGTCCAACGGTGTGCGGAGTTCATGACGAGATCTCCACGGAACAAAAGGTGGTGCAGCGAGCGATTCACGACGTCGACGGACAGCCCAGTCTGGCTGGCAATCCATCGAGAGTTGGTTTGAAACGCCGGATTCTTTTTTATCAAGCGAAGTATCGATTCCGCACTTTGTCGCGCACAGGCATCCGCAATCTGGGTGGGTTCAAGACCCAGCCGACGCCCAAACAGGGAGACCATTCGGGACGACAAGGGACGCCGTCCGCGTAAAATCTGCGAGAGCGTGGAATGATCCGTACCGAGATCCCGGGCAAGGCCCGGAGCGAATAGCGCGCATTGCGCTGTTTTCTCAGCGTCCACTCGCGTTGAAGTGTCTCCCGGAAATCCACGAAAGCACTTTGCTGGGCGGGGCCGAAACCGTCAACGGACGCCCGGGTAAAAGCGGGGCAACCCCCCTGGGAATCTGTGACTCCTTTGTTAGAATCTTCACCAGAATCACTTTGGCTTCGCGCCTTCGCTTCGATTGACGCACAGTCGGCGTGGATGAAATCCATGACGGGATATGGCCACGGCGAGCATTTGGATGGTCCGATGCGAGTCGTGGTGGAGATCAAAGCGGTGAACCGGAAACAGGCGGAAGTCGTCGTTTCCCTGCCCCGCGAGTTGGAGTCGCTCGAATCGCGCGCCAAGGAATTGGTGAACGGCTGGGTGTCGCGAGGCCGTTGCGAGGTGCGGATCCAGATCGAACAACCCGAAGACGCTGTCACGGCCCGCCTGAACAAACCGCTCGCCGCGGCCTACGCCAAGGCCTTCCGCGAACTGGCTTCCGAATTGCGTCTTTCCAGTCCCGGATCGGATATCTCCCTCGAACTTTTGGCCCGTTGTCCCGGAGTGCTCCAAGCCAATGACGAAGCGGTCGATCAAGATGCCGCCTGGAAACGCCTGGAACCGGCCATCCGCAAGGCCCTGGCTCCCTTTGACACCATGCGCCGACGGGAGGGTGAATCCCTCGCCAAAGATCTTTCGAATCGTATAGGCCTATTGCGTGAAGGTGCGGCGCGTATCAAAGAGATCGCCCCGGAAGTCCTGCTACGCTTCCGCGACCAATTGCTGGAACGAATCCGTCAGGCAGGCATTGAACAGATCGACGCCTCCGACGAACGGGTCCTGAAAGAAGCCGTTATTTACTCCGACCGTTCTGATATTTCCGAGGAATTGGCCCGGCTCGAAAGCCATTTCGGCCAATTCGACGATTGCCTCAAGACCTCCGATCCCGTAGGCCGGAAACTCGATTTTCTGGCTCAGGAAATAAATCGCGAGATCAATACCATTGGTTCCAAGGCTAACGACGCCCGAATCGCCACCCAGGTGGTCAATCTCAAGACCGAACTGGAACGTTTTCGGGAACAGGCGCAAAACGTTGAGTAAGCATGGAAAACGGATCGCGCAGCCCCTTCGTCTTGATCCTGTCGGCGCCGTCCGGTGGAGGTAAAACCACCGTAGGCCAGCGCCTGCTGGAGCAGAGTTCGCGCCTAAAGCGCGTCATTACCTGCACCACCCGGAATCCACGTGAAGGAGAGGTCCAAGGCGTCGACTATTTTTTCCTGACACCCGACGATTTCGATGGGCGGGTCCATCGGGGTGAATTCCTGGAATACGCCAACGTTTTCGGCAAACGCTACGGCACCCTGAAGAGTGAGGTCTTGCGATTGCTCAATGAGGGCTCAGACGTCCTCTTGATCATCGATGTCCAAGGGGCGGCCCAGGCACGCCGGGTCTTCAACGAAGATCCCGTGCTGCATCGAGCCCTGGTCACCGTATTTCTAACTCCACCCTCCCAGGAAGAACTGGAAGGTCGCCTGCGGGGACGCGGAACCGAAGCTGAAGAGGCCGTCGCCAGACGTTTGGCCGAAGCAGCGCAGGAAATCGCGCAGTCGGCCGATTTCGACTACCTTGTCGTCAGCGGAACGCGGGAGGAAGATTTGCGGCGCATGCAGGCTATCTACGAAGCCGAAGGATTGCGCCGGGCACGGGTTCACCTGCGCTGGGAGTAACCACCACCATGCAACGCATTGTCCTCGGAGTCACCGGTTCGATTGCCGCTTATAAGGCGGTGGATATCTGCAGCCTGCTCACGAAAGCCGGCAAGGATGTGCGGGTCGTCCTGACCGCTGACGCCCTGAAGTTCACGACTCCCCTGCCCTTCAAGACACTTTCCCGGCATCCGGTCATTACCGACCTTTACGACGAAGAAGAAGGCTGGAAACCGGCGCACATTGACCTCGCCGACGAATCGGACCTCTTTCTCGTCGCGCCCGCGACAGCCAACACCATCGCCAAGATGTCTTACGGATTGGCCGATGACGCCCTGACCTGCATTGCCTTGGCCTTGAATCCCAAGGCCAAAGTTCTCATCGCCCCCGCCATGAACGGCAAGATGTGGCTCCATCCCGCCACGCGCCAAAACACGCAGACCCTCAAGGATCGGGGCTGCCAGTTTGTCGGTCCGGAAGAAGGCTTGCTGTCGTGCGGCTACGAAGGTGTCGGGCGTCTGGCTCCCGTCGATGCCATTGTCACTGCGGCACTTGGAATCTTGGGCGGCTAATCCGGCATGGAAACTGCGAAGCAGCCAAGGATGGGTTCGATAGGCCTTCGCCTACGATTAAAGGACGCCGCCGACCGCTGGAAAGATTTCCGCGGGGCAACCCCCGTTAGCGCGGAAGTCTTCCTAGGCCGGGTCCGATTCCTCGAACGAAACCTGGGAGTTCCAGCGCGGCTGATTGCCCTGCCGGTCATTTTCTTTCTCCTTTTCAGCACCCAATCGGACACGATGCTCGCCGGTCCGCGAGCCGATCTATGGTATTACATTCGTAATTTCACGCTGATCTACTCCGCGGTAAACGTGGGTACTGGGATCGTCCTGATCTGGGGGATGAAAGAGATCTCGACCACGATCCTGTCCCGGGTGGTCTATGGATTGGCGATCCTGGACGCGGCTTTTGTGGCGTCCCTGACCCTGCTTTCCGGTGGATTTGACAGCATTCTCTACTGGGTATTGCCAGGAATGATCGTTCGCAACGCGGCAGTCATTCCCTTCGCGGAGGTGCAGATTCTGGTCAATGTCCTGTGCAGCGTTTTTTATATCGGGGCGGGCGCGATTAACATCTCGCTGGAGCACATCGAAATGGAGCTCACCATGAGCATGAACGCCCGGTCGATGCAGCAGGAATCCTTCGGTAACGAACTGACCACCGAGCCGGTCGAATCGATCATTCTTCGCGTCCTGCTGCTGCTCTTGCTGACGATCATCTGCTACGGCTTGCAGGTGTTGTGGGATCGAAAGAGGCAACGGGAAGTCGATGCCCACGAATTCGCCTTGAAGCAGGACCAGCTCCACGCTGCGGGACGCTTGGCGGCCGAGATTGCCCATCAGCTCAAGAATCCGCTCGGGATCATCAATAACGCAGCCTACACCCTCCAGAAAACCGTCAAGGAAGGAAAGACCATCACCCAGCAGATCGGTATCATCCGGGAAGAAGTCGCACGTTCCGACCGGATCATTACCGAACTCATGGGGTACGCCCAACTGGCCGAGGGCAAAGTTGAACGATTGGACGCGGTGGAGGTCGCGGAATCGGCTATCCACCAGGCATTTCCTCCTGGCGCCGGATATAATATCACCGTGCAAAGGGACTTCGGTCCGAGCCTCCCGATGTTGCTGGGACAGCGGGGACACTTCACGGAGATTGTAAATAATTTGCTGGTGAACGCCCGCGAAGCGATGAATGGCATTGGTACCGTGACCCTTTCCATACGGACTGGCGCGGATTATTCGATCGTCATCGGAGTGCGGGACAACGGCCCGGGAATTCCCCCCGAGAGGTTGAACCAAATCTGGGAACCGTACTACACCACGAAAAGCCAGGGCACCGGACTGGGATTGGCCATCGTTAAACATAACGCCGAGCTCTACGGCGGTCGGGTACGAGTCGAGTCAGAGCTTGGAAAAGGAGCTTCATTTATGGTAACCTTACCGGCTCGCACCGTAATGCGCTTGCGACCATGAAATTGCCACCCGTACTCGTCGTCGATGACGAGAAAAACATGCGCTTGTCTTTGGAGACCGTTCTCCATGGGGAAGGCTATGACGTGCGCCTGGCGGATTCCGCCGAGGCGGCGCTCAAACTCATTGTGCAGGAAGAGTTTTTCATGGTGATCACCGACGCCCGGCTGGGCGGCATGAGTGGTTATGAATTTCTCCGGGAAGCAGCCCAAAAAAAGGCGGGCTTACCCATCCTCATGATCACCGCTTACGCCACCCCAAAACTGGCGGTGGAAGCAATCAAGGCCGGCGCCTTCGACTATCTGGCCAAACCCTTCGAACCGGACGAGTTACTGCACGCGGTGGGACGTTGCAGTGAGCGGCATCGGTTGATCATGGAGAACCAGGCGCTCCGCGCCCGGGCCGGCGACGCCATCCGGATCGATCACATCATCGGCGAATGCCAGCGGGTCCGGGAGATGCGGGACCTGATACGCACCGTGGCTCCCACCGACGCCACCGTCCTGATCCTGGGCGAAAGCGGTACTGGCAAGGAACTGATCGCTGGAGCCATCCACACGCACAGTAAACGTACGGAAGCGACCTACGTGCGCCTGAACTGCGCGGCCATACCCGAAACGCTGTTGGAGAGTGAGCTTTTTGGCTACGAACGAGGCGCGTTCACGGGTGCCCATCGGACCAAGCGGGGTTACGTGGAAGAAGCGGACGGTGGCACGATCTTTTTGGATGAAATCGGCGACATGAGCCGCCCGCTCCAGGCGAAGCTGCTTCGCTTTCTTGAGGACGGTTCCTTCACTCGGGTAGGTGGCACCCAGGAACTGCGGGTCAACGTGCGGCTCATCGCGGCGACGAATCGAAATATCGTCGACGCCATCCGGAAAGGAGAGTTTCGGGAAGATCTCTTTCATCGCCTCAACGTGATGCAGTTCCGTCCCCCGCCGCTACGTGAGCGAGGGCAGGATATTCTCCAACTGGCATCTCACTTCCTGCGCGGGTTCAACGCGAAGTTGGGCAAGAACATCAAGAGCATCAACCAGGTGGCCCAGCAGGCGTTGCTGGCGCATTCCTGGCCGGGCAATGTACGGGAACTGCGCAACGTGATTGAACGGGCTGTGATCCTGGAGAACTCGGAGCAAATTCAGCCCGCCAGTCTCCCCGATTTTGAAGTGGAATCCCGCCTCCGAACGCCAGCACCGGGCGCCAACGGTGGAGGAATGAAGCTCGGTCCCGCTCCCCTCAGCGAAGCGTTGCTGAATTATGAGCGCGAGATGATTACCGCTGCCTTGGAGGCCAACGACGGTAACCTGACCCGGGCAGCCGCCCAACTGGATTTATCCCGTCACGCACTTCGCTATCGCATGAGCCGTCTCAATCTCCAGATTGAGTCCGCCATTGACGACGATGCCGACCCTTCCGCAGGCTCTCCACAGCGATGAATTTGTCACCAACAAGATTCATTCTTTTTGCCGATTTGCCGATTCAGGTGCCCACCTCGCTGGACAAAGCTGCCAAGACGGCGCTTTCCGGCGGGTTCGCCGTGGTCGCCGCCGTTCTCGTGGTCATCGTGGCGATTGTTTTCTGGATTCTCTTTGTCCGGAAGACACCCCGGCCTAACCGTAGTCGCGGAACGTTGCTGGAAGATGCTCCGCAAAGTGGTTCCCGCCGCCGCAAGCGACGTCATCGTCAGCACACTCCCCGAGTCGCCAACCCGAGCCTTGCCCAAACCGGCGGATTGCCGCCGCTTGGAGCCGGAGAACAGAAGCCGCCGCCGCAGTGAACGACGTAAACAACGGCGTCAGTGCGACGATCACCCGGCAGAGCGGGTCGAACCTAGCGCTCGGCTTTATGCTGTTGCCCCCCGAAAAACGGGTGGCCATGACAGCGCTCTATGCTTTTTGCCGCCAGGTTGACGACGTGGCGGACGAGGACTCCGTTCCCGTCCAAACCCGCCGCGTGCAACTGGCGGAATGGCGGGCCGACATCGAACGCGCCTGTGCAGGCAAGCCGCCACAATTCCCCGTGAATCGGGAACTGCAACCCCACATCCATCGTTTCCGCCTGCCCCTAGCCTTGTTTGAGGAACTCATCCGGGGCGTCGAAATGGATCTCAACACTTTTCGCTATGCGGACCAGGCATCGCTCGAGCTCTACTGCTATCGGGTCGCCAGTGTTGTGGGTCTCTTGAGCATCGAGGTCTTTGAATATCGTGACCCGGCGTGCCGCCGTTATGCCGACGCGTTGGGCAAGGCGTTGCAACTTACCAATATCCTTCGTGACGTGCGGAACGACGCCTTGCGCGGCCGGATCTATCTGCCGGCCGACGAAATGGCCAAGTTTAAGGTCACCGAAGAGGAGATACTTGCGGGGAAATGGTCGGAACGCTTTGAAGCCCTGGCCCAGTCCATGGCCAACCGGGCTCGCGCGTATTACCGCGAAGCCCGCGACTTACTGCCGCCGGGTGACCGAAAATCGATGGTATCTGCCGAAACCATGGGGAGTATCTACTGGAGCCTGCTGCTAAAACTGGAAAGCCAGCGGTTCCAAGTCATGGGAGAAAAACCGCTTCGCCTCTCGAAATACCAGAAGATCTGGCTCGTCTTGCTGTCGTTATGCCGGGTAAAAACAGGCATTCCCCTTGCCGCCTATGGCCGTTGACGACCAGATACGACTTATTGTCAACGCGGACGACTTTGGCATCTCCCGAAGCGCGAATTCCGCGATTCGGAAGGCCCATCTCGAGGGCATCCTGACCAGCGCCAGCCTGATGGTGAACGGAGACCGGGTCGACGAAGCGGTGGCCATCGCCAAGGCGAATCCGCTGCTGGGAGTGGGGGTCCACCTCACGCTGGTCTCCGGTACGTCGACGCTGAAGCCCAGCGAGATCATCGGGGTGGTGAACCAGAAATTCGAGTTCGACCAGAGCCCGGTGCGGGCGGGCATCCGGTATTATTTCAGCCGGAGCCTCCATCATTATATCCGGCAGGAGATCAACGCCCAGATCCGGCTCTTCAAGACCTACGACCTGCCGATCGATCACCTGAACGGGCACCTCAATTTTCACCTGCACCCGACGGTGTTCGAATTCATCAAGCGAGACGTTGGTGAACTGGGCGTGCGGGCCGTCCGCATGACCCGGGATCCGCTTTTTCAAAACCTGGGCCTCGCTGGTGGACGCTATTTTTACCGGCTTTCCCACGCGCTGATTTTCAATATCCTGAGCGCGCGCTCGCGAAAACCATTGGAACGCCGCGGATTTTTCTGCACGGACGCCACCTACGGGCTCCTCCAAAGCGGGCACATCACCGAACGCTACCTGCTCAAACTGCTGGCCAAGCTCAAGCCCGGCACGTACGAGCTATACGCCCATCCCGATGAAGGCAAACACCGGCACGAACTGGAAGCGCTCACGAGTCCCAAGGTGAAGAAACTGATCCGCGACCGGGGGATCATCCTTTGCCGCTATTCCGATTTCGAAAATGACTAAACTCGTCCTGGTATTGCTGGTGGGACTCGTCCTGGAGGCCATTGGCGTCGTCTTCCTGAGCCGGGGACTCAAAGTCATCGGCGAGATGCAACAGGTCTCCGTGTCGGAAATCCTGCGCATGGTGGTGGCGGGGGCCTCCAATCGTCATATCCTTCTGGGGGTTGCTTTCGAGGCGGCCTTTTTCGGCTGCCTGCTCTATCTCATGTCCCACGGCGAAGTCAGCTTCGTCTGGCCCCTTACCTCCCTGGGGTTTGTGCTGACCACAATTGCCGCCCGCTTCTGGCTCCACGAAACCGTGGTGCCACTGCGCTGGTTTGGCGTCTTCCTGATCGTCCTCGGCGCCGGTATTATTACCTATACGGAGAAATATAAGAAACCGGAAGCGGCCGCCGCCACGTCCATGGCGGCGCCTGCGGAGAAGTAAGCAGGCTTACGCGGAACGGCGGAGAAGAAGAGATTTCTACCACGAAACACACAAAGAACACAAAAAAGGCGGGAAGAATGAGGTTCGCAACGGGCAGATCTTTCGTGTTTTTCGTGGTTAATTCTCCCCTTTGCTGTTCCCAGCCTCCCCTGCTTTAGAGAACCGTCTTCAAGCGGTCCTGGATCCGTTCCACCAGTTGGGCCACGCGGGTGCGTTCGGGTTCGCGGAAGCGATTGAAAGGCTCGGTCATGAAATCGTCGCAGACGCCGAGGCATCGCAGGCCGCATTTGATACCCTTGATAATCGACGATTCGTGGCGTCCCACATGGTAAATGTTCTCCGAGACGTCCATGACGACGCTCTTTAAGAGTCGAACCCGGGCGTGATCGCCCGCTTTCGCGGCCCGATGCAAGGCCACGTAGAGTTCCGGAAAGAGATTCGCGCCGCCATTCACTCCGCCATGGCCGCCGGCGAAGATCGCGTCCTCCAGCAATTCCTCGGGCCCGATCACCAACGTCCAATCCGGGCGCGGCTTGGCGGCGGCCACCAGCCGATGGAAATAAGTCATGTTGCCGGAACTGTCCTTCATGCCCGCCACGTTGGGCTGATCGAGCATCCGTTTCACCGTGTCCATCTCGTAGACCACCTTGGTTAACGCCGGAAAATTATACAGGAAGACGGGCAGCGGAAGTTCCGGCACCACCCGGGAAAGATACTCCTGAAATTCCGGTTGGCCGACAAACAGGTAGTACGGCGGAGCCAGGACCAGGCCTTGGGCGCCGACCTCCGCCGCATGCCGCGAAACGCCCAGCAATTCAACCACTGACGTGTCCGTGACCCCCACTAATACCGGGACGCGCTGGCGGGCAAAGCGGCAGGCGTGGGTGATCAATTCCCGGCGGAGTCGATAACTCAAGTGGGGGCCCTCGCCCGTCGTTCCCAGGACAAAAAGACCCGCCACGCCACCGTTGATGGCGCGCTCCACCAATCGTTCCAATCCCGGGACATCGAGTGTGTCTCGATCCAGCAAAGGGGTCGCGAGCGGGGGGATGATTCCCTCCAGCGGTTGAGAAAAGGGGCGGACAGTCATGATCGGCAAAAAGTTTGGCGACGGAAATGCGTTACGTCCATTGTTTTGCGCGATTCGCGTTCTTCCACCGAATATACGCGGCCGCCAGGAGGAGCGTTGCGGCGAGGATATAGATAAGGCCGCCCCACGAGATCGCCTGGCTCATGTTATCGATCTTGGTGGGCTGGCTCCCATGATCGGCAATCCATCCCACAAACCAGGGACCAAAAGCGCCTCCGCCCCAACCGACGGTGTTCATGATGCCCACCACCGTGCCTCGTGCCCGGGGTTCCACACTATCGTACAAGGACGCGAAAATACCGGAGTCATAGAAACCCTTGCACAGGCCGAATAGAGTCATCGACACAATCAGCGTCAGATGGTTGGACGTGTGGCCCACCCAAAAAACAAAACTGGCCCCGCCAACCAGCCCGATTGCCTGAACCAGAATTCGGCCCGCAGCCATTTTTTGCGAAAGCCTATCCGCCAGCCACCCCGCAAAGGGAACGCTGACGGCACTCGCCAGATTAATAAAGACCGTGCCACTCAATCCAGCCATGGCCAGGTTGTAGTGGAATTTGTCCTTAAGAAAACTCGGGGTCCAAACCATGAAAACCGCCGCCACGGAGTTCGCCCCCACAAAGGCGAGCATCAGCAGCAGGATGCTGGGAGAACGAAAGATCGCTTGAAAGGTCGCGAAAATTCCCAGCGGCTCCTGGGGCACAGCGACTTGGTCGTTAACGGAAATTTCCGCTTCTCCCCGGGCCGGCTCGCGAAGAAAGAAGAACAACACCAGGGCCAAAACCATTCCCGCCAAACCGAAAAAATAAAACCCCGTTCGCCAGCCATAGTGCATCGCGAGCCAGGCACCGCCCCAGGAACCGAGAATCGTCCCGGCATACACACTGGATTGATGAAAAGCGATGGCCCGGGATCGCGACGCGCCCGAATGGTAATCGCTGGTCAGCGACATACTGGCGGGAAAATAAAACGTTTCTCCCAGTCCCTCCATCGCGCGAACCGAAACGAACTGCCAGAGCTTAGAGCACCAGCCGGTGGTGATGGTCACGAAACTCCAGAAAAGGCAGCCACCGAGGATGAGATCCTTTCGCCGAAACCGGTCACAGATCAGACCTGCAAAGAGCGAGCCACCGGCGTACACCCACATAAAGGCCGAGGCGATCAGGCCCAGTTGCTCCTTGCTGAAATGAAACTCGCGCTCCAATTCCGGGAAAACCGCCGCGATGCTCTGGCGATCCGCATAATTGAAAAAACACACGAACCACAACATGAAAACGACCCACCACTTGTAGGTGGGACGAGGACGTGGGGACGTGGAAGCAGTCATGCGGCGTGGTGCGTCGACTCTGCCGAATCGGCTGAAGCAATAGAAGCCCGCAATGAAGAGCGGACCCGGAAAGCGCGTCATCCTTGGGACACCACAAAACGCCGGGTTTGCCAGTCGTGGATCCACTTGATACGCTGGACGAAATCCTCAGGTCCTTAACCAATCGCAAAAATGCACCGTCATCTGTTGTCCTGGTCACTTCTGGTTGCCTTTACGCCCGCCCTTTTCGGTGCCGACGTCGGTATCGGAGCCAAACCCATTCGAGGTGCCGACGTCATCGTCGATGGCACCCGCAAGACGTTGGACAAAAAGTGGACGTATTGGGAAGGGCCGCGCTTCAGCTCCTCCTTGCCCATCAAGTGGCAGATCGTGGACGACCCCGTAGACAAAGGAACCGTGCTTATGACGGACGATCCAGCAGCCGCCGGTGGAAAATACGGGGCCGCCGACATCGTGACCAAGAAAGCCTATCGCGATTTCCGCCTGCACATCGAATTCCTGGTCATGAAACCGAGCGGGAACAGCGGAGTTTATCTGCAAAACCGCTACGAGATCCAGGTATGCGACGGTGACAAAACCTCGCACGGCATGGGCGCGATCATCAATGAGACCCCGTCGCCCTATCAGGTCTATAATGGCATCGGCAAATGGAACTCGTACGACATCCTTTTCCGGGCGGCCCGCTTCAAGGATGGCAAACTCGTGGAGAAGGCCTTGACGACCATCTATTTCAACGGACAAAAAGTGCACACCAACCATTCGATACAGCAGGTCTGGGGCGGCCCGAACTCGGGAATCGACGGTGGGAACGACGGTGGCAAGGGTATCACGGACGTACCAGGCGGGCTCAAGCTGCAGGCCGAAGGGCACGATGTCCGTTACCGAAACGGCTGGATCAAGGAAATGAATATCAAAAAGGCCAACACGGATTTCTAGAGGCGGCTTTCCACCCGCCCCTGCAGGCAGGCGAACCTTTGAAAAAGAGCGCGGAACCAATTGGGGCGCGCTCTTTTGGCATTAATGCCACCCCTGTCGCAAGAGACCTTCACGGAAACTTCAATTGCCCCGTTCTTCGAATGACATAACCCGTGTGGTGATGATACCAATCCCTGTCCGCCAGGCCCCTGTTTGCCTGGGTCATGGGAACCAGATTCGGAAAAATAAATTTCACCGGATAAATGGTGGCCCTGCTTTCCCAGCGGTGGATCTCCACATGGGAATCCACAAAGGCAAAGCCCGCGCCTCCCAGGTGATAGGATGCGGGAAGATCCACCCAGGAATCCATCTCTGGAACACTTATGAAGACGCCGTCATTGATTGAATCGGGGTGTTCGTCGATGAAGGTCCAGGTGTATTGCGGGGCCCGGACTTCGTTGAGTTTCAGGAATTGGCGATAGCCAGAGGAAAAGCGGTTCTCACCGGAAGCCGTGGGATCCGTCGCGGAGGAACTATATCTTCCCAAAAAAGAGTTCATGGAAACACTCCTCAGCCGCTGGGTGATGGAGGCCTTGCTCATCGCCGGGGAAACATAGGAATCGGCGGGACAACGGTACACCGCGAGGTTGTTCTTTATGTAGGGCGCAAGGAGCCCGATGGCGAGCCAGTCACGATTGGTGGCGCTCTGCCACTCCAGGCCCGCGGAAGACCAGCCCATGATATTATTAGCCCACGTGCGAAACAGCTTGTTGGTGATTTGGTACGGGAAATCTTCAATGCCAAAATTATTGACGAGGCTGTCGCGGTGGTCCTGGGCATAGAGCAGCCAGGCAGTGGCGAGCTGGCGTTTCTGGCTGATGCAGCCCACTGCACTACCCTCCGACCGTGTTCTGGCCAGAAGCGGCAACGCGACCGCCAGCAAACATGCCAGGGCCGCCACTACTGCCAGCAATTCGATGGCAGTGAATCCACGACACCGTGGAGTTTGAAAAGCGCGAGGGATCATTGGCCGTGGGTATTCATTTGGACGGCCATACGCAAGCCGAAAATCCCTTGCCTTCCCTGCGAGGGCCGATCAAGGAAACTTCAACTGGCCAGTCTTACGGACCACGTAGCCGGTGTGCCGATTATACCAGTCCCTGTCGATAAGTCCTCCATTGCCCGCGCTCAGCGGCGGCGGGAACGGAACCACATAGCGCACGGGGAAGATGGTGGCCTTGCTTAGCCAGCGGTGGATCTCCACGTGGGAGTCGACGAAGGCGAAGCCTGCGCCGCCGTGGTGGTAGGATGCCGGGATGTCAATCCAACTCGTCATGTCCGGAGCGCTGATAAACAAGCCATCGTTAATGGAATCGGGATGTTCATCAATAAAAGTCCAGGTGCTTTGGGGCGCCCGGACGTCACCAAGTTTCAGAAACTGGAGATACTCCGGATAGAAATTGTTGATGCCGGAAGCCGTGGAATCAGTGGTGGAGGCGCTATATCGCCCGAAAAACGCGTTCATTGAAACGCTGCGTAGCCGCTGGTTGATGGCGGCCTTGCGCATCGCCGGGGCAACATAGGTGTCGGCGGGGCAGCGGTACACGCCCAGGTTGCCCTTCACGTAGGGCCCCAGAAGCCCATTCGCCAGCCATTCGCGATTGGTGGCACTTTGCGCTTCGGCTCCCCCGGCGGACCAACCCATGATATTATTAGCCCAGGTGGCAAACTTCCTGGTGCCGATCTGGATCTGGATATCCGGCAGGCCATAGTTGTTGACGACGTTGTTCTGGTGGTCCTGGGCGTAGAGCAGCCAAGCGGTGGCTAGTTGGCGCTTCTGGCTGATGCACCCGACGTCGTTGCTCTCCACCCGCGTCCTGGCGAGGAGCGGAAGTGCGACCGCCAGCAGACACGCAAGGGTCGCCACGACGGCCAGTAACTCGATGGCAGTAAATCCACGGCACTGCGGCGACCGAATAGCGCGAGGGATCATGTGACACATGTAATCATTCGAGCCATTGCGCGCAAGCGGAAAATACCGGCCCCGGGCATCGCGGGCGTATCTTCGTTTCGTGGGCAGGACGCGGTTGAAACCACTGGTATGCCTACCCCCTCATCCGGCCTACGGCCACCTTCTCCCCCTAGGGGGCGAAGGAAGGCGCTTCGCTTTATTGGCACCTCAGTTGATCCCCTCGCCCCCAAGATTTTTCGGCGGAGAGGGCCAGGGTAAGGGGCAAAGGACCCTCACGATAATAAGACGCCCCTGGGCCGGGCCGGAACCCTACTTCACGTCGGGATTGGAGTTAAGAATTCCGGCGACTCGATCAATGGGAGGGATCAATGCTTCCTGCAATCGCGGGTACGCTTCGGGCTTGAGATGCAACGCATCGCGATAATCTCCCGCAACGCGCACGTCGAGCAACGACTCGGCTTCCAAGATCTGCGCGTCTCGCTTGGTGCGAAGCACTTGTGCCACCCGACGGTTTACCTCCATCCGGCTGGCTTCAATGCGCGGCGACCAAACCCAGCGGCGCGCGAGGGGCAGATCGGCGACCGGAAGCACGGGCACGAAAACAATCCTGGTCCCATGCCTTTCAGCTATTCCAATAAGCTCCAGCAAATGCTCGACGCACCCTTCCGCGATGGCCTTTTCGTTCTCGGGTTCGAGTCCGATCACCTTCAGGTCGTTGATGCCTGCTTGGATTACCACGACCTGGGGTTTGGCCGTTTCAAACGCGGCTTCCGCACGGAGCAGAATCTGGGCAGTCGTCTCGCCTGACACGCCTCCGTTGAAAGTGGTATAGCGGGTTTCCGGCAAGGGCGGCCAAGCGGCGATTCGCGAATCGCCCAAGAACAGCACCCTAATCGGCCCGGTTCCTTGGGTGTGGCTGATGGGAGCGCCGCTGGGCCGAAGGCGCACCTGCTGTTCCCGATCGTAGAACCTACGTGCAGTCAGCAGGAGGAAACCATTCAGCCCAATAGAACCCAAGAGGACCACCGCAAGCACCGTACAGATCCATCCGGTGCGGCGGCGAACCCGAAGCGAGCTTTCAGGACTTGTTCCCAATACTTCCTCCGCCGTTGCAGGAGATCAGGCGGTGGCGGTGGTATTGCCGCCAAAACATCCCTTCAACCACGACCATGCGGCACGAATACCAGTGTCACGAATCTCTGTGGCGCCGCTAACCTCTGCCAAGGCGGATTCATGAGACGAGAACCGCGGCGGAAAGTTGGCGACGTCGGAGTCCTCGACCCCATCCAAAAGAATCAAACTGGGATGCAATACCCCCCGTCCAATCGCATATCGGCCCGCAGGCAACTCGATCGAACGCACGGGAAGCACCAACCACGGGCGATACGTAAAAACAAGAGTCCCACCGGCATTGCGTTCGATCTTGCCACGCGTCCTGACCGGCACTCCAGCCCACTTTCGCGCGAGGAAAGTGACAGCGGAACCACCTTTGAACTGGAGACGGCGGGAGTGAAAACTGACCAGATCCCAGGCGATCGTATTGCCGTAAACGAGAAGTCGGAACGCCCAACCGGAGAGCAACGCGCAAACCAGAATGATCACCCCCGCCCAGAGCAGTCCGAGCGTATCGCTGAACCAGTGGCTGAGAACCACCGAGCTCAGAATAGCCGTACGAAATGACTTCAGCGCGGCATCCACGCTGCTGAAGGGACTGATGAGGATCAGGATGTTGATGGTGTGGGATACCAGCCAAACGACGGCGTACACCGCCAGCGCCACCGGGACCATCAGTACGTTGTAAACGGGAGATAAGTCGATCGCCGCGAAGCTCGAACCGTCGAGCGAACTGGTGGTCTTGTCGAAGGCCTGGAAGGCAGAATAGGCAATCGGAACGATGGCACCAGTCGCAATCAATCCGCTGACCTTGTTTTCAAAGACTTCAGCAAGATCCAGCGGCTTCTTCAAGGCCGTGGGCACCGCCACACCCGCCGTGTCCTTGAGAAAACACACCGCCACCAAGAGCAGCGCCGGAGCAAAAAACCAAGGCTGCGCAAACCACGGCAACTTGGGTCGGGTGGCAGCATCCGCCCGGAAGTATTTGACGGCTCCGACCGCGCCTATCCCCAGCAAAGGCGAAATGGCAATGCCAGTAATCTGGGTAATGGCAGCCGACAGGTCGCCAGTGGGATTCGACGTGCCCAGCGAGCTCGAACTACTTGACGTAGCCGCCTCTGCCGGCACGCAAAACATCTGCGCCGCACAGATCAACGCCACCACCAAGATCATGAACCGTCTCATGCGGGCAGAGTGTTCCTCCATTGGCACGGTGGAAAGTGGAAAAAGAGGGGGCGGATTCCTGCGACGATCATCGTCGGTCCAAGCGGACCGTAAGGCATCCAAAACCCGGGAGGGCGAGACTCCGTCGAGCCCTGCTACCGGTGGGAAGCTTCGTTTCGAGGAACGGCAGAGAAATCGAAGCCTAGAGCCTTCAGTTCTTGCGCAAAATGCTCCTTTGTAACAGGTTGCGACCCGAAGCGAAGCCTCTCACCGATTGCAGGGCTCGTCAGGAGCCTCGCCCTCCCATTCTTGGCGGACGCGTTGGGTGAGGTTGCACCTCGCGGAGGGGCCAGCCCCTTGAAGGATACCGAACCCAGGCTGCTTCGACGCTCCCCTACTTCGCCTTCAGGAACCCACTGTCGGCCATCCATTCGTTGAATCGTGCCAGCCAGGCACCGGCGGGCGTCTTGTTGCGGTCGCGGTACCCGAATCCGTGGCCGGCGCTGGAGTAGATGTGCAGTTCTGCCGGGACACCGACCTTTTTGAAGCGCAGATAGACGTCCGCCAACCCTTCGGCGATGTCCTGGCGGTCGTTGAAGCCACAGGCAAGGAATACCGGCGGCGATTCCTTGGTGGGTAGGATGTTCTTCGATTGGCCTGGGTAAATCAGGGCTTGGAAATTGGGTTTGGAGTCGAGCTGGTCGAGTGGGTCATTGGCATCGGCCAAGGCGTTGGTGGCGAATTGCAGGCAGGCCAGGGAGGCAAGTTCGCCCCCGGCGCTGAAGCCCATGACCCCGAGCCGCTTCGGGTCGATTTCCCACTCGGTAGCCCGGCTGCGGATCAAGCGGATCGCCCGCTGGGTGTCGGCCAAGGCGTGGGGATCGATCTTGTAGGGCGAGTTGGTGTCCCGCGCGAGACGGTACTTGAGCACGAACGCCGCAACTCCGTGGTCCTTCAGCCATTCGGCGACATTGTATCCCTCATGCGTGATGGCCAGCGTCCGGTGCCCGCCACCCGGAATGACCAGCACCACCGCCCCATTCCCGGTGCCTTTGGCGGGGAGATACGGCGTGATGGACGGTTGATGCACACTGAACACGGATTGCTCCCCGCTCGCGCTGATATTGATCACCTGCTGGGCGGTCTGGCCTTCCGACCCGGGCGCGCCCTTGGACCAAAGCAGGATTTCGTTGTCCGCCGCCCGGACGGAGACGAGTGAGAAGAGG
>DATJII010000122.1:0-23700 GCA_035493435.1 Candidatus Limnocylindria bacterium | reverse complement strand
TCCACCATGAGATAGGAAGAATTGGTTGCCTTCGACCCCCATAAAGCGGTCCAGACGGTTGGTCTTGCCAGTGGGATCGTGGCTGAAGGTGGCGGTATCCAACTCTCGCCAAGCGCCTTGGTCGATCTGAATCCACTGGTTCCCGTAGAGTGCCTTGCGCACCGTGTGCCCGTTGGCACCCCAGAAATCTTCGCTGAAACTATAAAGTCCCCGCAGATAACTCCCGTCCTTGGGAGCACGGAAGCGGGCGATCAGCATCCAGGCCTTTTTCTCCGGATGGAAATAGTACCCCGAGTATGTGGTGTGGGTGGGATCGTCCCGGTGCGCGGTAACGTAGAAACGCTGAACTTCGCCCGTTTTCCACGGGTAAACCAAATGGCTGTGGCCGCCAGTTCCTTCATTGCCAAAGTCGGAAGCTACGACGCCTTCCCCTTTGGCCAGCAATTGCACTCGGTCCGAATCCGCCACCTTGGCCCGGCTAACGGCCTCGTTGCCGCTGTCCCAAACGCTGAAAATTATCCGGCGTTCCTTGGCACTGTTGACCTGCATGCCGAAATACCCGCGGTGCCAGCCACACGCCATGTAGTACGTCGAGATGGGATCCTCCAAGCCCGTGACTTCACAATAGAAACCCGCAATGTCCCAATCTTTGGACGTGGGATATCGCAGGTGAACAGAAGCGGCATTCCGACGAGGCAGTGAATTGAAATGGGCGTTGGTGTTTATCGCCGATCCCTCAATATTCAGCGACTCGACAACCAAGGGCACCGTCGGCGGGCTGACCAGTTCCAGCGAGAACCGTTGGTAACCGTGGTTGGTGATGGAATAGGTGCCGAATGAAACCGTTTCCTGAACATCCGAACTGGTGCCGTGGGCCATGGCTTCATGGGTCTCGGTGCCTACCGTCAGGCGTAACGGAACGTTCTTGGCTGACTTGGAATGCAAGTCCACCCCCACGTTAATCGAGCCTGTCCCGCCGACGTCGGCAAACCAGAGAATCTTGCTGCTGGCGTCTTTCCATCCGGTTATCCCCGTGGTTTCGGAAACTGGGATGGCACCCGGGCGTGGATCGCTGTACGCCGTGAACGAGGGAAGCCGGATGTCAGCCGCTTGTCCGACGGTGACCCCGGCGACTAGGGTGGCAACGAGGCGGAGAAGAGTTAAAGGCAAGCGCATGGGGTGCTCACGGACCAGGACAGTTTCCTTGGTGAGACCGCTGGACACAATAGGATTCTACTTGGCCGTCTCCGGTGAGGTTGCGGTCTCCCGGTTGGTCAGGGAATGCATGAGGCGGTCTCGCATTGCGAGATGTGTTTCGTTGGTCACTGCCAGCAGGTTGGCGCGAGCTTCGTTGTACCTCCCCGCAGCCATTTGCCAGCGGGCATAGTGGAGCAACACGCCTTGGCGATCCTCGTCGTCGGGGGCAATCGTGTAAGCGTTGGTCCAGGCCCGGAGTCCATTGATGACGATTTTTTCCTGGGCCAGTTTTCTCGCTTCTTCGGAGTCGCCGCGGTCAGGTTTGACCCCGTACCAGGTTTGGGCGACATCGGCAGCGAGTTTGAAATTGCCGGGGCTCAGCGCCATTGCCGAGTGGTAAAGCTCGAAGGCCTTGTTGAACACGCCAGTTTCGTTCGTGTGGTAGTAGATTGCGGCATCCTTTCGGAAGAGAAAGACGACCGTGCCCAAGCTATGGCGATACTCCGGTTCCTTCGGATTCAGCTCGATGGCTTTTTCGAAATACGGAAAGGCCTTTTCCACCGGGCCATCGTGTGCATAGAAGCCAGCCAGGTTGTTCCAGGCGGCGGGATCTTTGGGATCGATCCGACGGGCGGTTTCCCATTCGGTTTCCATGCCTGGGACATCACCGATTTCGCCGAGGAAACTGCCATAAGCCAAGTGGACTTTGGCGTGGTTTGTGTGGGTCAGGATGAAATCGTCGTACCGATGTCGGATCGCATCGTAGTTGGTCTCAATTTTCCGGTTCAGTTCCACCGGGAGTGGGCGCTTGCCACCGGAAACCTGATCGTATTCGTCAACCCATTGATCCACCTCGTCACGGGCCTTGTCGTCTGCTTGGACAATAGCCCGAAACTCGACTTCGACCGGATCATTGGTGGCGGAAAGCGGAACCCCGGTCTGTTGGACCACCAGGTTACTCAACGCCGCCGGTTGGTTGGTTGACAGCAGGACGCTTAGCGCCCCGGCTAGAAGATCGCTCACGATGTCCAGCCTAACACCCGGTTGAACGAGGACAAGTCAAGCGATTGTAACCTATGGTGCCAGTCGGGCGTCATTGATTACGACGGCGTTTTCCCTGCCGTGAAGATTTATGAATCGGATTATTAGCAAACTGGCGTTGATGGCGATTTTGACGGGTGGCGTGGCCTTTGGGGCTGACACCAACGCGCCAGCGGCTTCGACGCCCGCTACTACAGAGCAGGCGGCGAAGACCCACAAGGAACGGAAGCCGCTGACCCCGGAAGAGAAGAAAAAGCGCGCTGAGCAGTTCCAAGCGAGGTTGAAAGAGCTGCATGCCAAGAAAGAGGCGGGAACGCTCACGGACAAGGAAAAGAAGCAGCTCGAGGCCTTCGATAAACGTGCGAGCCAGATGAAAGACAAGGCCAAGCACCCCAAGCCCGAGACCGAAGAGAAGACATCGGATTCCAAGTAATTTCTGGTTCTCGCAGCCTGGGTTGTTAAGGATTTTTGCTTAGCTGTTGGGTCATACTTTTGGACGGAATGAATGGGCTTAAAGGTCGTCCAATCCGCCAGTGGACAGCGGAAAGCTGGCATTGAAGGGTTGACGTGTGTGCTGGGTTGGTTGAACAACGGGGGCGTCCCGGTTGCGAGGCCGGGACGCCCCTCAATTTTCAACGAATGGCAAGAGTCCTTTGAGCTTGGATACCCGTCAAGGCGGCTCCCCTGCCGACGATACGAGCGCGGTGCTAGCCGTGCTGGGCGGGGACGTTGCCCGCTTTGAGGAAATCGTGCTCCGGTATCAGCCTCGGATGTTTGCCATGGCCCGGCGATATGCCCGTCGGGAAGACGAGGTTCAAGACATCGTCCAGGAGATCTTCATCAAGTCCTTCCAACGGCTCAATACATGGCGCCAGGATGCGCCGTTCGAGCATTGGTTGATGCGTATTGGGGTTCGAGTGTGCTACGATTTCCTGCGCGGCCACCAACGAAACAAGGAGTCCGTCCTGTCGGATTTGACCGAGGATGAGTCACGCTGGTTGGAACGCGCGGAAGCGCCTGGGGGAGGGGACTCGGATGGGATCGATGGGGATGCGGCCAAGAGTATTGTGGGTCGCTTGCTGGAACAAATGAGCCCGTCCAATCGATTGATTATCAACCTTTTAGAAATTGAAGACAAGAGCGTCAAAGAGGTGGCGGCATTGACCGGGTGGTCGGTACCCCTCGTGAAGGTTCGGGCCTTCCGCGCCCGGGCCGAAATGAAAAAGCTTTTACAGAAGTTGTCTCTCGATAAATTCCTGTAACCCCGGATGAAAGCGTTTCGTCGAATTGTATAGACCTACATGGACCTTAACAAAACATTGGAAAGACTGATTCAGGAGGCTCGCAGGCGGCCGGTCGATGACCGTGTTCCCTATGCCTTCGAATCCCGGGTGATGCATGCGATTCGCCAACAGCCGCGGGCGGACGTGACCACGCTCTGGGCCCGCGGACTCTGGCAAGCGGTGGCTCCTTGCGTCGTGCTGGCGGCACTGGCGATAACCACTTCCATGAAGCTTCAGGTCGCGGAAGGGGACTATGCCTATGCTTCCCCCAATACCGAACTCACCGAAAATGTCGATTTGGGTGGTTCGGTCGGCTTGGAGTTGAACGAAAATTCCGGGGATTCATTGTGGTAAACACTTGGAAGATCGTTCTCGCGGCGTTGGCGATATTTGCGGCTGGGGTGTTTACGGGTGGGGTTACCATGTCCATAAACATGAAGGCCCTACGGTCCCGCAACCAGTTTCAGCGGCCGAACATTCCCGCGAATTCCGTCAATTCCACCAATAATTCCGCGATCACTGGCGGCACCAACAACACGGCCAAGACATATCAACCCCTCCGGGGTCCTGGTGGACCACGCATCATGGTGATTCGTAACGCGGTCCAAAACCTTGATCTCCCACCCGCCCAGAAGGACCGGATGGAGTTCCTTACACGCGAATCAGAGCAGGTGATCCGTGAGTCCTGGGAGCCGGTTAGCGGCAAGATACAGCGTGAATTAAGGACTCTGGAATCGAGGATCCTCGAGTCATTGGAGCCGTCCCAAAGACCCGCATTTCGGGAACTTCTAAAAAAACGCCCCTTCGAGATACGGAGTGGGGCCACCAATGCTCTGTCGTCCGAACGGACGAGCACCAACAACTCGAACACGAACAACTAGCAGGCTGACGAACCGGCTCCAATCACCACAGGAATGACCGTTGCTCGGCGACGACTTTGTCGCCTTCGACCAGAGAGGCCCGCCAAGCCAGCACTTCGCCCAGGTCGGTGTATTCCTGCCCTTTGATTTCCACGCCAGACCAGCGGGTCCAAAGGCGAGGCTTGGTGACTTCGATTTCGCGGATCGCTGCCGCTCCGCTGGCGTTGTTGGCGGTGCGAAGTTCGATCCGCAGTTTGAGCGGTGATTCGACATTGCCGGATGCCTTCCATTGCACGTCGAAGCGCATGCCGGATACGAGTTCCGGATGTTTGCGCAAGCGAGCCTGGTAAGCGTCGCGTTCAAACAGGCTGGGTGAAAGAACGTGCCGCCCCTCCTTGTCGAGCAAATGGGGCAGGACTTTGACGATCTTGCCGTCGGCAGCGAACGCCGCGCACGTGGTTAGAGCCGACAGTGCGGCGGCAAAAAGAAGAGATCTCACAGACCGTTACGAGGAATGGGCAGATTGACGGGACGCGGGTTGAAGGAGGGTGCGACGGGCACGGGACGAGAAATGATCGGGTCCGGAGCCGAAAACGCGGAACGTGGCGGCACAAACGCGGAATTCAACGGCGACGAATCGCCTCCGCCAAAGCTGTTTCCGAAGGTGTTGGGACCTTTGGAGCCACTATCAAAGGCACCGGATCCAAAGGCGGGGCTGTTGGCCAACGGGTTCGCCTGGAGCGCGCTGCCAAACGGCGAGGGCGTATTCACCAAGGTCTTGGGTTCCGTTAACAACCGATTCCCGAGCATGGTCGACGAAGGCTGCTCAATTGAATTGGCGAAGCCCGGCAAGAATCCGTTCTGGGAAGAATCGCTGCGGCTCCGGTTCGAATAGAATTCCAGCATCGATTTCTCGCCCGGTTGATCCGCGGAAAATCCGAAATAGGATTCATTGGCTGACTTCGAAGAACTGCCGTCGCGATTGAGGTCGCGGTTCAGGGGGTCGCCGGAGCCGGCAAAAATGCTCTCCAATGAAAAGCCCCGGTCCTGAAGCTCAGCAGCGTTGACGCTATTGCCGGACTTTGCCCGGCGAATCCCATCTTCCAATTTCCCGGTGGTGTAAGGTGCCGAATAGGCCAAGCGATCTCGTTGGGCGGGAGTCAGGAACATCTCTGACGAATTGGTGCTGCCCATGATGCCCTCAGCAGGATTGGCCGGCCGGGAGGCGGCGTTGGCTCCCTCTTGCAGCCAGTTCTGTCGTTTTTGAAATTCGTCGAGCAAACGCTTTTGGGTGGCAGGGTCCAGGGCCGTTCCAATGGACAGAGGGGGGGCCACCGCACCTCCCAAGGAATCACCCGGTACGACCGAAGAGGGCTTCTTACGCAGAAAATCGAAAAATCCTTCGCGAGATTTCTTGGATTCTTCCTTCTCGGGAGTTTCCGGCAAGTTGTCCGAAGTGGATTTTTTGGGACTGCTCACCACGACTTTATCACCTGCGGCAACGTGAAGGCAGGCAGCGACACTGCAGATCCCCAGCCAACCGGCCCAAGTAGAGTAGTGTGAGGAACGCAGCATCGTGTCCTTGCATAGCGGAAAACGTGCCCTCCGTCAAAGCCGCAGTACGAGAACTGAACCCGGCGTACGCCGCAGGCAGTGAAACCCGCGCGAACGTAGGTTGACGTTTACGCGGAGCTGGCGAGCATAGCGCCTCTCGCCATGGAAACGACGCGTCGATCCTTTCTCAAACAGGCTGCCGCTGGGGTGACGGTTCCCTGGGTGGCGACTTCCGCCGCCGCCGCAAACGAAGCACCGCCGCAGCGGATTCCGTCGCATTTATCCGTGCCGGTTCCCGGTGTACACGCCTATGCCGACCGCGAGTCTGTCCTGCCGGGTGAGTTGATACGCCTGTTTCTAAGTAACGAGTCGGCTTGCGAAGGCGGTGTGTTTCGCTTGGGAGCGGGAATCGATTCAATGGAATCTGACCGACAGGTTCACTCGTGGAGTGCGATCCCACCGAACCCCCAACCCATTCATCCTGGTTCCTATGCCGTCGTGAGCGGAAAGATTGGGCGTGCGCCGCGGGCACTAAGCCTCGAGTGCTGGGTCCGGCCCTGGTCTATTTCCCAGATGCAGGGGCTTATCACCCAGGAAGACAAGGAGAGCGATGAAGGATTTGCGTTAGGAGTGGGTAAGGGAGGATATGTCGGATTTTTTCTGGGCAACGGCGTGGGTCCCGACGAGGCGGAAATTCATCGATCTTCCCCTGGTTCACTTGCTGTCGGAGTTTGGTCGCACGTCGTCGGGGTTTGGGATGGCCGGGAAAAACAGATATGGGTTGATGGAGTTCTCAAAGGGGTCTGGCCGTTTACGGGCCCGTTCAAACCAGGGCGACATCCGTTGCGTCTGGCCGCCATGGGACAGAAAGGCGAGACGTTGCGTTTTCTGGATGGCGACCTGGCCATGTGCGCGATTTATGTGCAAGCACTCACCTCCGATTATATCCGGCAGCGGTATATTGACCGGGGGCTGAAGCGTCCGAATATTCGCGGATTATGGGCGGCGTGGGACTTCCACGAGGAACGCGGGGATCGGATTTCCGACCTCTCAGGGAATGGCCGGGAGGCCCGGCTAATCAATGAACCCACGTGGATGGTGGGTGGCCCGTCCTTTGACGCGGCGGTGGCACGTTTCGTTCCCTACGATCCAGCCCGCGATGCGACGCGAGGGCATGGCTTGCGATTTGCCTCCGACGATCTCCATGACTGCGGATGGCAATCGTTGTTATCTTGGCGGGTCCCAGCGGATGCGGAGCCGGGCGTTTACGTGGCTCGTTTTCGTCATCGAGAGCCGGATGGCGAACGCTGGTGCCATGTACCCTTCGTGGTTCGTCGATCGCGATCCGCGGCATCGCGGCTGCTGGTCCTTTGTTCCACCAACACCTGGCGCGCGTATAATGCGGCTCCCTTTGGAAGCTGGCCGGCGGCGCTGGCGGCGGATATAGGAACGGACGGCCTGCCGAATCCGTCCCCGGACCTGCCGGCCTTCAGTTTTTACCGCGGCCATCGCGCGGGGCAGGGCTGTTATAAGGTCGGTCGGCGAATGCCCTGGCCGGCGGGCAGTCCCTACGCGGAATACGGGCATGCCTCGAGTTACAGCCATCTGCTGCGGGCGGAGCGTTACCTGCACGCCTGGCTGGAAAAATCGGGATATGAATTCGACCTAGCCACGGACCTTGACTTGCATTTCGATCCCGCTCTCCTGGAGGGCCGAAGCTGTGTGGTACTCAATGGCCACAGCGAGTATTGGTCCATCGAAGGCAGGGCGGCGGTGGAGCGCTTCCTTGGCCACGGTGGCAATCTAGCCATCCTCTCAGGCAACTCTGTTTTCTGGCGGGTCAGCCACTCTCCCGATGGACGTTTCATGGAATGTCGCAAGGTGGACGCGCCCGGTTTTCAGGTCCGCCAGGAACGCCGGGGTGAATGCTGGCACAGCGATGACGGACTTCGCGGCGGACTCTTGCGCGATTGTGGGTTTCCTGGCTGGAGCATCACCGGCCTGGAATGCCTGGGTTGGAACGATACCCATAAGGTGGCCAACTTTGGCCCCTATGAAACCGCACAAGCCAGCCACTTTCTTTTTCAAACACCTGAGCCAACAGGACTGGGGGCAGGGGCACGTTTTGGCTTCAAGGCGGGAGGGGTGGAATCACTTGCGAACGGACACGAGATCGATATCCGGCTGGGAACACTGAAGGCGATGCAGGAACAACCCAATCCGCCAGGGGGAGTGTTGCCCGATGATCCGGCCGGGATCACTGTGTTGGCCCAAGGCATTCTTCCCTGGCCCGCGGGTGGGTCAGCGTTCGATTTTTTCTTTCGGGAAATCCATCCGCGCCAACCCCAAGGAGCGGAGATGATCTATTGGGAACGTCCGTCGGGAGGTCGAGTATTCAACGCGGGAAGCATCGGGGCAGGTTGGGCCATCTATCATGACACGGCCTTCCAGAAGCTCTTCGGGAACGTGTTGTACCACTTCGGCGTGAAGCCCGGTCCCAAGCCCCAATCGTGACAGGTGTAATCACCCCAACCAGATGGCCTGAAAGAGGTAATGCGCTGCATCTTTTGGAGATTGTCGGCGTACTTGTTTCCCCCGTAACGTTCGTGGAATGTTAATCGGTTGTCTTTTTGGGTTAGGTCGGCGCTGCGCCTTGGTGGCGGCGTTGATTCTCGGCCTGCCGTTGTGGGCCCGGGATATCGCAGAGGTCAAATCCTTGGCCAACCGAGTTCTGGAATCGTTGGAGGCTCCAGAACGAGGCCAGTTGGCCATGGTGGCGATCTCGACCGACGATTCCCCTTTGCTCTATCCACGTCGCGTCAAGGACGGGATAGTGGTCGGGACCGGGTTTGTCGATTTCATGGACAAGGTGGCACAGATATTGGCTTCAGAAAGCCTGAGTCCGGGATACGCCCAGCCGCTCAAACCCGATCTGTGCGGATGCGACCAGAAGCCTTTGGGCACGCTCCCGGCTTGCAGCGTCGCGAAGGACAAGGCGACCGAGTGGCAGAACGCTGTCGATACCGAGTTCAATAGTATCGTGAGCAACGTGCTGGCGATCGAGTATACCCACCTCTATCTGAAGCACTACAATTCCCACAAAAAGGAACTGGGACCAACCTCGGATGGCCTGGCCTTGACACCACTGCTCACTGATGGTGAATGGCAAAAATCGCTTAAGAATGGGGTCTATGCGGCGAGCCGCGCGGGATATGGCGTGGAAGGCTTGGCTGACTTTTACGAGATCATCGATTCACTCAGCCCGCGTCCAGCGTGGGCAGCGGCGTATCTTCCGCCGAAGACCCAGGTCAAAAAACTCCGCAAGCAACTGCTGAGCCTGCACGACCGGGCTTTGGAGTAGTCGGCTTTGGAAGCTCATTTCGTTTCCCTCGGGGAAACGATGTGGCAAAGTCGGGGCCGTGGAAGCTCCAGACCAATTGCGCGAACTTTTTCGGATGCAGAAAGCCCTGAATGCTCGAATCGGGGTGTTTACCGACGACATGTCGGAAGCCGACAAGACCAAGTGGATTTTGAACTACTGCCGGGCCATGTCTCAAGAGATGGCGGAGTTGACGGACAGTGTGCCGTGGAAGTGGTGGGCCAAGTACCAGAAGTTCGATGAACAAAACGCCCGGGTAGAGGTCGTCGACCTGTTGCATTTTTTGATCAGCATGGCGCAAGTGCTGGGCATGAGTGCGGATGACGTATTCCAAGCCTACCTGAAGAAGAACGAGGTTAACTTCAAGCGGCAGGAATCGGGCTACGAGAAGAAGGACGAGTCCGATTCCAAGCATATTTGAACGACTGGCTGCACTGACCGTCCAAGCCCGGTATGCGCCTTTTCGCCACCATACTGGTGCTGATTCTGGGGGCCATCGGCTTGCTTCGAGCGGACTTCGCGGTGGGATTTGACGACTTTCCCCTGCAGCGCAAGGCGTTAGAGAGCAAGCTTGCCCAGGATACCAATAACGTGAGCGTCCTGGTCGAGTTGGGGAGACTGCTGCACAACGAGGCCGCCTTGGAAAAGGCCCATCCCAAGGAGCTGGTGCGCGAAGCGGAAAAAATCTTCCGCCGGGTCCTGGTGCTTTCACCTACCAACGTCTATGCCCAAGCGATGCTTGGCAGTACTGTCGTGATGACCGCTCGCGAGGCTTTTTTGCCGACGACCAAAATCAAAACCGTCAGAAAGGGCCTGGAACAGATCGATGCCGCTGTGGCTGCGGCGCCCGAGGACGCTCACGTTCGATTTACCCGGGCCAGCAACAACACCTTTTTGCCGGAATTCTTCCACCGACGGGAATTGGTCGTGGCGGATTTTGAGTGGCTGGTGGCCCGGATTACGGCTCACCCGGGGGACTACGAAGTGGAGTTGCGGCAGTATGTCTACCTGTATTACGGGGTGGCGTCCCAAAAATTTGGTGATAAGGAGAAGGCGAGGAAACTCTTGGAAACGGGGTTGGCTCTCGATCCCAAATCGAAAGTGGCCGAAAGGTTGCGGAGCCAGTTGGAAACCCTGGTCGACAAGAAGAAGAAATAGCGTTCAGAAATACGAACCATCGTACTTCCCGAGCCGCCTAAGGGTGGGCTGGGCGTTGGGCGTCCGCGAGCAAGGTTTCAAAGTGGGGTGGCTGCTCTTCCCGGGCGACGATCCCAATCTCAATGGCTTCGAATCCGGCTTTCTCTAACCAGCGATGCAATTCGCTTTCGGTGAAGCCGAGCCAGCGGTCGCCATACAGTTCGGGGGCTTGCTCAAAACGGTGGCGAGCCAGATCCAACAAAAGCAAGCGGCCGCCCGGTCGAAGAATTTGGAGGGCGGCCTGGAGGGCTCGGTCGGGTGCTTCGGCGTGGTGCAGGGCCTGGCTAAGGATGACCAGATCGACGGAAGATGGCTCAATCGGGGGCGTCTCCAGATTTCCCAAGCGAAACTCCAGATTGTTAAGGCCATTCTTCTGCGCCTTGCGACTGCCGAATTCGACCATCTTTTCCGAGTTATCGACAGCGATTACCCGGCGGCAGCGACGAGCCAGCAGTTCCGCCAAAAGACCTTCGCCCGAGCCTAGGTCAGCAACGTCTAGGGGCGGCAGGATGCGCAACAACAGTTGCCCGAAGGCCTGCCACGAACGTCCCGGACCGTAACTGCGATCAAAGCGACCGGCGACTTGGTTGAAGTAAAGTTGAGCCTGATCTTCTCGCCGGGCGATCACCCGCCGCAGATTGACCTGATCGTCCTCGTGTTCCGGCAATTCGCGTGCGCCACGGATAGCGAGTTGGATGTAACCGGCTGTTTCTTCGTCAATCTCGGTTTCCAGCCGATAGAAAGTCCGTTTCCCGTCACGGCGGGAATCCACGAAGCCGGTATCCGCCAGGAGACTGAGGTGGGTGGAGACACGCGATTGTCCCAATCCGGTAATCTGCTGGATCTCGTGGACAGAGAGTTCGTCCCGTTCGAGCAAAGCCAGAATTCGAAGGCGGGTGGGGTCTGCCAGAGCCCGCAACGCTTTCAGTGTCGCCGACATTGGCGCGCAACCATGCCGTTCCCGCGGCCCGCAATCAACAACCGTGCGCGAAATACGACGGATTTCCCGCAGGTTCCGATTCCAATTTTCCGCCCGTTACGGTAACGTCACGCCCACGTATGGCCGCTGAATCGGACGCCGAGCTCAAACATTCCCCTTATATTCCGAACGCCACCCGGTTGCCGGAATTTACCTTTCGGGCGGTCCTGACCGGAGCACTGCTGGGCATCATTTTTGGGGCGTCGTCGCTGTATCTGGCTTTGAAGGTGGGTTTGACGGTGAGCGCGTCCATCCCCGTGGCAGTCATCTCGATTACGCTGTTTCGCATTCTCGCAGGAATGGGTGCCCGTGACGCTTCGATCCTGGAGAACAACATTGCCCAGACGGCGGGATCGGCTGGCGAATCCATTGCGTTTGGCGTGGCGGTCACCATGCCCGCGATCCTCGTGCTGGGATTCGACTTGGAGATAACCCGAGTAATGTTGGTGGCAACACTGGGTGGCCTGCTGGGCATTCTTCTTATGATCCCGCTTCGTCGGGCGCTCATCGTGCATCAGCACCATGAACTGAAATATCCCGAAGGAACGGCTTGCGCGGAAGTTTTGAAGGCGGGAGCCAGCGAGGAATCGGTGGCAGCGGCAGATCCCCTATATAAGACGAGCCGCTTGAGTTCGGGGGTGAATGCCAAGACCATCTTTGGCGGGTTCGCCCTGGGGTTGGTTTATAAGCTGGGCAATTCCGCCTTTCGCCTCTGGAAGGAAGTCCCGGAAAAAGTCTTTGGCGCACCCCTCAAGGGAGGCTCGCTTTCCTGCGAGATTTCGCCGGAAATGCTCGGAGTGGGTTATATCATCGGACCCCGGATCGCCGGATTCATGGCGGGCGGCGGGGTGCTGAGCTATTTGGTGTTGGTGCCGATGATCAAGTTTTTCGGCAGCGGCCTGGGCCAGTCGCTTTCCCCGGACCGCACTGGCAAACTGATCGGCGACATGTCACCTGGCAACATCCGCAATGCTTATATCCTGTATATCGGCGCGGGGGCTGTCGCGGCGGGTGGATTGATCAGCTTGATCCGGGCGTTGCCGACCATCTGGCGGAGCTTGCGGCTGGGGCTGTCCGACTTGGCGGGCAGCCGTGCGGAACTTGCGGCGGGAACGGTGCGGCCCCGTACGGAGCGTGATCTATCCATGAGATTTGTCCTGGGTGGCATCTTTGTGCTGCTGGTGGCGATCACGGCGGCGCCTGACCTCCATATGAAACTGCTCGGAGCCATTCTCATCCTGCTCCTCGGTTTTTTCTTTGTGACGGTCTCATCGCGGCTGACGGGTGAAGTGGGGTCTAGTTCGAATCCCATCTCGGGCATGACCATTGCTACCTTGTTGCTGACTTGCGTTACCTTCGTGGCAGTGGGCTGGACGGGTTCGACCTACTACGTCACGGCCCTTTCGATTGGCGGCATCGTGTGCATTGCCTGCTCAAACGGCGGCACGACATCACAGGATTTGAAAACGGGGTTCCTCATTGGAGGCACCCCGAAATACCAACAAATCGCAATTCTCATCGGTAGTTTCGCTTCAGCGTTGGTGATGGGTTATGTGCTGTTGCTCATGAACCAGTCCGGGACGGTGTACGTTAAAGCGCAGGACGTTTCGCCTGGGTTGGTCGCCCCGAGGGAAGTCTTGGCCGGGGCCAAGCACGAGAAGTTGCGGGGATCGCAGGCGGAGTCGGATTCACAAGAATACCTCGTCTGGCGCCAAGCAGATCCTGGCGGCGGCAATCCCCGCAAGTGGCTGGTGGATTCCGAAGGCAAGGCCGTATGGCTCGTGGATCCGGCGATAACGGGTACCTATAAAACCCTTCCGAGTGGGGCCTCGGTGACCAAGTACGATGCTCCGAAGACCGTGCTGGTCAGTTATATCATCAAGGGAGTGTTGGATCGCCGCCTTCCCTGGGACTTGGTTTTGATCGGGGCCATGATTGCCGTGTTCCTGGAATTGTCTGGAGTCCCATCATTGGCATTTGCCGTGGGAGTGTACCTACCGCTTTCGACCTCTTTGGGGATTTTTGCCGGGGGCATGGTCCGTTGGCTGGTCGATCACTACGACCGCAAGAAGCATGTGGCCGCTGGGCGAACTGAAGTCGAAATCGCCGCCGAGAGCGACCGTTCACCCGGAGTGTTGATGGCCAGCGGATACATCGCGGGCGGCAGTATTGCCGGCATCGGCGTTGCCATCACCCAGGGGTTGTTTTCAAAGTTTGACGAGAAGCTGGAGAAGATCATGACGGCGAGTAACGCCTTCTACGATGGCGCCTGGTCCGATCTCCTTTCGTTGATTCCTTTTGCGGTGTTGATAGCGCTATTATTCCTGGCCGCAAGGGAGCGGTTCCTGGGGCCGACTGTGTCGAGGCGAGAGCTTTGACCTGTAATACATGCAGCATCTGATTCAAGACCTCACCTTCTGCATAGGTGCGGCGTGGGTATTGGGCGTATTGGCGCAGTGGCTTAAGCAGCCTGCCATCCTTGCTTATTTAATCGGTGGATTCCTGCTAGGCCCAAAAGGCCTGGCTTGGGTCACTGACGAATCCTCGATCGAGGCCATTTCTGAACTGGGGCTGATTTTTCTCCTGTTCATGATCGGCCTGGAAATTGATCTCAAAAAGATCGCGTCGGCGGGGCGCACCATTTTTGTCACCGCCGGTTCCCAAATTCTGGGTGGAACCGTTTTGGGAGTCCTCACATTTTGGGGAGTCGGCTTTCCCTTGGGGCAGGGGCATTGGGATGCCCTCTATCTGGGCGTGGCGGCGGCGCTTAGCAGTACGGTGATTATCGTCAAGGTGCTGTACGACAAGCGGGAACTGGACACCCTTCCGGGCCGGATCACTCTGGGCATCCTGGTGTTGCAGGACATTTTCGCCATCCTGTTCCTGGCCATCCAACCGAATCTGAACCAACTGCGTTTGGGAATCCTGGCCTTGTCGCTGGCGAGGGTTGCCGTGCTGGGGGTGGTGGGTTGGGGCATCAGTCGCTACGTTTTGCCGTCGATCTTCCGGCGAGTGGCCCGGCTGCCTGAATTGGTGCTCGTGGGTGCCATAGCGTGGTGTTTTCTCTTGGGAGAATTGGCGGAACGGCTCCATCTGTCGCGCGGGATGGGAGCGTTGGTGGCGGGCATCACGCTGGCAACTTTTCCCTATGCACTGGACGTGGCGGCGAAGGTCACCAGTCTCCGTGATTTCTTCGTCACGCTCTTTTTTGTCGGATTGGGCCTCAAGATTCCAGTGCCCACCGGGCCGTTACTATTGGGCAGCGTGGGGTTGGCAGTATTCCTGATTATGAGCCGTTTTCTAACGGTGTCATTGCCGCTACACCGAATGAATCAGGGACTGCGGACGAGTTTGGTGCCAGCCATCAACCTTTGCCAGCTCAGCGAGTTTTCGTTGGCGGTGCTCGAACTGGGTGTGCGGGCTGGGCATATCGAGGAGAAAGTTGCCGGGACCGCTTCGGTGGCCTTCGTCTTCCTGGCAGCAGGCTCCACTTTCGGAATCCTACGGTCGGACGGCATGGTTCGTTGGGTGGTGCCGAAGCTAAAACGCCAAGGCGTGCAAGACTTAGATACGGTGAAGACGGTGGAAATCGAACATGATGCCCACGGGCACGGGCAGGGAAGTCGAATCCTCATCCTGGGTTTCTTTCGCCTGGCGAGTTCGTTACTGACCGAATTGGAACTTCATTCGCCCGATTTGTTACGCAATGTGGCCGTGGTCGATTTCAATCCCGAGGTCCACGCGGAGTTAAAGCGTCGTGGATTGCGCGTGCTCTATGGCGATATCAGCCAGCGTGACACGTTGGTCCACGCGGGGATTGAAAAGGCGGAAATCCTGGTCTGTACGATTCCTACTTCCTTGTTGAAGGGAATTACCAACGCCAAGTTGGTGCGTTCATTGCGGGAGCTAAATCCGACCGCCCGTATCATTGCGGCTGCCGAGACGATCCCGGAGGTGGCCGTGCTCTATGAAGCCGGGGCGAATTACGTCTCGTTGGGGCGCTTGGAAGAGGCGGTCGATTTGCAAGAGGCCGTGCGGGCGGCCCAGGAAGGGCTGTTGGACAGCAAACGGATGGCCCAACTGGCGGTGCTCGCGGGACGGAAGGAAGTCCTGCCCTGACACCCGCGCGGATTACGCTTGTCGGGTGACGTGCTTTTGGGGTGGGGTCGCGGCGGTGGAAACGAATCTGCGATCCTTGAAGGCGTATCTGGCGACGGCAGCCGAAGCAGCCCGGGCGGCGGGTGCTTTGATGCGCCAGTACTTGCGGAAGACCAAGAAGGTCAACCAAGCCGCACAACACGATATCAAACTCGACTTGGACGTCCGCAGCCAGCGCTTGATCACCCGGGTGCTCGCCCAAGCCTGGCCCGAAATCCCGATTCTGGGTGAAGAGGACGCGGAAGACTCGACGGCGAAGGCGGAAGCCCGTTGGGTGGTGGATCCGATCGATGGAACTGTCAATTACGCCTACGGAATTCCTCACGCCGCTGTCAGTATCGCGCTGCAGGTTCGGGAAAAAGACGGTTTTCGATCCGTGGCAGGGGTGGTTTACGACCCTTTCATGGATGAGTTGTGGAGCGCCATCTCCGGCCAGAAGGCCAAACTCAACGGCAAGCCAATCAAAGTGAGCAGCCGTAGCCGGGTGGATGAGGCCTTGGTCTCCCTCGGTTTTGCCCAGGGTAAAGAGAGCCTCGATGCTGTCCAACAGGACTTTCTTCGCCTGACTCATCGCGTTCGGAAACTGCGCATCATGGGTTCGGCGGCGCTGGCCTTGGTGTACGTGGCGGATGGGCGCTTTGATGCCTACATTGAAACAGGGGTAAGGATTTGGGACGTGGCGGCCGGTGGACTGATTGTCGAAGCTGCCGGTGGGGAATTTTGGAATCGTCCCCTGGCGGGTGAGCATCGGGTAGCTGTGGTGGCCAGTAATGGAAAACTAAGGCGACAGCTTACGGGCCACCGTTGAACTAAAGCTTCACCCTACGAACATCGCATGACCGAATTCCGAATGGGATCGGTGCCGTACCTCAATGCGGCCCCGCTGACGCATGGCTTGGAGGGCGATTGCCGGTTTCTGGCGCCTTCCATTTTGGCTCAAGAGCTCCATGCGGGACGCTTGGACGCCGCTTTGGTCAGCGTCACCGAAGTGCTCTTCCACGACGCCTACGACGTCCTCGATAATTATGGAATCGCCTGCGACGGGGAGGTTTATAGTGTTTTTCTAGCCCATAGCGAGCCGTTGGAGAGGATTCAAACTCTTTATCTAGATCCTTCGTCGTGCACCAGCGTCAACCTCGTTCGCATCCTGCTGGCCGCCCGGGGCATTCATCCCCAGTTTTTGCCGCTCCCAAGCCATCTTCCCGCCGATATCCCTGCGAATGCGGTGTTGATAGGGAATCCCGCCATTGATTTTAGGCGGACCCATCCCCGGCACCAGATTTGGGACCTGGGAGCGGCATGGAAAGAGTGGACGGGATTGCCCTTTGTCTTTGCTGTTTGGGCTCTGGCCCGGCGTTCTGGCCTGGAGCCACTGAGGCTGAGCCTTCGATCGGCGGCGGCTTCGGGATTGGCGGCGTTGCCTGAATTGGTGGCCAGCCGGCACGAGTTCGATGCCGAGTTCCGTGCGAGTTACTTGGGAGGCTTCATCCGTTACCGGTTGGGAGAACCTGAGAAGGCCGCCATCGCCCGTTTCGCCCTGGAATTGACGCGCGTGACGGGTCGCCGCACCTATCCGGTGAGTTTCCTGGTCTAACCGGTCAGTACACTCGCGTAGGAAGCCTCCCATCGAGGTGATTCCGTTCGGCGGGGGCTGTCTTGGACGTTGCTTCCCGTGCCCTGAGCATTGCTTTGTGGCACCCTTTATCTGTCCCCACCAGTGAATTTCGCTCGCCGAGCGCCCTCGCGTAGCGCTCCTTTTTGCAACGCCAAAATCGGACTATACGCATTGTAAATGCAATGCTAAATTGCGGCGTAACCCGTTGAAATTCAATAAATGAGGATGCTTGTGCATTGCAATAGAGTGGTGCAAAAAATATTTGGAATTCTCTCACTTTTTTCGCTCAAGGATCAGAAAAGACCGCCGATGGCTGTGATGTCGCAAGACAAAGGCGGCTGGCAGCCGGTAAGGGCCAGCGGGGAAAATCGGTTCGCCCCGGAAAGGAATCGAACGTGATGGGAAAGCTACAGGGAACCGCCGGTAAAACGGGTCCAGTAGCTGGGAGGAATGAAAAATCCTTCCTCTTTAGAGCGCGGGTTTCGGCCCGCTCACCAACCGGATTTCAGCCCTGCCACCGGGAAGTGAGTAACGCAACGAAGAATTCCTGACACAAAGAATGTGGTGTTATGAGTTGTCTGCCAAACGCGATGAAAGCCCGCCCCTCCCAAGGCGTGCGTTCATTCCGTGACGACAGTGGATGGGTTTCGACGGTTTCGAGACACATCTGCAGTTGAAACGAGCTTCGCGGCATTCGATTCCCACCGGCCGAGACCTTGAGCCAGTACCCAGTTGGCGACATGTCTCACCAAAGCCGATGTGAAGAGATAGTCAGGAGTGCTTTTGGCAAATCCAGTTCCGGGATCCCACCCGGGTCGACGACGCAGAACATCACCGTTTGGCAAGGCTATGAAATCCTACCTCTGCGGAATAGTGACAAGATGGATGGGCGCGATCGCGATAGCGGGCGCCCTGTCGGTGCAGGCAATAGCGGCTTGGACTCCGTCCCAGCCCGTAAATACGTTTCCGGTCCTGGAAGTGGTTGGTCCTCCGGGCACCACTGCCACTGTTAGTTTCACTCCCCCCGTTGGCTCCACGACGCTGTGGATGACCGTCTACGGCCTAGGCTATGAGACCAAGGCCAGCATCCTGATGAATCTCACGGGAAGCTGGATCCCGCTGAATAATACCAATTGCATCTTCGATTTCCCGGCGAACAAGCTGAACGGCATTGGCGGTCCTCTTGCGACCATAAGCTTTAAGGTGCCTTCCGCGGTGCTTAAGCCAGGCGTGAAGAATTCCCTCACTTTCCGGTTCAATACCAGTGACATGGTATCGATTGGCTACCGGGTGTTGGCGATCAATGCCCTTGATGCCAACGGCAACAAGTTGATGGCGGAAACCCGCCCGGTCCTGACACTTTCGAAGGTTACCTATAGCGCCTCAGACATCGCGGCTGGCGCGGCGCTGTGGACCAATGCGCCGTTGAAGCTGAGCTGGACGGGTGCTGCGACCCAGGCCAAATGCTCCGATTGCCATGCTGTGGACGGCGCGGATCTTAAGTTCTTTGGTTTCTCGGACCTCGTGATTGGCGAACGTGCACGATTCCATGGTTTGACCTCCACGGAACAACGCCAGATTGCGGCCTACGTGCGCAACAACTCGGAACAGGCCTTGGGTACACCCTGGGATCCTCCGTATCAGCCGGGCCCGGGACAATCGGCTCGTCCTTATTCCGAATGGGCCGCTGGCGCGGGACTCAAATGGGTACTGCCACGGGATTCCAATTCCTGGGACTACGTCTTCACCAATGGGCAGGTGGCTTTTAGTTACACCAACACCCTCAACGTCCGGGACATTCCCGTCAGCACTCCGCTGCCGGTCTGGAATGACTGGCTTCCCCGGATCAGCCCCCGCGAATATTATCCGACGAATTTCCAGCCCACGATCGATCTCTATTACCGCCTGCTGGGCGAGACCAACATGGCGAACATCAACTATCTGCTGCATGACTGGATGGTCGCGTGGATAGTCTTCAGCCAGGCTAATCTCCCGTCCCGTGACACGACCAATCGCGATGAGCAAACCATCAACTGGTCGGTGGCCCGTTGGATGACCACCAAGACGTGGGAAATCATGCACTCCAAGCGCTTGGAAGGCCGTGCTCAGGAATGGTTCTCCTATCCGGTTGATCCCCATAGCTGGCCGATTCACCCGGTTTTCCTCAGCTCGCCGCACTTTACCCTGCCTAAGAACGGGCACATTTTGGGTGACGGAACGCCTTTGACTTGGAATTACCACACCCACCAATGGTATTGGACCATGATGGTTTTGAATGACAGCAACCATCGCCGCCAGGGCGCAGGCCCGATCGATTGGCCCTACCTGTTGCCATTCTCCACCGTCGGTTCCAGTTACGGCTCCGATTCGACTGCCCAGACCATGATCGCCTTGGTTAAATCCGGCGAGAGCGGCACCGGTGACCCTTACGTCTGGGATGACGCCTTCTTCGGCTGGGCAGTAACCCGCAGCGAATATCTCGATCCTTATCACGGAAACATGTGGGCCGGCTATGATCCCGCAGTTCGCGACACGATTGTGCGGGCTTACCTGGCGGAATACACCAGTCACATCTATCAGCTGGGCCGGGAGTACTTCCGTGACGTGACCCATGAAATCGCCGATGGCGAAACGGACAATTCCCCCGTGCCACCCGGAGCAGGACCATGGATCCGCCAGCACGCAGCCACGATGGGTATCATGCGGGGCGATGGGTTCGCCCCCGACGTGCTCGATACCATGCGGTCGCTCGCCACTTACCTGTGGCCGGATGCGGACTGGAGCATTTACTGAATCAAGTTGGCAGGAGCAGATAGGTAGAAGCACTCGCGGCTCCTGACGGTCGATATCTGGGAAACGATCGGTTGGGAGTGCGCGAGGGAGGAGAGGTTGGGGGATCGGTGAGGGTTCACCGGTCCCCCTTTTTTCTTTTGGAGCGAAGGACGGAATGGCCTGCTCGCTCGCCATCAATCCATGGAGTGCAGGCCAACGACGTTCCCTTCGGAGTCCTTGATGATGCCGATGAAACCGTGCTCCCCGATTGACATGCGGGACCTGATAACCGCGCCCCCAGCAGCCGCCACCCGGCTGAGCACTCCGTCGAGGTCTCCTTCGACGTTCAGGTACACCATCGTTCCGCCGGGGCCGGGACTGATGCCTTCCATGAGGGTGATCGATCCGCCGACGCCATTTTGGTTGTCGTAGGGGAAGATGGCCATTTTGCATTCGCCCATGGTGTTTAGCTGGAGCGAGGCTTTAAGGATTTGGTTATAGAACCGGGTGGCCCGGTCAAAATCATTGCAGTAGAGCTCGAACCAATTAACCGCGTTTTTCTTTGTCATAGCAGGATATCTTTTTTCTTGTTGTGTGCCGGGCGCCCCGGAGGCAAACCAGCGAACGGGGACAGCCTATTTCGCCCTGCTGACAGCCCTATGTCAGGAGACTTTTCCTCCTGCCACGCCGGGCTGACATTTTGGCTCAGAAGTTTTCCACGGCCGTTTCCGCGCCGTGGCTTTTCCTTGTCAGTCAAAGAGTTGCCCTGGCGTCTTGGCGCGACCTGCTGGATGACGGAGCATACCCGGAGGTTTCGGGCGTTCCACGCCAGGCCGAATGGCCGTTCCTGCCGGAGGATTCACGGTCCCCAGGCCGGCCATGGCCCTCAACTGAATTGGCAAACAGGCGTCCATGGGGAAAAGACCGTATTGTTGGCTATTTTCGATCTTCGTAGCTTGGTGGAAAGGGCCAGTTAATAATTATGATACCTTCAGGGAAACCAATGGTTGCGGCGGAGGCGGCATTGTGAGCGGCGGCCCGGCCGTTGAACATGCGCCAAGTCGCGAGGGGCGGCCAGCCCCGGCTGAACGGCCGTTGCAGGCTTCGGAACTCAGTTATCGGCGGCTGTTCGAAGCGGCGAAGGATGGAATCCTGATTCTTGACGTAGAGCAGGGGCGGATAGACGACGTGAATCCTTTCCTGATGAGTTTACTGGGCTTTTCCCGCGAGGAAATGGTTGGCAAAACGGTGGGCGAATTGAGTCCCTTCAAGGACCTGGTGGCCAATCGCGCCATGTTCGAAAAACTTCAACAGCACGGATATGTCCGGTACGAGGATCTGCCGATGGAGACGAGGGATGGCCGATCGATTGCCGTGGAGTTTGTCTGCAACATCTACCAAGCTGGCGTCAAGCAGGTCATTCAATGCAACGTCCGGGACATCACGGAACGAAAGGATGCCGAAAAATCGCTGTGGGCCAGTGAGGAACGTTACCATTCGCTGTTTGAGAACATGCTGGATGGCCTGGCATACTGCCGAATGTGTTTCGAAGACGGACGCCCGCAGGATTTCATCTACCTCAATGTCAACGGCGCCTTCGAAGTTCAAACGGGACTGAAAAATGTCGTTGGTAAAAAAGTGACAGAAGTTATTCCCGGAGTCCGGGAGTCAAGTCCGGAGATATTCGAGATTTATGGCCGGGTGGTGTCGACTCGCAAGCCGGAGCGCTTCGAGATCTATTTGGGAGCATTGAAGGTTTGGTTGACAATTTCGGCCTATAGCGCCCAAGACGATTGTTTTGTCGCGGTCATCAAGAATATCACCGGGCGGAAGCGCGCGGAGGAGTCGTTGCGGCTGCTCGCGTCGGCAGTCGACCAGTCCAAGGATTCCATATTGATTACCGACGCGGAGCTCAATCTTCCGGGGCCCAGGATTCTTTTCGTCAATCCGGCGTTTACGCAGATGACGGGTTATACCGCGGAGGAAGCGATTGGAAAAACTCCGCGCATTCTCCAGGGGCCACTTACTGACAAGGCGGTGCTGCTACGCCTGCGAGGCAACCTCGAACGGGGTGAGTCCTTCACGGGTGAAGCCATCAACTATAGAAAAGATGGCAAAGAGTTTAACCTGGAGTGGCAAATCGCCCCCATTCGTGGCTTTACCGGGATAATCACCCACTTCGTGGCTACCCAGCACGACGTCACGGAACGCCGAAAGTTGGAGCAACAATTTCGGCAGTCGCAAAAAATGGAGGGTATTGGCCAGCTGGCCGGAGGGGTGGCCCATGATTTCAATAACATCCTGGCAGTCATCCAGATGCATGCCGATTTGCTAACGGGGAGTGGCAGCCGGAATGTGACTGCGGACGCGGAGTCGGTGGACCAGATAAGCATGGCGGTCCAACGGGCCGCCGCCTTAACCCGGCAACTGCTCCTGTTTAGCAGCCGGGAACGGTTCCAGCCCCGCGACCTGGATCTAAGTGAATCCATCATCGACACGACCAGGATGTTGCAGCGAATCCTGGGAGAAAACATCCAGCTCCAGCTCAAGTTGGGGTCACAACCGCTGGGCATCCATGCCGATGCCGGCATGATGAACCAGGTTTTGTTGAACCTGGTGGTAAATGCGCGCGACGCCATGCCAGCCGGAGGCCGGTTGGTTATCCAGACGTCTGGCGTGGAGTTTGACGATCTCGTGGCGTCAGAAACGGTCGAAGTGCGGAAGGGGGCGTTTGTCTGTTTGAGCGTCAGCGACAACGGCTGTGGCATTTCCAAGGATATTCTGCCCAGGATTTTCGAACCGTTTTTCACCACCAAGGACGTCGGCAAAGGCACGGGCTTGGGTCTGGCGACCGTTTACGGGATCGTGAAGCAACACAAGGGATGGATAAACGTTTACAGTGAATCGGGGCATGGAACGACATTCAGAATATATATCCCCCGTCTGGCGACCAATCCTGAGCCAAAGGCAGCCCCGCAATCGTTGGCCGCCATGCGTGGTGGCGGCGAGACGGTCCTGCTCGTGGAAGACGACTCGTCGTTGCGTTTTTCCATTAGAATGGCGCTTTCGCAACTCGGATACCAGGTGCTCGAAACCTCAACCGGGGGTGAAGCACTGGAAGTCTGGAAGAGCGAAAAGCACCGGATTCGATTGCTGCTGACCGATTTGTTGATGCCGGACGGGATTACTGGCAAAGCCCTGGCCCAAGCGGTCCTGCGGGAGAATCCTCTTCTCAAAGTAGTGTATATGAGCGGTTACAGTGCCGACATAGCGGGAAAGGACTTAATGTTGAGGGAGGGACTCAATTTTCTCTCCAAACCGTTCCAGGCCCGCCAACTCGCCCAGTGTATTCGGGATAGCCTGGACACACCCGGACAGGTGGGCGCCGAAGCCGATTGATCTTGGTTCACGGCGTCAATCCTTCTGACCGTCACGTGTGCTGGGAATTCCTCTTAGCACTACTCCGTTAAGTATTTCAGCACGAGTCAATTAGGATGCCGGAGCGGGTGAAACTAATTTGGCAGCGGGGGCATTGGAGCAAAGCCAGCGCCTCGTTCATCCAGCGGCGCACTTCGGGCAGTGTCGGAAGTTTTTTTTGGCGCGCGCAGCCGCAGGCTCGTCAGGAACGCATAGGCCATGAAGCACAGTGCCAGATGATGGTGGAG
>DATJII010000121.1:0-7875 GCA_035493435.1 Candidatus Limnocylindria bacterium | reverse complement strand
ATGCCCTTGACGAGGCCACGCGCTCGGTGCTGGTGGAAGCGGACTTGCCCAATCCAGACCTCACGCTCCGCCCCGGGATGTACGCCACCGTTAAAGTGGGTGTGGAGAAACACACGGGCGTACTACTCGTTCCCAACACGTCATTGCTTACCGAAAAATCCGGGGCCTCGGTATTCGTCGTAGCGGGAGGCAAAGCCCGGAAAACACCCGTCAAAACAGGATTCAAGGATGGCGCCCAAGTTGAACTTGTCGGAGGAATGGAAGGAGGCGAAGCGGTGATTCTCTTCGGGAAACAACCGCCCATTGACGGCCAATCGGTGAACGTGGTGGAGGCCAGATGATCTCGCTCCACTATTATTTGCGCCGCGCTTTGGTGGCCGCCTTCCTTGGTTTCCTCACGACCGGTTTGGCGCAGGTGGCCGCAACCACTGCGGAGTCAATTCCGACGGCGACGAATACGGTTTCGCAGATCGATCTACCCACCGTCCTCCGGCTGGCCGGGGCGCAGAATCTGGACGTCCAAATCGCCCGTGAGCGACTGAACGAGGCCAACGCCAACCGAAGCAGTGCCATCGCCCAGTTCTTTCCGTGGCTGTCACCGGGCATCGCGTACCATCGGCGGGACGGCATGGCCCAGGCCGTGCCTGCCGGAACAGTTACCGATACACACCTGGAATCCTATGCCCCGGGCGGTACTTTCGGAGCCCAGTGGAACCTGGGTGACGCCATTTACCAGTCATTGGCGGCGAAACAACTTGTTGAAGCCTCTCGTCATGATTTGGAAACCCGGCAACTCGATTCTACCACTGCCGCCGCGCAAGGATACTTCGATCTCGTCAAAGCCAAATCCGTTGCGCAGGTCCTCGACGATACGCTGCATATATCTGAGGACTACGGGAAGCAGGTGCACCAGGCAGTGGAAGCCGGTATCGCCTTTAAGGGCGATGAATTGAGGGTGGAAACACAGACCCAGAATTATCGAATCGCCCTAAGACAGGCGACGGAGTCGCAACAAGTGGCATCAGCCAATCTAGCCCAATTGCTTCATCTCGATTCGACCGTCGAATTGCTGCCCCAGAATACAGATCTTTTGCCGTTGGTTCTGATTCCCACCAATGCTGCCTTGGATTCGCTGGTACAACAAGCACTTGGAGCCCGTCCCGAATTGAAACAAAGCCGGGCGTTCAAATCGGCAGCCAGCGAGTCGAAAAAAGGCGCGGTTTATGGGCCGATGATTCCTTCCCTGGGCGCCCAGGTGTTTGTTGGCGCTTTCGGAGGCGGTCACGATGACGGCCCCAGTAATTTCGGCGCCTCGCAGGATTATGCGGTAGGTTTGAGTTGGCGAATCGGGCCGGGCGGTCTCTTTGACTCCGGGCGGATCAATGCCACCAAGGCCCGCCTGGCCGCCGCCGAGCTCGCCGACTCCAAGATTCGCGATGCCGTCATTGCCAACGTCGTCACTGGCCACAATAGAGTCCAGTCGCTACGAGAACAGATGGCATGGGGTGAACTTAAGCTCGCCAACGCGCAGGAAACACTGCGACTGACCCGGGAGCGCAAACAATTCGGCGTGGGCATCGTACTCGAAGATATTCAAGCCCAGCAGGAACTGGCCCGGGCACGTTCGGACTACCTCAATGCCATCGCCGAATTCAACAAGGCCCAATATGCGCTTAGCCGGGCGGTCGGTGCGACTGCCACCAAATGACGGCCCGCAGCCAAGCTATAGCGAGGGTAGCAAGCGGTAGAATTTTGTGGTTGTTGAACCGGGTGAAGGGTCGTTGAAATTCAGATGCGTTTGCTGGGGCGGAGCGGACACCGCCCCCACCGGCACCCAGGCAGGCGGTGAAAGACTCGGGCTCGATTCGAGGCGATACCCATAGCCAAAGACACCCTCCCAGCTTAGGTGCGCGCCACCGCCGTCGATCCCGGAAAGGTGAAATCCGATGGGCGCGGGCTGGGGATCGGCTCGATTGACTTTGAAAACAAACCCGCTGTCATTGCTGACCACCAGCAAATCCCCGTTGGGAGCCAGCGTCACGGCCCGTGGCTGGGCGAAGTAGTCCATGTCCTGCAAGGGGGGATGCTGCCCGTTGAGGATCATATAGTTATCTTTCTTGCCCGATCCCCGGAGATAACGATGGATGACGCCTGAGGTGTCCACGAACCAGACATCGCCATCCTTGTGTCCGCACAGGAAATACGAGCCATCCGCTCGAAAGGCAATTCCCCGGGTTCCCTCGATGAAACTGTTCAAGGCCACCTGCTTGTCGGAGGCCTGCGGCTGGGTAACGTTCCCGGTCATCCGGGTCCGTTGATTGACCCCGTCAATCCGGAAAAGACCCGTGGCCAATCTCGAGGCATCTTCTTCGGCACGATCCGTCACGTAAAGTTTTCCATCGACCGGATTCACCGCGATATTACCCGGGTTGCGAAAACCCACCGTCTTGTCGCAGACCAATTCGATTCCCCCGGCCCTGGTCCATTTCTTTACCACGGCGCCATCTGAAATGAGGAGCGGGGGAACGGGGGTATATTCGTGGGTATAATAGATGAGGCTTTCATCTGGGCTGACCCACAAGGCTCTCCCCGAAGGCATCCACCGCGGATCGGCATCGACCACGACGGTGGTCATCGTTCCGTTGCGATCCACCCGCCTGATTCGCTGGTTGCCGGGATCCAATAGATACACCGTGCCATCGGCCAAAACGAATAGGCCGTTGGGCTTGGACAACTGGAGTGTGGTCGCCGAAGCCGGTCCGTCACCGTTGAAACCTGGCTGGTGCGTCCCGGCGAAGGTGTGAATCAACCCGTCCGGGGTAATCCTGAGGATGGCGTGGCTGTATTTGTCGGCGATATAAACGTTCCCGTAGACGTCGGCCGAAGCGATATGGGGGTTCGATAATGACACCGCGGTGGCCGGAGCCCCCTCGTAGGACGGAACCCAAAAGTCAATCGATGTCCCATCTGGATTCGTCGTCACGTCCTGGTGCGTGCCAGACAAGGTCAGGGTCGTCCCAAAGGTGGCGGCCATATCCGAGAATTCGCCAGCAAGGGAAACCGCGCCAGCCCACAATCCTGACAGGATGAACGCCGTCGATGGCAACCCGCGGACGATCTGTTTAGACAGGATTGTCATGGTCGAATTCCAAGCTATTTATATATGGATGGCTCGACCGTGCACCGCCATGGCGGCTTCCTTGATGGCTTCCGCCAGCGTCGGATGGGCATGGGACGTAAGGAACAAATCCTCAGCGCTGGCGTGGAAATTGATGGCTGCAACCGCCTCGGCGATAAGGTCTCCCGCACGAGGCCCCAGGATATGCACACCCAACACCCGGTCGGTTTTGGCGTCGGCGAGAATCTTCACCCTGCCCTCGGTATCGCCCAGGGCGAGTGCCCGGCCGTTGGCCCGGAAAGGAAAACTGCCTTTCCGATACTCCACCTTGGCCTGGACGAGTTGTTCTTCGGTTTGGCCGACGCTGGCGATTTCGGGATGGGTATAACAGACTCCGGGAATTGCCTCGTAATTGACGTGGGCGGCCTTCCCGGCGATATGGTCCACTGCCGCGACGCCTTCCTCTTCCGCCTTGTGCGCGAGCATCGGCCCGCGAATGACGTCGCCAATGGCATAGATTCCCGCCACCGGAGTGCAAAGGTGTTCATCCACTGGGATGCGCCCGCGGGGATCCAAGGTCAGCCCCACCGTATCCAATCCCAGGTTATCGGTATTCGGTACCCGTCCAACGGCCACCAGAACCCGGTCGGCCAAAATGGGTTCCTGGCCTTCGCATTGGACCGCGCAGCCGTTTTGATCGCCGCTGGCACTGAGCACCTTATGACCGAGGCGGAAGACCAAGCCCTGCTTGGCAAAGAGCTTTTGGGCCTCATCGGCCATTTCTCGATCCATGCCAGGGAGAATCCGGTCCAGGTATTCAACGACGGTCACCTGACTGCCCAGCCGAGCCCAAACGGAGCCCAATTCCAATCCAATATAACCTGCTCCGATGACCACCAGGCGTCCGGGCACACTAGAGTAGCTGAGGGCCTCGGTACTGGTGCCAACGTATTCGCCATCCAGCCGAATGCCGGGTAGCGACGCCGATTTGCTGCCCGTCGCCAGTATTATATGCCTGGCTTCGAGCTTTTCGACGCCTGCTTCGGTGGTGACCTCCACCACTCCCGGCCCGTTCAGTCGCCCGTGACCGGCGAATCGAGTAACCTTGTTCTTCCGGAGCAGTCCATCAACGCCCTTGGTGAGCATGGTGACGATGTCACTCTTGCGCTTGAGCGTCGCGGTCAAGTCAAGCTTGGGGTCCGACACCATGACCCCATGGCGAGCCAGTATCTGGCGGGTTTCGACCCATTTCTCGCTGGACTCCAGCAGGGCCTTGCTCGGGATGCACCCCACCCGCAGGCAGGTACCCCCCAAGGCTGGCTCTTTTTCGATGCAGGCCGTTTTGAAGCCCAACTGGGCGGCGCGAATGGCGGCCACGTAGCCGCCAGGACCGCCACCAATCACCACCACGTCAAAAGCACTCATGTACGGAAAACACTTCTACCTATATATCGTCAGCGGGGCTCTCAGGCTTCGATCAGGATGCGGGCCGGGTTCTCAATGGCCTCCTTGACGCGCTTCAGGAACGTCACCGCTTCCTTGCCGTCGACGATCCGGTGATCGTAGGTCAGTGCCAGGTACATCATCGGCCGGATAACCACCTGGCCATTCAAGGCAATCGGTCGTTCCTGGATGGTGTGCATCCCGAGCACGCCCGACTGGGGAGGATTCACAATCGGCGTCGAAAGCAGGGACCCGTACACGCCGCCATTGCTGATCGTGAAAGTGCCACCTTCCAGTTCGCTGGGCAACAGTTTGCCTTCCTTCGCCTTGCCGGCGAAGGCCGTGATGGCTTTCTCGATGTCGGCAAAACCCAAGCGTTCCGCGTTTCGCAGGACTGGAACCACCAATCCCTTGCCCCCGCCGATGGCGACGCCAATGTCAAAATAGCTCTTATAAATAATATCGTCGCCCCGGATCTCGGAGTTCAATTGGGGCACCAGGCGCAGGCCGTCGATCACCGCCTTCACGAAGAATGACATGAAACCCAGCTTTACGCCATGGCGCTGGGTGAAGGCTTCCTGCATTTCCTTGCGCAAACCCATGACCACCGACATGTCCGCTTCATTGAACGTGGTGAGCAAAGCCGCCTCTTCCTTGGCGGATACCAGGCGAGCTGCGACGGTCCGCCGCAACTTGCTCATCCGGACCCGCTCTTCCCGACGGCCCGAGGATTCGCCGCCAGTTGACGACGGCACCAAAGGCTTGGGAGCTTCTGCGGGTTTGGCAGCCGTTGCCGGGGCCTTTGTGGCGGTGGGCGCCGGGGGAGCGGGCGGCGCCTCCACATACGGACCTGCAGACGTGGCAGCTTTCCGTGCCTCAACCGCATTTTGGGCATCTTCCTTTAACACCCGCCCACCAGGCCCACTACCGGAAACCTCAGTCGGCGGGATTCCCGCTTCTGCAAGCACCCGCTGGGCGGAAGGCATCAGTTTGGGTGCGGCAGCAGCCTCCGTCGGGGCGGGAGCCGATGCCGGAGCGGCTTCAGTTGCGGGAGGTTCCGCGGGCTTGGCTTCGGCCGACTCTTTGGCCGCTACTGCCGAGTCGATCATGGCAATAACTTCACCAATTGTCGCCACCTTGCCCGTAGGTTTGAGAATCTTGGTAAGCGTTCCTGAAGCCGGAGCCGGAAGGTCCACCGTGGCCTTGTCCGACTCCAAGGTCACCAAGGTCTCGCCTTCGTTGACTGCTTCGCCTTCGTTTTTCAGCCAGGCACCGATTTCCACCTCGCTGATCGATTCGCCCACTGCGGGCACCTTCAATTCCGTTGCCATGCTATGATTCTAAGGGTTACCTGCCATTGCCGCCGCATTGGCCGGCTTTTGAAACGCCGCGTTGAGTAATTGTTCCTGTTCTTGTTTGTGACTGTTGGCCGATCCCGTGGCCGGGCTTGCCGCTGCTGGACGGCAAACACAAGCCAAGTCACGGTTCTTCGCCAAGGCATCGCCAAACTGGGATCGCAAAAATCGCCACGCTCCCATGTTCTCCGGGTCTTCCTGCACCCAGGTCACCGGTGTCCGCGCCGGATACTGACCAAGCACCGATTCAATCAAGTCGAGTTCCAGCGGATAAAGCTGCTCGACCCGGATGATTGCGGTGTCAGTAATCTTCGCCTGCTCCCTCCGGGCTTCCAGGTCATAATATACCTTGCCGCTGCACAGCAGGATATGTCGGACCTGTTCAGGTGGCAACGAACGATCCGGGATAATCCGTTGCCAGCCGCCACTGGTGAATTCGTCCAAAGACCCAATGACTTTCGGATGCCGGAGCAGGCTTTTGGGAGTCATGACCACCAACGGTTTCCGGATGCGCCGAATCACCTGGCGCCGCAGCAGATGAAATAACTGCGCCGGTGTGGTCGGGTTCACCACCTGGATATTGTCCCGTGCGCACAGGCCAAGGAATCGTTCCAGGCGCGCACTGGAATGTTCCGGCCCCTGGCCTTCGAAGCCATGCGGCAGGAACAAAACCAAGCCACTCAAGCGCCGCCACTTGTCCTCCGCACTGCTGATGAACTGGTCAATCATCACCTGGGCCACGTTGCAAAAATCGCCGAATTGCGCCTCCCAAATGACCAGTCCATCCGGCCATTCCAGGCTATACCCATACTCGAACCCCAACACACCCACCTCCGAAAGTGGGCTGTTCACGAGTTCCACGATTCCTTGCTTGGGCGCCAAGTGCTGGAGCGGGGTCCAACGCTGACCCGTTTCGAAATCGTGCAACTCCGCATGGCGATGGCTGAACGTGCCCCGGCGCGCGTCTTGTCCGGCCAGACGCACCCGGAATCCCTGTTCTGCCAGCGACGCCAAGGCCAAGGCTTCGCCCGCCGCCCAATCGAGCGGTTGACGCCCTTCCGCCATGGCCCGACGGGATTCGATGGTCTTACGGATCTTCGGATGGGGTGTGAATCCCGCCGGCAATTCGACCGACTTCACCAATAACCCCTGCGCGCGCACCGCGTCGAGTGCGGTGGACGGCTCCTCCACTTCCCGATCCGATCCCCCCACGAAATTGGCCCAAACGCCCGAAGCCTTGTCCGTCGGCAACTTATAAGCCGGCGAACGGGATTCGAAAAGCGCCTGCTCCAGGAGTTGTCGCCGCTCGTCGGCAATCTTATCGGCCTCTTCACGGGACACACCGCCCAACTTCATGAGGTGCTCCAGGTAACCCTCGCGCACTGGCTTGCGCTTCTCGATCGCTCGGTAGAGCAGCGGCTGGGTAAACGAAGGTTCGTCGGATTCATTATGTCCGAGGCGCCGATAACCATACATGTCGATCACGACATCGCGCTGGAACGTATGGCGGAAGTCCATCGCCAGGCTGACCACCTGCATGACCGCCTCCGGATCCTCGCCATTGACGTGGAATACCGGCACCTGGAGCATTTTATAAATATCCGTGCAATAGTCCGTGGAACGCGCGTCTTCCGGCGAGGTGGTGAAGCCAATCTGGTTATTCACCACGATATGCACCGTGCCGCCCACATGGTAGGAAGGCAGGCCGCTCAGGTTGAGAATCTCCTGCATGACCCCCTGCCCAGCCACCGCCGCGTCCCCATGGATCAACACGGCCATGGTCTGGCGGTGTTCGATGTCGCCCAGCCGGTCGCCATTGGCGCGGGCACGTCCCAATACCACCGGATTCACAAACTCCAGGTGGCTGGGATTGAAGCACAGCGACACGTGCACTTCCTTGCCGCCCGAGGTTTTGAGCTTTTTGGAGTGCCCCAGGTGGTACTTCACGTCGCCCCGGCC
>DATJII010000120.1:0-4200 GCA_035493435.1 Candidatus Limnocylindria bacterium | reverse complement strand
GCCGGGCAGTAGTGTTGGGGCTTTTCTACTTCCTTATCTCCAGCAAGGTGATTTGCGGATGATTGCTGAAGCGACTCCTGCCGAGGTGAACGCTTGCCGCCGTTTGCTGCCGGGGCTGCTCGACGCATTCAAGGTATTCCGGCTGGATTCACTTACCGACGCTGAAGCGATCGAGATCCTATCTCGTCTGGCCCAGACTCACGCCGCTTCCGTCCGCTTGGAGATAAAACCTGGAGTGGCTCTTTTGACGCATCGGCTTTTCAAGCGTTTTCAACCCTATGCCGCCTTTCCCGGACCGGCTGCCGCTTTTATACGTACGCTTTGCGATCCCGCACGACATAAAGAGCAGAAGGGGAGTGAGCGGGTGGTGGACGTCGAACAGGTGGTGCGGCTTTTCGCCCGGCAGACAGGCCTGCCGGAGATATTCCTGCGTGACGACCTGACCCTGGAAATCGAAACCGTCCGGCACTGGCTGGCTACCCGAATCGTGGGGCAACCCGCGGCAGTCGACTCCGCCGCCCGTCTCCTCACCACCATCAAAGCCGGCCTGAATGATCCTGGGCGTCCGCTGGGTGTCTATCTTTACTGTGGTCCCACCGGAGTGGGGAAAACCGCGTTGGCCAAGGCGCTCTCCGAATATTGCTTTGGAACTGGTAGGCAAGTGGATCGACTGGTGCGATTGGATATGAGTGAATACGGCGGCTGGGATGCTGCCAGGCGACTGCTCGAAAGTCCCCAGGGAGGTCCCGCTTCGTGGATCGACAGGGTTCGCCGCCAGCCTTTCTGCGTGGTCTTGTTCGATGAAGTCGAGAAGGCCGCCCCGGAGGTATTCGATTTGCTATTGGGATTGCTCGACGAAGGCCGCCTCACCGACCGCCTGGGCCGCGTCACCGATTTTCGCAGCGCCATCATCCTGTTGACTTCTAATTTGGGCGCAGGTGCCCGCTCCGCCATGGGTTTCGCCGAATCAAGCGGGCCATCGTATGAAACGGCTGCTGGGAAGTTTTTCCGCCCGGAATTCTTCAACCGTCTGGATGGGGTGGTGACTTTCAAGCCGTTGGAATTCGAGGAGATCAAGGCCATTGCGCGCAAGGAATTGGCGGAATTAGCCGAGCGTGAAGGACTGGCCAGTGCCGGACTGGTACTGCGGGTCTCCGAGAGCGTGGCCACGCTCGCTGCCAAGGAGGGTTATGATCCGCAACTGGGAGCCCGGCCCTTGCAGCGCGCCATTGAACGCTTGGCGGTGTCACCGTTGTCACGCTGGAAGGTGGCCCATCCCGACGTCCGCGACGTGACGCTGCTTATGGACCTGGACGAACAGGAAAAGGTGACCGTGGTCGTGGATCTGGCGAAGTAAATCCGCGCCTTCACTGCGTGACGTTGTTTTGTGAGCCGCCAGTTAGGTTGACCCCGTGCGCGGTCGGGGCTAGAAAGGGGCGTGGAATCCAGCCGCAACGTCCCAAGAGATTGGTGGCGGGGGCGGTTAGGGCCATATTGGGAAAGTTGTTCGCATGCGCCATGCCTTGGATATTCCAGAGCCCGTTGTGGAACCGGTAACGGTGGCCGAACGGGTGGAAGATTCCGGCTATCTTGTCATTTGTTGGGATGACCCGGTGAACTTTATGGAGTATGTGACCCATGTCTTCCAAACCGTTTTTGGTTGGGATAAGGCGAAAGCCCAAAAGCACATGCTCGAAGTGCACAATCAAGGCCGCAGTGTCTTGACGCGGGAGGGCTTTGAAAAAGCGGAGTTCCACGTCCATTGCCTCCAGCAATACCATTTGCTCGCCACCATGGAGCGGGCCGAATGAAGAAGCTCGAGCAACGCGGCGAAACCTTGGTGATCCAGCTTTCTTTCGAGGAGTGGGTGGTTCTTTCCACGTTGTTGCGCTATCGCGAAGGCGAGGCGCGAGCCCCGGGGCAGTTGAGTAAGGGCGGTTTGGGCGAAACGACCACCGAAGCGCAAACGATCCTGGAGGAAAGCCTGCGCAAAACTTGGTTGGCGGACGAACGCATTGCCCGCAATTTACTGTCGGACGATTCGCGCTGCTCCATTCGGGACACCGAGGCCATCATCTACCTCGTTCCCTCCGAAATTGAGATCCTCCTCCGGGCGATCAACGGCAAGCGCATGTCGGCTTGGGAGTCGTTGGGGCGTCCGGCGTCCGACGATCTTGCGCTGCCAACTGACCCTGCGGCGCTGGCAGCCACGCGTCTCATGAGCGCAGCCAACGCCATGATTCACTCGCTGTTGAAGATCGTGGGAGAGTGAGGCATGGCCGTCTTGCTTGATGATCGGATCTGGTTTCCCGACGCCCGTCGCGCCCGTAGGGACGGGTTAGTCGCAATTGGTGGGGACCTGTCAGTGCCTCGACTTCTGCTCGCCTACCGTTCCGGAATCTTTCCGTGGACCGCCGAACCACCAAGTTGGTGGTCGCCCAACCCCCGGGGCGTATTTCCTCTCGATGACCTCCATATTTCACGCAGTCTGGCCCGTACGCTGCGTGGCGACCGTTTCACGATCACCTTTGATCGCGACTTCCGCGGAGTCATAACCGCCTGTGCCCAAGTGCCTCGTCGGGAAGGAGAAACATGGATCACGCCGGAATTCATCGAAGCTTACTGCCAACTTCATCAAGCCGGGCACGCTCACAGTGTCGAATGCTGGGCGGGCGATGAGTTGGTGGGTGGTGTCTACGGCGTCACGGTCGATGGGCTGTTCGCTGGGGAATCGATGTTCCATCACGTTTCCGATGCTTCCAAGGTGGCCCTGGTTCATCTTCACGAACGGGTTAAGCGACAAGGCTTTATCCTTTTCGATACCCAAATGATCACTCCGGTCACGTCGAGCCTCGGCGCAGTTGAAATAACCCGCGACGAATACCTGCGGCGACTCTCCGTAGCCGTTAAAGTGGAGTGCCGGTTTTAAGAGGGATGGACGGGAGGGCCATCGGGTGCCCGACCTCTTTGTCGGCGTTTTGGACCGGAACGAGGCTATTACAAGGTCGGCTGCGAATGAGACCGGGGAAATGCGCATTGCCGGGTGAGGCTTGGGGTGGTATTCGAAGCGGTCCTTTTTGTCGGTCAATTGCAATGGAATGGCATATTCAATCTCGCGCCCGCACGTGTCATCACACGGGCAAGGTCTTTGCCGACGGTGATGTCTATCACACCGTCTTGATCGAAACCCCGTCAGGTTTCGAACGCATGGACCTGTCCGCGCATGCTTGGAAGGAGTTATCGGCTGAGCTTTTTGCGCGTCCCGGAGTGGTATCGCACTGGAAAGGCATCTTTGAAGCGGCGCCTGCGGTGGCACCTGATGCCATCGGCAAGGACGATGCTGAAGCCTTGCTGCGTAAAATCCTGGTCCGCAAGGAAGAGCAGTACGAAGCAGTCGCGTACATCCTGGCTGTGATGTTGGAGCGTAAACGCATCTTGAAGCTCAAGGGACAGAGCCGGGAAACCGGGCGACGGATACTCGTCTACGAGCATCCGAAGTCGGGTGACGTCTTCCCGATCGTTGACCCCAATTTACAATTGGCTCAATTGGAGGCCGTTGAGCATTTGGTGACCGACTTACTCGCACACGGTTTGCCCCCTGATCCGATAGCGGATAGCCCCGCTGTCGCGCCGGTCGAACCCACCCCTTCGGAGGGTGAGACATCCTCCACCGGACTGTCTGGTTCCGAAGACCCGCTTTCACCCTCGACGACCTCATTGGTACCGGATGCGCCTGAAGCCCAAGTGGACGCGCCCTCCGCTCCCCATTGAAGAGATGCCCTTATTTTGACGTCAGTAGGAGAAGCTTGGGCAAAATTTGACATCTGGATTGTTGTTCTCCGTGAGCCGACACCTAGTCGCGGCGCACGGAGAACGGCAATCGAAATGCAAGAAAGAGAGCGATATGCCGTCTATTTCCGAATTGGAGGAGGTCCTTGGCTATCGGTTTAAGAACCGTAACCTGTTGGGACTGGCCTTGACACATCCGTCGATTGCCCATGAACACGGTGGTAATCAGGATCACAATCAGCGCTTGGAGTTCCTCGGTGATGCTGTATTGCAACTGGCCATTACCGCTGAGCTTTACGGCAAGTTCCCTTCGTTCGGCGAAGGTCCCTTGACCCAGGGACGGGCACAGATGGTCAATCGGACCACACTGGCCTCCCAGGCGGCCAAATTGGATCTCGGGAAGTTTCTGAT